>JAZSGG010000081.1:0-52513 GCA_045532595.1 Oscillospiraceae bacterium | reverse complement strand
CAACTTCAGGCTACACAGTGGATTGCTGGAAGAGCCGTTCCGTCGCGGCAAAAATCACTGTTCTCGATAATGGAATACGCTGTGAATGAAGTCGGAGGCCAAGCGGTCTTAGGAAGACAATACTCAGGAACAACTCCTTGGCTCACAGAACGACATGGCTACGATCCGACTTCAACTTCAGGCTACACAGTGGATTGCTGGAAGAGCCGTTCCGTCGCGGCAAAAATCACTGTTCTCGATAATGGAATACGCTGTGAATGCAACGATGGTGCACCTTCATCGCTGAACATTCTTTCCCAGATCAGCGAATACGACCTCAGCAACTTCAGCGGCAGCCTGACACTGTCTGTGAATATTGCGGATTGTGCCATCGCAGCCGACGGCTATTTTGCGGTAGTTGCTAGAATAGGTAATGAAGCTAACAGTTTTCTCGCTAATGCGTTCGTCAGAGCAGCGAACGGTGTAGCGGGCATGTTCAGCAACACTGTGCATATCCCTGAAGGGGCAAAGAAGCTTTCCATTCTTGTGGATGTATACGGCGCATCCGCAGGAGACCACATCGATCTCGAATGGATCAAGCTTGAAAACTCAGCACTTGCAACTCCGTTTATCCCGTCCGAGCCTGCAACTGAACTTGAAAAGTGCCAGCGCTACTATCAGGTGCGCACATCAGGTGATATCGATCCCGTTGATCTCAGACCAACAATGGCAGAGATAACCGACATCGCAGAAAGAGAGGATGGAAAATATGCCTATATTGCAGAATTATGATAACCCCGACATCTTTGTTGAGCCTGTCGAGAGCGAAGAGGATAAGCAGGCAAGGCTTGCACGTCTGAGAGCCGCAGAGATCAAGCGTGAGCTGAAGGCTATCGACACACAGCGCATCAGACCGCTTGCGGCTATCGTAGCAGGTACAGCGACGGATTATGACAGCAAGAAGCTGTCCGATCTCGAACAACATGCACAAGTGCTTCGAGAGGAACTGTCTCATTTATAAAATTCCGACCAACGGTTAACACAATATATCCCTGAACAGAAATACCTGCTTCGCCCTTCATAGCGTAGCAGGTATTATTTTTAAGAAATATTACTCACATTAATGTTATTACACGCAAAAAAGAAAACTGCATGGTGTAATGCAGTTTTCTATCATTCGCAATTAAATTGTCAGCACTCGATATTGCCACAGCCTATTTTCTGCGGTGCTTCTCTCCGATCACACCATAGTAGATATCCTTGAGTTTCTCGCGTCTTTTACTGCCCTTAGGGAATATCGGATCCACTATCGCCCTTATACATTTGCCGATTCCTATTACAGTATATTTAGCATACACCTTCAGCCTGCCACCATTCTTGTCTGTACGCAGGAAAAGCACCAACTGCCGTTTATTCACCTTTGCTCCCAGATATTTTTCAGCATGGTACACAAATATACCATACAGCATCTCTCCGACATATCCCGGCGCACGCTTCATATCAGCTGTATAGCCATTCATATCTACTTCGGCTATCCTTGCCAATATGGGAAACTGAAAACGACACAGCTTATCGAAATACTCCCTTCGCATCACAAAGCAGTTATATCCTCTGTGCTCACTGCCATTGAAATACTCTCTGGCACTGGCACTGTATTCGGGAGAAAGCTCATCTATCAAACCGAACATTACATCTATGATATCTTTATCTATCTGCCTTCCATGCTGTGCCTCCCAAAGCTCACGCACGGTATTCACCTGACCGGCAGGAGTGTCCATCTTGCGGACATCTGCAGCGCAGGAGGTCACTATATCGTTTGCGGATATGATCTCCTTCATATGTTCGTTATCCAGCAGTCCATAACGCTTCTTAGATATATCAGTAAGCATATCAGACAAAACGATACCATTCCTGTCAGCTCTGAAAGCTTTTTCCGAAAACGACAGATATCTTCTGTAATGGCACATTCCATAATAGTCTGCGCTGATATTCTTCCATGCCCAATACTGAACAGTAAACTCGCAGTAGCTCATTCTTTTATCCGAAATGTTATCGCCGGTATCATCACCGCAAATATCCATAAGATGAACATCATCATATACCGCACCGCATCTTACGGGACAGTAAATCGGATTATCAACAAGCTCGCTGTTAAGGTCTATGCGATGAGAAACGAATATTCTGATATCGCTCATGCATACACCACCTTACATTCAATCATCATGCCTACAATTATACAATACGCCTCCCTGTTTGTCAAGGAAACTACACAGGTAAAAAGCTGCACAGTGCATATACTGTGCCACTATCTGATTCAATTATGCACCACTTATGCAGTGGGAGTTGCGCTCACTATAGCGGACGCACTGCCCCATCCGCCGTTTACATACGCATATATCGCATAACGATATGTTGTGCCATGAGCAACGGATGTGTCCACGCAGGTAGTCGTTGCTACATCCCTATAATTAACCCAGCCGCTGCCATCATTTCTGCGGACTCTGTATTTTGTTGCATCGCTCAGAGCATCCCATGTCAGAGTTATCGCTCCATCAGATGCGGATGCAGACAGGTTCTGTACCTTATCAAACACAGCAGAGGCACCGACAATACCAGTGAGCATCTTCCATGCACCGTTCACATACGCATATACCGCATAACGATACACTGTGCCTGCATTTACCGATGTATCAACATACTTTGTAGAGTTAAGATCCTTGTAATTCTTCCAGCCGGAACCGTCATTGCGGCGTATTCTGTACTTTGTCGCCCCTGTAGCCGCACTCCATGTGAGTGTAATGCCGTTTTCGATTGAATCCACTCTTATCTTGTCAGCAGAAGCAGTAGAAGGCACTACATTAACGATTGCCGAGGCAGCGCTCCATGCACTGTTCACATATGCATAAACAGCATAGCTATACTTGACGCCTGCATTAATTCCTGTATCCACATATCCGACATTCGCAACATCGGCATAATTCTTCCAGCCACTGCCGTCATTTCTTCGCACTCTGTACTTTACAGCACCGGAAACTGCGCTCCAGCTGAGGGTTACCTTGCAATCTCCCACCGTCGCCTTAACATTCTGCACTTTAACATCGCCCTGTACAGTTGCGCTGACGATCGCCGACGCCGCAGACCACAGATCATTCGCCCATGCATATACAGCGTAGCTGTATTTTGTGCCGCTGCTTACATTCGTATCCACCCAGCTGTTAGCAGACAAATCCTTATAATTCTTCCAGCCGCTGCCGTCATTGCGTCTGATGCGATACAAAGTAGCACCTTCCACCGCATCCCAGGTGAGAGTTACCTTTCCTTCACCTGCAGCTGCCTTAAAATTCGCAGGTGCAGAGGGAGCAACAGGTTCTTCTGCAGCCAACTTATCAACAAGCACTACTTTTTCAGCGTCACAACCACTTACCGAGCAAGCCACTGTCTTTCTTCCATAAGTAGTAGCAGTGGCTGCAAGAGTCACTTTCTCTGTGCCATTATAATTATGAGTATGAGCCGCAGACTGAGGGATGTAGATCTTTGTTACAGTTGTAGAACCCTCTGCTGCTGATATATACGCCTGATTGAGCAGCGAGAACGAGCCGCCGTATTCACGCAACAATGTTTCATAAGCGAATGTAGCAACACCATTAGATGCACTGTCAGGGTAAACCTTTACCCATCCACCGCCACCGCTCCAGCTCTGCAGAACGATTATGGGCGCATCTCCCGTATACTCTGCTTTGATCGACTCGCCTGCTTTCAGGTTCATGACATAATCGCCACCGATAGCGGAATTTGACCAATTCGACATAGAAATAGGGGAGGTGCTTATAACGATATCTCCCGCAGACGACGTTTCATAGTCAGGGTTGCCGTTATAGCCCGAGGTGATAGCTTCTGCTATGCCATCATAGATGAAAGTGCGGGAATTACGATCATACAGCTTGAACTGCTCGGTTCCGGGGTTATTGGTATCCACATAGTGATTATCCCATACTACACAGGGGATATCCTGCTCAGGGAACTGTCTGGCAAGGCTGATATATGCCTCTGCCCACTTCTCACGCTCAGCAGTGTTGTTCTTGTTTGTTGCACCGAATTCACCGATGACTACAGGAACGCCCTTGCTGATGAAGTATGTATCCATTCTTTCGAAGAAATACCCAAGCTCCTGAAGATCAGATGCCAGCCAGTTGGAATGAGCTCCATTCTCTGTATCGTCAGAGAATGCAAAACCGAAAGGCAGGTATGCATGGATAGATGCAGCTATCATGTCATCATTGGAATTCTTTGTCCACGCAGCAGCCTTAGCCGCATCGCCTGAAGCACAATAAGTGGGCAGCATGATGAGGCGCTCCGTGTTGTTGCCGCCTGTTGCTCTGATAGCTGCACGAGCAGCTTCATTACACTGGTTAACGCTCTCATAATAATCAGCATTGCCTGTCCAGTCTTCCTTGCAGCGAGGCTCATTGTTCACCTCAAATATAAGCTTATCTCCGTAGTTCTTGAAACGATTGCCTATCTGTGTCCAGACCGCAGACAACTCAGCTGAGATAGCGTCTGTATTGGGAACATTATGCTGAAGATCATTATGATGTACATTCAGAATAACATACATGTCGTTTGCAAGACCGTAGTTTACAACAGTCTCCACTCTGTCCATGTAGCTTTCATTTATAGTGTAGGTGGAGGTGTTGGAGTAATTATCATCCCAGCGCACGGGTACTCGAAGAGTAGTGAAGCCTTTATCTGCAATACCCTCGATCATTGCGAATGTAGTCTTGGGATTGCCCCAGTAAGTCTCATTGTAATCGGACTCCAGCGAGTTACCGAGATTCCAGCCTGCTCCCATATCGCTTACCAGCTGAAATGCAGTTAGACCACGCATTTCAGTAGGATATGTGTAACCGCTTGGAAATCCCTCCATATCTATGGCAGCAAATGATGTCACAGGCACTGCGGTGGCCGCCATTATTGCCGAAACAGCAACAGCAGCCGCTTTTCTGAATATATTATTGTGTCTCATGGTAATTATCCTTTCTGATAATATGTCATAATTAGCCATTTTTTATTTTACCATATCCCTTCTCATACCGTCAAGTGTTTACTGCAATCTTGTGCGTTTTGACTATCACCACATCAAATATATCTACATTTCGCACAAAAAAGAAGCCATCGGATTTCTCCGATGGCTTCATTGCTATTTGATATTATTCAAATATTACGCGATACTCAGGGTTTAGCAGACACTATATCAGAAGCTGCGCCCCATGCACCGTTTACATATACATATACAGCATACTTGTAAGTAGTACCACCGGTAACACTCGCATCAGTATAGCTTGTGGATGCTACATCTACAAGGGTCTTCCATCCTGTGCCATCGTTACGGCGAACTCTGAACTTTGTTGCGCCATCAGCCTCCCATGTAAGAATAACCTTACCAGCGGAAACAGATGTCTCAACATTAGTTGCTACAGTTGCACAAGGAACGGCACTTACTATAGCAGAAGCAGCGCCCCATGCACCGTTTGCGTATACATATACAGCATACCTGTAGGTGGTACCGTTTGTAACAGCTGTATCCGTATAGCTGGTAGATGCAATATCAGCGAAGTTCTTCCAGCCTGTGCCATCATTACGGCGTATGCGATACTCGCTTGCGCCGGCAACAGCATTCCATGTAAGTGTTACACTTTCATCGCCTACTGCTGCCTTGACATTCTCTGCCACGCTAGCAGCGCCTGCGGGAGTTGCAGAAACGATTGCCGAAGCCTCACCCCATGCACCGTTTGCATATACATATACAGCATACTTATATGTCTTGCCGTTTGTAACGCTCTTGTCGGTGTAGGAATTTGTGGTGAGATCGATCAGATTTGTCCACTTTGTACCGTCGTTGCGACGAATGCGATAATTAGTAGCGCCGGTTGCATTGTCCCAAGTAATAGTAACTTTACCATCACCTGCAACAGCCTTGACATTCTTAGCTACAGTCTCAACCTTGCCGGGAGTAGCAGAAACGATTGCCGAAGCCTCGCCCCATGCACCGTTTGCGTATACATATACAGCATACTTATATGTAGTACCGTTTGTAACACTCTTATCGGTGTAGGAATTAGCAGCGAGATCAATCAGAGTTGTCCACTTTGTGCCATCGTTACGACGAATACGATACTTAGTAGCACCGGAAGCCTTATCCCATGTTATTGTGATCACGCCATCACCTGCTACAGCCTTTACATTCTTTGCAACAGTTTCAACAACTGCAGGAGTAGCGGAAATAATTTCGGACGCATCGCCCCATCCGCCGTTCACGAATGCATATACCACATACTTATATGTTGTTCCGTTAGTTACAGCCTTATCGGTATAGCTATTGGTTGTTATGTCAGCAAGACTTGTCCATGTCTTGCCATCATTGCGGCGGATGCGATACTTAGTAGCGCTCGGGATCTTATCCCATGCAAGAGTTACCACGCCATCGCCTGCAACCACATTAAAGTTCTCAACCACTGTGATCGAAGAAACGGGAGTTGCCGAAACAACTGCGGAGCCTGCACACCATACACCGTCAATATATGCATATATAGCATATCTGTAAGCAGTACCATTTACAACTGCTGTGTCAACAAAGGATGAAGCAGCAAGTTCATTATAATTTACCCATCCTGTGCCATCGTTACGGCGTACACGGTACTTTGTCGCACCTGCAATAGCGCTCCAGGAAAGCTCGATCTGACCATCGCCGGGGGTTGCAACAACATTCTTTACAACAGGAACCTCGGGTGTAGCAGTAACTGTATTGGAACTATCAGCCCAGCTTCCGTTGATATAGGCATATACCGCATAGATATAAGTCTTGCCGTTAGTAACACCTTTATCTGTGTATGTGTTGGTAGTAACATCAGCATAGTTCACCCAACCGGTACCATCATTACGACGTATTCTGTACTTGGTTGCATTCTTGATAGCGTTCCAGTTAAGAACTACCTTGCCATCACCTGCAACAGCAGTAACAGTTGCAGTTGTAAGAACTGCGGGAGTAGTTACCTTTACAACAGCGGAGTAGTTGCTCTCAAGCTCCAGATCTGCGCTGTATGCAGTTACGAAATAGTAGTATGTTGTCTTAGGCTCAACAGTGGTGTCTGTGTAAGAGAGTGCGTCTGTTACTTCAGCAAGGAGAGTCTTCTCGCCTGCGGGAGTAGCAGAGCGATATACGTTGTACTTTGCAGCACCGTTAACTGCATTCCAGCTGATAGTTACCTCAGAATCCAGAACGCTGTCAGCCTTTGCTGCGGGAATGCCGAATGTGGATACGATCGCTGCAGCAGACTCTGTTTCTGCTGTGATATTTGCATCGTCAGGAGATGTTACCTTAACCTTGTACATTACCTGAACGCCGTCATTAGCAGCTGTCAGGTTAACTGTGTACTTGTCAGTAGTAACGCCTGTAGTCTTGAACTCGGTTTCGCCGGGGTTCTTGATGAACCACTCATAAGAGAGGATACCCTCGGAAGCTACCTTTGCGGCAAATGTGTAGGACTTACCTACCTCAGCACCTGTAATGTTCTCAAGCTGCTTCAGGATAACAACGAAGATATCTTCGGTACCCGCAAGAGTTGCCTGATACTTGATGCCGTCCTTCTTTGCATAATTGATAACGCCTGTTGCATCCTCATAGCAGTAGATGGTGGCCTTCTTACAGTTGTACATGAACTTAGATGTAGTACCGGGAGCCTTCGTGCTGAGAATGATAACTGTTTCCAGATTGCTGCACTCTGCAAATGTGGAGCTGCCAAAGGTGGTTACGGATCTGGGAATCACCACATATGTGAGCGCGTCACAGTCGTAGAATGCACGGCTGCCCAGAATCGTTATACTGCCTGTGATAGTAACGCTTTCAAGTGCCTTACAAGCCTCAAATGCGCTTGCACCGATCTTGGTAACGGAATCAGGGATTTCAATATTCTGCAGAGATGTACAGTTCATAAACATCTTATCGTTGAGAGTCTTGAACGCAGCGTTAGTGGTGAGCGTCACCTTATTGAGCGTAGTACAATCCTTGAATGCAGCTGCGCCTACGGTCTCAACAGTGGAAGGAATTGTTATCGTAGTAAGCTTTTCGCAGTTCTCGAATGCATTTGCACCGATCTCCTCAAGACCTGTAGTAGGAAGAGAAATGTCTGTCAGTGCAGTACAGTTAGCAAATGCAGAGCTGTTCAGCTTTGTGCATCCGGATACTGCAAAGGATACTGTTGCAAGAGATGTACAGCCATCAAATGCATTTGCACCTACAGAAGTAACACTGGAAGGTATAGAAAGCTTGTTAAAGCCTGCTGCAGTACAGCCGCTGAAAGCATAGCTGCCAATAGTTTTGATGCTATCATGAATTACTACGACAGGCAGTGATTTACAGCCCATAAATGTACCATCACTTACCTTAGTAATACCTGCAGGAAGAATGATCTTTGCTGTTTTACCGAGGCTTATGCAATCCTGGAATACATAAGTACCCATAGATGTAACAGCGGTGGGGAGAGCTACGTCAAGCGCAGAGCATCCAAGGAATGCCTTACCGTTGATAGTCTTTACACCCATAGGGATAGCACTGTTCAGCACTGCACATCCCGAGAATGCTTCGGTATCAATCTTGGTAACTGTATCAGGGAACACGAAATCATCAAGCTTTACACAGTTCATGAAAGCCTTGCTTCCGATAGTAGTTACATCACCAGCAAGAACTACCTTCTCCAGCTTGGAACAATCCTGGAATACGCTGGCGCTAATAGTTGTAACACCATCAGGAACGCTCATCTCGGTGAGACCCGTACAAAACGCAAATGCCCTGGCACCGATAGATGTAACATTTTCGGAGATCTCAACGAAGCCGAGTCCGCCGCAGCTATTAAAGGCATCCGTACCAATGGATGTAACGGTAGAGGGCATCGTTACACCGTTCACAAGCTTGCCATCAATATATACGCCGTCATTTTTGATCTCAGCAGAAGCATCGTATGTAACGCCCTTCAGAGCAGTACAGTCACAGAAGGCATAATTGCCGATCTTTGTAAGCTCAGGGCCATACTTTACCGCAGCCAGCGATGTACAGCCATTGAACAATTTCACAGCAAGCGTGGTAACAGCATCGGGAACGACTATACTCTTCAGAGCGGTACAGGAATCAAACGCCTGATCGTTCATCGCACTTACAGTTTCGGGGATAGTGATATTAACGATAGAAGAGCAGCTCATGAATGCCTTCTTGTCGATAGTCTCAACAGCGCCCTTGTCCTCTGCGTCACCGCCGAGGGTAACTTTTGCAAGAGCAGCAGCGCCTTCAAACATGCTTTGGCCTATTATAGGACAGTATATCTCTGCCGATGTGATAGAAGGCTGATTGTAGAAAGCCTTGGTATTCGCTGTAACGGAAGAAGGAACAACGATAGACTTCAGGCTTGTACAGCCATCAAACATCTGCTGGCCGAGAGCGCCTGCGCCTTCTTCGATTATAACATCCGAAAGTGCAGTACAATCAAGGAACTGTGACTTAAAATCGTTGGTATCCTTCACGTTGGATTTTGTAGAAGCGAACAATTCCTTAGGCAGAGTTACCTTTTCAAGAGCAGTACAGCCTTCAAAAGATTCCAGACCAATAACGCCTGTACCTGAGATATCAAGATTCTTCAGGGATGTACAATGCTGGAATGCCCACTGATCAATAGTTACAGTACCTGTTCTTGCTGCGCTGTTCTTGATTGTAACAGTCTCCAGAAGGTCACAGCCGGCAAACGTACCATAAGTTTTATCTTCGTATTCAAAATCAGTAAAGATCGCAGTGTTGAAACCACCAATGCTTGTCACACTGTCAGGGATAGTAATAGCGGTAAGTCTTGTGTTGCAGAATGCGCCAAAATCTATGCTGACAAGCGTAGATGGCAGGGTAATGGTCTCCAGCGGAGTATCCATGAATGCATTTATTCCGATAGCGGTAACATTAGCATCCAGAGTAGCTGCCTTCAATGTAGAACAGCCGCTGAAAGCAGCAGGCCAGATGATAGTCTCTGTAGCCTCGCCGCCTTTGGGAGTATCGCCTTTGATATTGATGGCTGTCAATCCTTCACAGGAAGCAAAAGCAGAAGTGCCGAGGATAACATTTCCTTCGATAATAAGGGACTTGATACTCTTACAGCCCGCAAAAGCAGCTTCACCGATATAGATAACCGTAGCAGGAACTGTAAACAGACTTGTATCGCCGTTTATATTTGAAAGTGCAGCACAGCCGTTGAAGGCATGACCACCGATCATTGCCACGGAATCGGGCAGAGTCAGCTCTTCAAGCTTTTCACAGCCACCGAATGCGCCCTCAGGAATTGCAGTAACACCATCCTCTATCGTCACTACCTGAAGAGAAGTACATCCATAGAATGCGTTTGCGCCGAAGCTGCTACCTACCGCAGCAGGAATTGTAACCTCAGTAATACCCTTTACACCGTTGAACGCAGATGCACCGATGTATGTAACTGTTTCGGGGATTTCGATGCCCTCAAACTTCGAGCAGGAGGAGAAAGCGGAATCGCCGATCTTTTCAAGCTTTGTTGCCTTATTGTTAACAGTAACAAGGCTTGAGCAGCTATCGAATGCATGAGCGCCGATCTCTGTCAGTGTGCTGGGAAGAGAGATCTCAGTAAGGTTCTCGAAATAGTAGAACGCATAATCACCGATAGAAGTGATATTCTCACTGATAACGATCTTGGTGATAGTGGAAGAATACTCTGCCCACCATTCGCTTCCCATTGCTGCAGAGTTGCTTGCGAAGTCAATCATATCGCCGCTGCCGCTTACGGTAAGTGTGGTACCGCTTACGGACCATGTAGCCGAATCGCCGCAGCTTCCGTTTACAGCAGCATTGTCGCCATAATGCAGCTCAAGGAAAGCCTCGTCAAGGGCAGGAGAAGCCTCTTCATCAGGTTCTGTGATGACAACAGTAAGCGCATCATCGGGGGTGTAGTCAACAGCATCAGCATCAATAGTGATGACTTCAGCATTGTCGACCGACAGTTCCTGGTATTCAGTCTCAGCAGAAGCGGTCAGGGGAATAGAGCTGACAGCAATTGCCGCAGACATGAACATACTCAGAAACGATTTGAACTTTCTGTTCATTCGGGTCAAGCCTCCTTAAAAACATTAGATAATCTTGTATGAGGAGCCATACATTATTTATCAGTATAATTATATCACTTCATTTTGATGAAGTCAAGAAAATAATGGGACAATTTAAAAAAACAGGCACATTTTATATCATGTGCCTGTTATAACGTTTACATAATTTGCTTATTTAAGCATTTCTGCTATATATTCCTTGGAGCGCAGTCCCACAGCCGCATTCACGATCTCACCGTTCCTGAAAACAAGGAGTGTAGGTATGCTGCTGATGCCGTACTGGACAGAAAGCTCCTGCTCCTCATCCACATTCACCTTGCCGACAGTTATATCTACATTTTCTGCTGCGATCTCAGCGATCACAGGCGAAAGCATCATGCAGGGTGCGCACCAGCTTGCCCAGAAATCCACCAGAACAGTCTTATCGGATTTCAGAACCTCCTGCTCGAAATTATTCTTTGTAAGCTTTATCTCAGCCATGATATCTCCTCCTTATTTTGATTTGTAATAAAGCATGCAGTGGCAGAAGCCTTCGAAATCGGGATCCTTGATCTGATCCCTGAACTCCTTGCACATGCATTTATTTTCCTCGTCAGTCCCAAGCTTGCATGGGCAATATCCGCCCTTTTTCTCCAGCCCGTCCTTTATCATCTTCACAACGCTTTCATCAGGATTAAGAGTAACCTTCAATGTTTCCATCACCTTTCCTGCATATTGTCTGCATTTTTTCACTTAAGATACTATCAGCGCACAGAAAGCTTCAGTATCTGCGCTGCATCCAGTGCGTTTATTGCGCCATCGGAATTAACATCCCATTTCACATCATCGGGAATACCGCCACTGACAAGCGCCTTCATAAACATCGCCGCATCCAGTGCATTTACCAGAAGATTGCTGTCGAGATCGCCCGGGATATCAGTCTCATCATCGACATAAATCAGATGATCTCCGCTGATATCTGGAACCAGAACAGCCTGACCGCTGCTGCTTATCTTCACATTATCAAGCCTGATAAGCTTATTTGATTCACTGTCATAGCGGTACAGACATGCGTATTTACCCTTGTTTCCGCTGCCAAGATTCAGTACGATATCCGCGCCCAGCTTGTTATCACTGTTGATATGGAATCTTGCCACTTCTACACCTCTGCCACTGTTCAGCGGTACGCTCGGGATATATATTGCAGAAGTGCGGATTCCGAGTCCCACATAGGGAATTATCGTATCCTTGTTGATGAGTGCGGTGTTCAGCTTCCACTTATAGGTCTCGTCAATATAAAAACTGAGGACAAGATCGTTCTTTGCTGCCGCACGGATAACACCGTCAGGCACAGTCACCGCACCATTCAGCATGATCGTAACTGTAGACTTTGCGCTTCTCGAAGCAAGTTCGGCTTCGATAGCATCCCAGCCCTTTGCAGTGCTTCCCGATATCTGAGGACGCATATCCTCTTCCTCAGGCTCTTCCTCAGGGACAGTGCCGCCTGACGCAGGTTCATTCTCACTGCCTGCATCGGTATTGTCACGATCGTAGCCTTCCTTGACAGTAACCTTGAACGTATCGGTGAATCCCTCGTATGTGACGGTGATTATCTTGTCACCTGCTGTATTGCTGTTGAAGCCTGATACCATGCTCTGTGTCATGGAGATGTTCTCGTACGTGCCATCCTCGTATGTAACAGCGATCTTTCCACCTGTCAGGTTGAGTGTATCACCCTTGAAATAGGATTTTTTGCTCGGCTCCCTGTATATCTCCATGTACGTTACGCCAAGCACCTCAGGCTCATACACGCTATATGTGAATTCTACGGTCTCGCTGTCCTCGTAGCCTGTTTTTACGGCAAAAGCACGGATGGTAACAATGCCGTCATCCGCCTTGATACGGATAGGCTCGGAATAGATATCACTGTAATAAGTCGGCTCTGTTCCGTCTGTAGTATAAAAGATCCTTGCGCCGCCAGTGGAACAGGTGAGCCTTACATTGAGCGTTTTGTCATAGTCACCCGAAGCATAGTTCGACTTTGGAGCAGCCACTGTTTTTATTGTGGCGCCGTCCTCTATGTATTCACTTTCTGCTATCAGGACTTCCTGCGCAAACACTCCCACCGCTGTGGTAAGCGCCATAACGACAACAGCCGCAACTGCAGCAAGCCTTTTAAGAAATCTCATTCCTATCCCTCCGAACAAATCAAGTTGATATATAAGAAACAAGCAGCAATGTCTTAATACTGCAGAGCCAGTACCGAACAAAGCGTCCCACTCTATAATCCATGATTTAATTATACAATAAAATCCCTGTTCCGTCAATACAGAACAGGGATTTTTGTTATTTCAGACTATGATATCATAAGGATCATGCACCACATGTAATTCTTACAATATTGGAAGCTGCACTCCATGTACCGTTCATCTGAGCATATACTGCATAGTAGTAAGTAGCTGCATCTTCAACCTCGGTATCCAGGTACTCAGCGTCGGTAACATCTGCATAATCTGTCCAGCCGCTGCCAGCATTTCTGCGGATACGGTAACCATCCGCACCTTCAACTGCTGTCCATTCAAGGCAGATACCATCACCAGAGTCCATAACACTCAGATCATTTACTGCAGGAACAGGAACAGTAACCTTAACGATATCGGAAGCTGCGCTCCATGCACCGTTAACCTGAGCATATACTGTATAACGATACTTCTTACCAGCCTCTACTGCTGTATCCTCATAGGATGCCTCTGCAACATCATCGCAGTCCGCCCAGCCTGTGCCATCATTTCTGCGGATGCGATACTTGGTAGCGCCTTCAACCTCATCCCATGTGAGAGTAATGCTGCCGAGAGCGCCCTCAGCCTCAAGGTTCTCTGCAGCTGCAGGTGTTACGGTTGCAGCAACTATATCGGAAGCAGCACCCCATACATTGTTGATCTTTACATATACAGCATAGCGGTACTTCTTGCCTGCTTCTACATTTGTATCCTCATAGGAGTTCTCTGTAACATCAGCGTAGTTCTTCCAGCCTGTGCCGTCATTTCTGCGGATGCGGTAGCCGTCTGCGCCAGCTACTGCTGTCCACTCGATAGTGATGCTGTCATCGCCTGCAGTAGCGGTCACACCTTCAACAGCCTCAACAGCAACTGTAGCTCTTACAGTAGCGGAAGCTCCGCTCCATGCACCGTCTACAAACGCGTATACAACATAGCGGTATGTAGCACCCTGCTCAACCTTTGCATCACTGATATTGCATGCAGAGGTATCCTCGTAGTTAACCCAGCCTGTGCCGTCATTTCTGCGTACACGATACATGGTTGCGGCGGTTACCTTATCCCAGGAGATTGTGATCTGACCGTCATTGGTATCGGCAACTACATTCTGAGGAATGATAGAAGCGGGATCAGGAACTGTAACATTAACGATATTGGAAACATTACTGATAACGTTGCCTGCAATTGCATATACTGCATAAGAATACTTTGTGCCTACCTCTACCGCCTCATCAGCATAGGAGTTAGTCTTAACATCAGCAAGAGTCTTCCAACCTGTGCCGTCATTTCTGCGTACACGATAGCTATCAGCGCCCTTAACTGCATCCCAGGATACAGTGATAGCATTCTTTGCATACTTAGCTGCAACGTTCTGAGGAACGATATCAGCGGGATCGATAGGATCTGTAACTGTAACTGTGCAGGTGTCTGTTACTGCATCGCCCTCGGGATCGGAGCCGTTAGCTGTTGCTGTAATAACTGCTGTACCTGCTGCAACTGCTGTTACCTTACCGTTTGCATCAACGGTTGCTACGCTCTCCTTGGAGGACTTCCAGGATACTGTAACGTCGTCAGCGTCATTGGGAGTAACTGTTGCTGTAAGTGTCTCAGATGCGCCTGTCTCCAGAGCCAGTGTCTCGGAGATGGAGATAGATGTAACGTATACGGGATCGGGCTCAACCTCAGCAGGTGTTGCTGTAACAGTTACATCGCCGATGTACATATCAACCTTAGCGTCAGCGTCATCATAGCTTACCATTGCAACTACATTGATGCTGTTGAACAGATAGTCTGCATACTGGGCTGTAATTACAGAAGCAAGATCTGCTGTAATTGTTGCAACGCCGTCAGCATATGTACCGGAGCCTACTGTGAGCCAGGGCCAGTCAGAGTTTTCCTCATCGATCTGCTTATAGATCTTTGGCTGTACCTGATATGTGATCTTGGATGCATCGAACTCCTCGCCATCGCAAAGTGTGCCATTGATGGGGAAGGAGATCTCGATCTGAGATGCCTTTGCAACGATATCAGCACCTGTAGAAGAGCCATTCAGACCGTCAACATTTACGGAAAACATACCCTGATAGTTGTAGGGGGGATTGTCATTGATAGCTACCTTTGTGCCATCGGGAATGCCCTCTGCCTTTGTGAGAACAGAGTATGTGAAGGGTGTTTCGTACCACCAGCTATTAGTGAGTTCCTCAGCAGGATCGCCATTGTTTGCGATACCTACATTCAGTACACCGTCAACAGCATCAGTTGTATCAACAGTAACGGTATAGCCGATATTCTTTGATAATGTGTCGCTCCAGGATACCAGTATTACTTTTACGGAATCCATAGCAGTAGTGAAGGTAAGCGCCTGACCATAGCCATCCTCATTGCTGGTTCCGAATGCAGGCGCATAAACAGTATCAACACCTTCGTTCTGTCTATTGACCTGCAGCCACCAGCTTGTGTCAGTCAGATTCTCACCTGCGACAGTAACATCAGTGGCCGCATTGGAGAAAATAGCAGCACTGAGCCAATCAGTGTCAAGATTGAGCGTGACCTGAACATCATCAGCTGCTGCACTGGCAGTTACAGGTGCTGAGATAGCAGAAGTAACAGCCATTACCGCGGCAAGGATTCCTGCCGCTAACTTTTTAAGCTTCATGTAAAAAACCTCCTTTAATTTTTCCCGTAGGAATGCAATATAATTATATATTATATAATATCACCAATATTTTGTCAATGTAATCGTTTGAGTTACATGAAAGTTACACAAAAATCTACTATTTTCACATATCCCAAAAATAAAATATGGTAATTTTGCCCACGCAATATATTTACATTGAAAAAACATTGACAATCTTCTTGTTTTGCTGTAAAATATAAACTGAATGAATATATCCGCTTCAGCATATCTATATACTATAAAATCATATACAGGGGGAAAATATCATGTGCGGAATTGTAGGCTATGTCGGAAAGAACAGCTGTGCCGAGATACTTCTCGGAACACTTGAAAAGCTGGAATATCGTGGCTACGACAGTGCGGGCATTGCAGTGTTCGACCACAACAATATCGAGGTACGCAAGGCTCAGGGCAGGCTTGCCGATCTGAGAGCAAAGATGGAAAAGGATGGCGTTCCTTCAGGCGTCGCAGGCATCGGACACACCAGATGGGCAACCCACGGTGAGCCTTCGGACATAAACTCCCATCCCCATAATGGCGGAAGAGTAACCATCGTACATAACGGCATCATCGAAAACTACAAGGAGATCAAGAATTTCCTTATTGACAAGGGCAGGCACTTCATCAGCCAGACCGATACGGAGGTTGCAGCACAGCTGCTGGATTACTATTACGACGGCAATCCCGTTGACGCTATCGTGAATACTATGCACGATATCCGTGGAAGCTTCGCTCTCGGCATCATGTTCAAGGATTTCCCCGGCACTGTTTTCGCAGTAAGAAAGGAAAGTCCGCTGATCGTAGGCATAGGCGAAAACGAAAGCTTTATTGCGTCTGACGTCACCGCTATCCTCAGTTACACAAGAGATTATTATCTGCTGGAGCCTAATGAGATAGCTGTGCTTTCGCCTTACGGCACCAATATATACGACCTGCATTACAACAAGATACAGAAGCCTCTCCTTCACGCAGACTGGGACGAGAACGCCGCCGAAAAGCAGGGCTACGCCCACTTCATGCTCAAGGAGATACACGAACAGCCCGAGGCAGTAAAGACTACCATCCGCCCGAGAATAGCTGATGGTCTCCCCTGCCTTGATGAATGCGGCATCACACTGGAAATGCTGCGTGGATTCCGCAACATCCATGTGGTTGCCTGTGGTACTGCTATGCATGCAGGTCTTGTGGGTAAGTACATAATCGAATCGCTGGCGAGAGTTCCTGTGAACGTGGATATCGCATCCGAATTCCGCTACAGAAATCCTCTGGTAACAAAGGACGACCTTGTAATAATCGTCTCCCAGTCAGGCGAGACCGCAGACAGCCTTGCCGCTCTCCGTCTCTCAAAGGAGCTGGGCGCAAAGACTCTTGCCATCGTCAACGCAAAGGGAAGCTCCATTGCAAGAGAAGCAGATATGCTTATCTACACCCTTGCAGGCCCTGAGATCGCAGTTGCCTCCACTAAGGCATATATGGTACAGATAGCTGTTATGTATCTGCTGGCATTCTCCATTGCCCTTGCAAACGACGCAATCGACGAAGCGAAGTGCCGCGAGCTGACCGCCGAGCTTCTGAAAATGCCCGAGCGCATTGCCGCTGCCGTGGAGCTTGAAGAAAAATCACAGTATGCCGCATCTACCCTTGTAGGTGCCGAGAGCCTGCTGTATATCGGCAGAGGTCTTGACTATGCGCTCAGCATGGAAGGCTCACTGAAGCTGAAGGAGATTTCCTATATCCACAGCGAAAGCTACGCTGCAGGCGAGCTGAAGCACGGTACTATCTCCCTTATCACCGAAGGAATGCCCGCTATTGCTGTTGTCACACAGAAGAATCTTGTGGAAAAGACCGTCAGCAACATGAAGGAGATGAAGGCAAGAGGCGCATACGTTATTGCAGTGTGTGCAGAAGGTATCAAGATCGATACCGATGCTGCGGATTATGTGATCGACCTCGGCGAGTGTCCCGATATCCTCGCTCCTATGACAGCTGTCGTGCCGCTGCAGCTCATCGCTTACTATACCGCAGTCCTGAAGGGCAACGATGTGGATAAGCCTAGAAACCTTGCAAAGTCCGTTACAGTAGAATAACAAACAGACATAATAACGATATGTTATACTGTTTGTATATCAATTAAAGTAAATTTAAGGCGGTCATCTGACCGCCTTTTGTTTTATCATAATCGCGACTAAAAACACAGAAACAGGTGACTGATCGTTACCTATTCAAATACCATTCCGCATATTTATATATAATTATACATTTTGTAATTGCGCTTTTATGTACAATTCGATATAATCCGACATAATTATACAATTTGTTATTCAAGCACGATGGTAAACGGGCCGTCATTAAGCAGCTCCACCTTCATGTCTGCGCCGAATATTCCCTGCTCCACAACAGGTATCTCTTTGCGACAAAGGTCTGTGAAATATTCATACAGTCGCTCTGCCTCCTCAGGACCCTTTGCCATGAGGAAGTTCGGTCGATTGCCCTTGCGGCAGTCCGCATAAAGAGTAAACTGTGAAATTATGAGCAGCTCTCCTCCCACATCCTTCAGCGAGAGATTCGTCTTTCCGTTCTCATCCGAAAATATACGGAGATTTATCATCTTAGCGGCAAGGCGCTCACAATCCTTTTCTGTGTCCTCCTGACCTATTCCGAGAAGCACAAGATAACCCTTGCCTATCTTTCCGCAGATGTTTCCATCCACCTTTACCGATGCGTGTTCAACACGCTGTATAATGATCTTCATATCCTGCCATCCTTTTCTACTCAACAACAGGGACGCATTCCACGTCCCTGTTATGTTTATTATATATCGGCGATCATCTTCTGCGGCCTCCGCCACCGCCGCCTCCGCTTCGGCTTCTTCCGCCACCGCCGCCACGGCTGCCTCCGCCTCCGCCAGAGCTGCTGCTTATGCGAACATGCGTGGTGGTCTCACGCAGATAGATATCCTCCCTGCGCAGATACTTTGTTCTGCCTGCGTCCATGTAGTTTCTTGCGCTTATAGGCTTCTTTTTAGTGTAACCCTTTGTAGTGTTCATTACTACGATAAACGTGGTTATTCCTGCAAAGGCTATGGGGATGAGAACACCCACCATTATATCATATCCGCCGTCGCCCTCGTAATAGTAATCATCGCCGCTGTAGTAATCATCGTAATTACCGGCGTCCTTGTTATTTCTGAGGTAAGAGCAGAAATATGTTATTCCCTTGTAGTAATTATCGCCGCCGTCGCTGTCAAAGCCGACGTAGAGATAATCAAAGATATCGTCTGTTCTGTAGCCGTACATGTCAGTTGCCTGACCGTAGGTATAGATCCAATCGACATAATTCATATTCGTGCGGTCGTTGTTGAACAGCAGTGCAATACCGTCAGCGCCAGCACCAAAGCTTGCTTCAAGGAAGTTTTTGGTGTATTCATAGTCGCTCATTCCGCTGAGGTCATCCGTGATTACAACACCCACATTGCACTCGATCTCGTTTGCGCATGTCTGCATATACTCAAGCGCTGCAAGCTGATCTTCGGGAGACAGCACATCATCGTAGTCAGCAAGATTTACTTTGAAGCCGCCTGTAACGGGTGCATCATCGATAAAGCTGCTGTCTGCACCGAAATATTCGCAGAATTCGATAACCGCTGCGTAATATCCATTGGTATCAAGACCGCTGTAAAGACGATCATAGATATCATTTGTCTTTGAATAGTACTCCATTGCCGCATCGCCTGTCATATCTATCCAGTCGTAGCATTCCTTTGCATCAAAATCGTTGCAGATAAGCAGCAGGATCGAGTCGCTGCCTGCACCGAAGGTGCTGTCCAGCATCTCTGATGCATATTCTCTGGGAGTGGAACTGCCGATATCATCTGATACAACAACACAGATATTATAGCCTGTTTCGGCCACCGCATCAGCAATAAGTGTACTGAGTTCCTTCTCCTGCTCTTCTGTGAAGATATCATCCAGATCCTTCAGCATTCCGACGCCTGCCGCCGAAGCAGTCACGCCGAAACAGCCGATGGTCATCGTGAATATCATTATCGCTGCAAGGAACAGCCTTGTGATCTTTTTCATCATTACGCCGCCCCCCTTACTGATTCATGAGCCAGCCGAAGCCGAGTCCGATAAGAAGCAGAGCTATAAAGATTCCCGCAGCAAACAGCGCTGTTTTAAGCTTGCTGACAGGAAGTATTCCAAAACGCTGACCTGTCTGTCCGTTCATTACGAAGGGATAATCCTTGCCCTCAAACCGATAGTTAAGGAACCATACGGGAAGAAGTGCATAAACAGAGGTCTTGTTTTTGTAATTCACATAGGAATTGGTAATGCTGACCGATGTGTAGCCCTGTGCCGAGATATCAGTCTTCATGACCTCAGTCGCAGCCTCACAGACACGGCGGTCTATGCGCTGCTCCGCTTCGCCGAGCGAAACATCGTACTTCTCAGCAGCACATCCCGAAAGATAGGACATGGAAAACGGCTTCACACCACTGTAATTGAAAGGCTCAATACTTTCCATAAGGGCGTCATCAATACGCTTGGAGCCATCGCACGGCACACGGATAAACGCGAGCTCCGCCTCACGGTTGGATTTATAATACTTCGTATTGGTGTAACGGACATCTCCCACACGCCATGTGCGCACTCTGGTGCAGTTTGCTTCTGTATGTACATTTGTGATTCCGCTCTTCAGCCAGTACGGAACATACAGTGCAGATATCTTGACGATCTCTGCATTCTTTTTAAAGCCTGTGGGCAGCAGGAATTTGCCCTTTGTATATTCCTTGAACGCCGTCTCTGCCAGTTCTCTCGTTGTGGAAAAAGGTATGATTAGATCAGGCTTGTATGCGCCTGAGAGTCTGCCTGTAAGAATAACGGGAGTATGGCAGAAGTGGCAGCGCACAGATGCCTCCAGATCGTTACAGATAACGCCTGCACCACAGTTCGGACAGGAGTACAGCGCAGAAGAGCCTGTAAACTCCTCTACCTGCTTCTGCTCCTCCGTAAGCTGGTCGGGATCGGCAGTATCCAGAGCCATGTTCTCGTTCTCTGCAAAATGCTGCTTTATCTGATGCTCATCGAAACGGCTGTCACAGTAAAAACAGCGGAATTTGCCGATACTGTTGTCATATTCCAGCGCCGCATTACAATTCGGGCACTGGTAGGTTACGATCTTCATTTCCATATAATTATTCTCCATTTATATCATCGGGAAACCACAATATCTCCCAAAGCTTTTCCGATACTGTCCGATATAACGAGGTCAGCACTCTCGTCTGCACTTGTCGGCGACTTGTTGATGATAACCAGATACTTTCCTCTGAAATATCGTATCAGCCCTGCCGCAGGATAAACCGCCAAAGATGTGCCACCGATGATAAGCATATCCGCTTTGGATATCTCGTCCACTGCACGGGTGATATCAGCGTCTTTAAGCTGCTCCTCATAAAGCACCACATCAGGCTTTACAAATCCGCCGCAGGAGCATTTCGGCACGCCATCGCTCTCCATGATATGGGATAGCGGATATGCCTTGCCACAGCTTTCACAGAAATTCCTGTGGATGCTGCCGTGAAGCTCTACGACCTCTTTACTGCCTGCAGCAGTGTGCAGTCCATCAATGTTCTGCGTTATCACACAGGAGAGCTTTCCTGCGCTTTCAAGCTCCGCAAGCTTCAGATGAGCGGCATTCGGCTTCGCTTCAGGGAATATCATACGATCCTTGTAAAAGCGATAGAACTCCTCACGGTCACGCATATAGAAGCTGTGACTTATTATAGTTTCGGGCGGATATTTGTAATGCTGATTATACAACCCATCCGCACTGCGGAAATCAGGTATACCGCTCTCAGTCGAAACACCAGCACCGCCGAAAAATACGATACTGCTGCATTCATCAATCATCTGCTGTAAAGAAACGCTCATTCCGCACCTCCTATACATAAGCCTACAGAATAATTATACAGCCGCAGCGTGCTTTTGTCAAGGATACAATATCTGTCTGTGGTCTCAGAAATTAATTCCCAAAACACCTTGAAATAATTGCGCCTATAATGTATAATATATAGTGTATAGGCAGACATATATGGAATATGTCTGCAATGACGTAAAACACGGAGCATATCCGTTCAAGAAAGGATAATCATTATGCCCCTTGAAGAAGTAAACAGAGAGTTTTCCTTCCCGCTGCAGAGGATCGTTGATGAATTCCGTCTCGGCGTGACCTTCATGCCCGAGAACGGTGGAAACCGCCTTATCTCCAGCAACGATACCAACCGTCCCGGCCTGCAGCTTTCGGGATTTTATGAGTATTTTGACAACAAGCGCATTCAGGTTATGGGCAACAGCGAATACGCATATCTCAGCGGACTGGATTCAGAGACCCGCCGCCAGCGTGTAAAGGATCTGTTCGCTTACCGTTTCCCTGCGCTCATCATTACAAGAGGTCTGGAGCCTTTCCCGGAACTTGTCGAGGCTGCAAAGGAATCCGAAATACCCTTACTCTGCTCGGAGGAAAGTACCTCCACATTCATCGCAAAGCTTGTTGCTTTTCTGAATATACAGCTTGCGCCCCGTATCACACGTCACGGTGTTCTCATCGAGATCTACGGTGAGGGTGTACTGATCCTCGGCGAGAGCGGCGTAGGTAAATCCGAGACCGCTATCGAGCTTGTAAAGCGTGGTCATCGCCTCATAGCTGACGATGCTGTTGAGATCAAGAAGGCCTCCAACATAACACTGGTCGGCAGCTCTCCCGATAACATCCGTCATTTTCTGGAGCTTCGCGGCATAGGTATTGTAAATGCAAGACAGCTGTTCGGTATCGGCGCTGTTAAGCTTACCGAGAAGATAGACATGGTAGTTGAAATGGAGCTGTGGAATCCCGAAAAGACCTATGACAGAATGGGCATGGATACCCATTTCATGACCATCCTCGGCGTAAAGGTTCCTCTGCTCACCATCCCTGTAAAGCCCGGACGTAATCTGGCTGTTATCCTCGAGGTTGCAGCTATGAACAACCGTCAGAAGAAGATGGGCTACAACGCAGCAAAGGATCTGCTGAAGCAGCTCGGCATTGACTCTGACGAAGAAGAGATCATGACAGATGTCAAGATCTGATATAAAACAAAATAATAAGCAAGCGAAAGGAAACGAAAGAAAATGTATAACATAGGAATCGACCTCGGCGGCACCAATATAAAGGTTGGCGTTGTCGATGAAAACTACAATATCGTAGCAAAGGCTACTGCAAAGACAGATCTCCCCCGCCCTGCTGAGGAGATCGCAAACGCAATCGTTGAAACTGTATGGACTGCTCTCGGCGAAGCCAAGGTTACTATCGGTGAGGTAAACAGTATCGGTATCGGCACACCCGGCGTTGCAAACCGCAACAGCGGAATCGTTCTGTACTCCTGCAACCTCGGCTTCAATAATACCGATCTGCGCGCCCTCATCCAGAAGAAGCTCAACAAGGAGATCTATGTTGAGAACGACGCAAACGCAGCAGCATTCGGCGAGGTACTGAACGGTGCAGGTAAGGGCTACAAGGATGTTGTTGTAGTTACCCTCGGCACAGGCGTTGGCGGTGGTATCATCATCGATGGCAAGATCTACACAGGCTTCAACTTCTGCGGCGCTGAGCTGGGTCACAGCGTTATCAGCTACGGCGGCAGACAGTGTGGCTGCGGCAGAAAGGGCTGTTTCGAGGCTTATTCCTCCGCTACCGCTCTCATCAATATGACAAAGGAAGCAATGGAAGCAAACAAGGACAGCAAGATGTGGCAGATCGCAGGTTCTCTCGATAACGTTGACGGCAAGACCGCCTTCGACGGCTGGAGAGAAGGTGACAAGGCTGCTTCTGATGTTGTGGATATGTACATCAACTACCTCGGCTGCGGACTTACAAACATAGTAAACACCTTCCAGCCTGAAGTGCTGCTCATCGGCGGCGGCATCTGCAAGGAGGGCGAGAACCTCACAAAGCCGCTGAATGAGTTCATCGCCCGTGAGAGCTACTGCATCGATCCCAACCGCTCCACAAAGCTGGATATCGCAAAGCTCGGCAACGACGCAGGCATCATCGGCGCAGCTTATCTCTACACACTGGCTGAATAATAAAACAAATCGGGCGGCCTCAGGTCGCCCATACATTTCATACACGGAGGCAACGCATTGGATTACTCATCTCTTATCGACCTCTGCCGTAAGAACGGCATACAATACAAGGAAAACGAACCACTGGCTGACTACACCACCATGAAGATAGGCGGAAAATGTGATATCCTCGTATCTCCTGAGGATGAGGAAGCTATATCCGCCATCATAAAGCTCTGCCGCAATGAAAATATTCCATTCTTTGTGCTGGGAAGAGGCAGCAATGTTCTGGTACACGATAACGGCTATCACGGCTGCATCATATATCTCTGCAAATCTACATCTCATATCGAAGTCAACGGCGACACTATCACCGCCACCGCAGGGGCAGGACTCATCGCAGTATGCAGATGTGCACTGGAACACTCCCTCACGGGACTCGAGTTCGCTTACGGTATCCCAGGGTCTGTCGGAGGCGCATTGTATATGAACGCAGGCGCTTATGGCGGAGAGATGAAGGATGTTGTCACCTCCTGCCGATATATCGACGAAAACGGAGATATCCGCACCATGAGCATCAGCGAGATGGATCTTTCCTATCGCCACAGCTGCTTCTCGGGCAGAAACTGCATAATTACCTCTGTTACTATGGAGCTTAAACAGGGCAATAAGGACGAGATAAGGGCAAAGATGGAAGAGCTTATGCAGAAGCGCCGTGATAAGCAGCCACTGGAATTCCCAAGCTGCGGCAGCACATTCAAGCGCCCTGAAGGATATTTCGCCGCAGCACTCATTGAGGAATGCGGTCTAAAGGGCTGTACTGTCGGCGGAGCGCAGGTGAGCGAAAAGCACAGCGGCTTCGTAATCAACCGTGGCGGCGCTAGCTACGATGATGTGATGCAGCTTGTAGCACACATCAAAAAGACAGTATTTGAGCAAAAAGGCGTTGAACTGGAATGCGAGATGCTTATTCTCGAATAACGGTTTATATATGAGGACATAAAAATGGAATTTGTAATTGTAACAGGTCTTTCAGGCTCGGGAAAATCCTCGGCTGTAAAGGTGCTGGAGGATATAGGATATTTCTGCATCGACAACATGCCGCCGCAGCTCATCCCTGATTTTGCGGCAATGTGCAGCGAAAACAGCAGCATTTCAAAGGTTGCGATAGTCACAGACATCCGTGGCGGAGCAATGTTCTTCAAGCTCGGCGACAGCATCACTACGCTGCATATCAGAGGTCTTGATGTAAAGGTGCTGTTCCTTGAAGCCTCCCGTGAGGTTCTCATCAAGCGCTACAAGGAGACACGCCGCAAGCATCCGCTGGAGGAAGCTTTTGAAGGCGATGTAGTAAAGGCTATCGACGCAGAGATCGAACTCCTTGCTGAGATAAGAGAGAATGCGGAATATATAGTGGATTCCTCTCTGCTCAGCACAGGGCAGCTGAAGGAGCAGATCGCAGGTCTTTTCCTCGAAAAGGCTTCCGATGGAATGATCGTAAGCTGCATGAGCTTCGGCTTCAAATACGGCGCACCGGGAGAAGCTGATCTGGTGTTCGATGTGCGCTGTCTCCCGAACCCGTTCTATCTTCCTGAATTAAAACAGAAAACGGGTCTCGATCAGGAAGTGCGTGACTATGTCATGAGCTTTGAGCAATCTCAGCAGCTGCGAGATAAGCTGTTTGACCTGATAGATTTCCTTATCCCCCACTATGTTTCAGAGGGCAAGAGCCGCCTTGTTATTGCATTTGGCTGCACAGGCGGAAAGCACCGCAGCGTGACCTTTGCTGAGCTTACAGCAAAGCATCTCAAGGACTGCGACTATAAAACAAGAATACTGCACAGGGATGCAAAAAAGAATTAAGATACCGTGAAAGTGAGGATCTCATGTCTTTCTCATCCGATATCAAAAAAGAACTATGTGATGTGCGTGATATGCCCGCCGATGAGATGGCGGCAATGTTGTACGGCGTTTTCTACGCCTCACGAACAGCAGATGGCTCACCACTGGTTCAGACAGAAAAAATGTATCTGCTGAATGCCGTCAGAACATTATGCGACACCGTTTTCCCTGAAGCAAAGCACGAAACGGTGCGCCTCGTCAAAAACGGTGGCTCGTTATATACCTTCCGCATAACCGAAGGCGTCGATATGATCGCAAAGATGTTCGGCGACTATTCCGCTATAAATTATTCAGTAGTATCAGGTAACGACAACGGCAGCGGCGCATTCCTTCGTGGCATTTTTGCGACCTGCGGCTCTGTCACAGATCCCAATAAGGAATACCATCTGGAGATAGTGCTGCCCGACAACGACAAAGCAGCAGCACTGCACAGCTTTATAAACGAGCACGGCATGCCGATTAAAACTACTCTGCGCTCAAAGAAAAACCTTGTTATCTACGCCAAGGAGAGCGAGCTGATTGAGGACTTCCTCACCTACATAGGCGCAGGAAACCACTCGCTGGAAATAATGCAGGTGAAGATAATGAAGGATTTCCGCAACCGAGTTAACCGCTCCGTGAACTGCGAAAGCGCAAACCTCGACAAGACTGTTGCGGCTGCGGGCAAAAGCGTGCAGGATATCGAATACATCTACGACACAAAGGGCGCCGACTGGCTTAGTGATGAGCTTCGTGAAACAGCCGAGCTTCGCACGGAGTATCCAGAAATGCCGCTTTCCGAGCTGTGTCAGCAATTCAGGCAGCCAATAAGCCGCAGCGGCCTCAACCACCGTCTGAAGAAGCTGTCCAAGCTTGCAGAGGAACTCAGAAAAGGCGATCCCACATAATTATTGCTGATATTACAAAAGACCGAACTAATAGTTCGGTCTTTCTTGTTATACGGGAACTGGCATATCGTTAAGTATCTTCTGAATAAGCTCCTCAGGCGTATTGTATTCCTGCTGCCCTGCGGCCAGTATCAGACGATGACTGAGTACAGATACCGCACAGGATTTTACATCATCGGGTGTGACAAAGCCTCGTCCATTCATCAGCGCCATAGCCTGCGCCGCTCTGAATAATGCAATAGATGCACGGGGGCTTGCTCCCAGTTTTACAAGCTGCGGCTGATTTCTCGTAGCACATACGATAGAGAGGATATACGCCTTGACATGCTCTGTTGCTGTTATCTTTTCGACTGATGCACGCAGCGAAAGCAGCTCATCCAGTGACATAACCGCAGAAACCTCTGCATTCTGAGGCATCACGCCGAGCATCTCAAGCTCTGCGGCACGGCTGGGATATCCAATGGAAATACGCATCAGGAAGCGATCAAGCTGCGCCTCGGGCAGATGATATGTTCCGTATGTTTCAATAGGATTCTGTGTTGCAAGAGTCATAAACGGCTGCGGCAGAGCATGGGTCACACCGTCAACACTTATCTGTTTCTCCTCCATAGCCTCCAGCAGTGCGGACTGCACCTTCGGAGAGGTACGGTTGATCTCATCCGCCAACAGGAAATTGCACATTGCTGCGCCTTCCTTGTACTCGGACTTGCCTGTTGCCATATCAATAGATGTATAACCGATAACGTCAGAAGGCATGAGATCAGGTGTGAACTGTATGCGTCGGAAGCTTCCCGAAACGCTCTTTGCAAGGGTCTCTGCAAGGAGAGTTTTACCAACGCCAGGCACATCCTCAATAAGCACATGACCACCTGCAAGCATCGCACAGACTACCTTTTCAATGACCTCACGCTTGCCGAGAATTACCTTCTCAATATTGTTTATAAGTTGTTCTATTCTTGTATCCATATCAAACCTCAGTTTTTTCTTCAGCAGATGACAGCTGAGAAGATAGCTTTTTTCTCGTGCGAGCCGTAACAACACTGCATATGACCGTTCCGAGCATTATCAGCAACGCAACGCCGCCGCTGAACGCAGCAAGCGCTGCGCAAATTACATCGCCTGCAATATCCACAAAATTGTCGCCTTCAGCGGTACACATCAGCACCAGTAACAGTATTCCCGAAACAAGCACAGATGGCAGCTCCGCTATACAGATAAATGCCGCACTGTTCAAGCTATATATTTCTCTGAAACGCTCTCGATGTTTTTCGGCAAAGCGCACGCCTGCATAGATGACCAGCGGTATCACAACAGCGCCCATTCCACCGCCAACAGCACCCAATATCAGACTAAGCGCACCAAAGCCCAGCGCTGATGCAATCCCGCCAAACAGCAACAATAATATCGCTGCCGCTTTACTATTTTTGTTCATATATCTTCCTCAATAAGCGCAAGATACCTCGCAGGAACTTCCTTTGTCAGCCACACACCATTTACGGACAGATAGAATTTGTAACCATCCTCCGTCATACGCTTACAATCCACACGAAATATCACGGGCTTGCCATGGCGCTTGCCGACTATCCGTGCCGTATCAGTATCCACAGAGAGATGCACATACAGCCTGCTGCCCGAAACGAGTCCCTGCTCCTGTATCGATTCTACGAATCGCTCAGCAGTGCCATGCCACAGAACAGGCGGCGGTGTTTTTTCTTCAAGCTCCACATCCACCTGTATGGAATGCCCTTGATTTGCACGGATGCGCAAACCATCCTCGCTGTAGCTGTAGCGTTTCTTATTGTTTGTGGCAACTATCTCGTCAAGCTCGGCACGAGAAAAGCCTGTGTAAGTCTCAGCAACTGCGCTGATAAGCTCGCCCACATCCGCCCAGCCGTGCTTGTCAAGAGTAAGTCCCGCATCCTCGGGATGATGACGGAGGAGATAGCTTATGTAGCGGCCTGTTTTTATCAGATCCATAGTTTTCTCATTGCCTCATAAAAGATTTGAACTATCATTATCAGATATCTTTGTCTTATCGCCCTCAGTATCATCCCATATTCCGAAAGCGGTCATTCCCATTATAAGAATATCGGTTATCAGCATGGACAGTGCCATCAAAAATTCCAATCCGTCACCTGACCACAACGAAGAGCCTCCGGTTTTTAAGAGCAGTAACAATGCAATAAACAATGACGGCAAGGCAGACCACATGAGTAATCGCACTGCACTTATACTCTTACACCTCTGTATTTTTTTGAGAACAAAGGTCAGCAATACAGCCATACCGATCCACAAAAGCACATCCACTATAAGACCAACAGTTCTAATCGTATAGATGAGCCACAGGTTTAATGCACTCAGCGCAGGTATCAGAACGAGACCGCCAACGAAAAATGCTAATGTAATCATTTTTCTCCTTTTAAGCAAAAACGGTGCGACTGTGAAGCCGCACCGTAATTTAAGCGATATTAGCCGAGGAGGGAGTGCTCATCGGAAGCATCGAACAGGTGGATCTTGTTGGGATCCAGAGCGAGCTTAACAACATCCTGAGGACGAGCAGAGCATCTGGGAGATACACGAGCTGTCAGCGGGATACCCTCGCATGTGAGGTACAGATATGTCTCAGCACCGAGCATTTCGGTTACGTCAACAGTAGCCTCGATGATACCGTTGTTCTTAGCGTTGGAGATGAACATCTCTTCATCGTGAATGTTCTCGGGACGGATACCCAGGATAACATCCTTGTCAACGTAGTACTTGAGAGCCTCGTTGTCAGCCTTAGCTGCGGGAAGCTCAACATAGAACTTACGGCCTCTGGATGTCTTGGTGTCTTCAGAACCGAACTCTACAACGAACTTGCCGTCTCTGTTGAGCAGCTTAGCGTTGATGAAGTTCATCTGAGGAGAGCCGATGAAGCCTGCAACGAACTTGTTTACAGGGTTCTCATACAGGTTGATAGGAGAGTCGATCTGCTGGATGTAACCATCCTTCATAACAACGATTCTATCACCCATGGTCATAGCCTCTGTCTGGTCATGTGTTACATAGATGAATGTTGTACCCAGCTTCTTGTGCAGCTTGGAAAGCTCAGTTCTCATCTGTGCACGCAGCTTAGCGTCCAGGTTGGAGAGAGGCTCGTCGAGAAGGAATACCTGGGGATCACGAACGATAGCACGACCGAGCGCTACACGCTGTCTCTGACCACCGGAGAGAGCCTTGGCCTTTCTTTCCAGCAGATGTGCGATATCGAGGATCTTAGCAGCCTCTTCAACCAGCTTCTTGATCTCATCCTTGGGAACCTTACGGAGCTTCAGACCGAATGCCATGTTGTCGAATACTGTCATGTGGGGGTACAGAGCGTAGTTCTGGAATACCATTGCGATATCTCTGTCCTTAGGAGCAACGTCGTTAACGAGACGGTCGCCGATGAACAGCTCGCCCTCGGAGATCTCCTCCAGACCTGCGATCATACGAAGGGTTGTGGACTTACCGCAACCGGAAGGACCTACGAGTACGATAAACTCCTTGTCCTTGATGTTCATTGTGAAATCGGAAACGGCTACAACGCCGCCGGGATAACGCTTGTATATGCCTCTGAGTGATAAGCTTGCCATTTTAAGATGACCTCCTGATGTACTTGTATTTTTGTGGGAGCAAAATATGCCTAACCACAGCCTTTCGGCACTAATAATATAATACCAAAATCAACTGGAAAAGAAAAGAGCCTAAGTCAACAAATATTTTTTAATGTGTTTATATAATTTCACTAACAGCGCCAAAAAACATCCAAAAATACACCTTAGGGATAGTGTTATTGCACAAAAAAAGCCGCTTTTTCCGCATCCGAAGCAGCCTCCCGAGAAATTTTTGGCTAATATACCAAAAGGCCTTAAGCTTTTTTGTGCATATCATCGCAATATATTGGGGTATAAGCATCTGGCACAGGGCATATAATCTGTTGATCGGACAAAATATCGGAATAATTACCGCATTGAAGCGGTGTTTTTTGTGCAATATGCAAGGGAGGTAACATATGGGAGAGAAAAAGAGTCGCAGTGGCATCTGCATGATTGCAGGAATGGCGCTGCTGGCTGCAGCGGGAATCTGGGGCGTGATGCGGCTTTCAGATGGCAAGACGGCTATCTCTGGCAGCTCCAATGCCGAAAGGATCGCCTTTATCAACGAATGCGGATGGCAGACCGAAATGACACACTGCGAGCTGACCGAGGTGCGCATTCCTGTGAATTTTGACGATGTATATGAAGAATATAATGATCTGCAGCTGATGCAGGGCTTTGATCTTCGGCCTTATCGGGCGCATTCCGTCAAAAAGTACACATACTACATAACAAATTATCGTGAAAACGCCAGCGGCGCTGATGCGGACATATTTGCCAATCTGCTTGTTGAGGATGGCAAAATAATCGGCGCCGATATTTCCTCAGCGGAAGCAGGAAGCTTCGTCACTGTGCTGAAATATGAGAAAGGATAATAAGGAACAAATTACCCTTGACATCGCCCGTTCACGGTAGTACAATATTACTCGGTGATGAAAACGATGAAAAGAAAGCTTATTATCTTCATTACGCTCGTGCTGTTTGTCCTTGCAGCTACTGCTGTTTTTTGTGAGATCACAAAAAAGACCGAGCCACCGGGACTGAATATACCGACCGTCGAGACCACCTCAGAAGAAGCATACACAAGCGAACAGCCTGACGAAACAGCTGTAACTGTTGAGGAGTCCGACGAAACTGTGGAAACTGTTCCATCTGCCGAAACAGCCGAATCACAGACCAATTCAAAAACGCTGTACACCTCATATGACCCATTGCACAGCTTCACAATAACTTTTGACGAGAATACCATAGAAGTAAGCGGAGTATATGAGGGTGACCGTGTGACCCGTGTAAGTCTCTCAGGCGGAAAAAGCACAAAGCCTGAGTATTACGGAAACCGTATCTATGCAAAGCTTACCACCGACAGCTCTGACAAAAGTGATGAACTGCTGATGCATTTCAGCTCGGGCTGGAGCCTTCCCGTGCATATCGCATACGACGAGAATGGTATGCCCTGCGCTCTTCTGACAGACGCTGCTTCCCGCAGTGAGCTTGCTCTTGCACATCCTATAACAATACCGCATCAGAACGTAATGGAATATGTTCTGCCCGATGCCGATACCGAGACACGAAGTGCAGTGCTTGAACAGGTGCAGCACATATCAGACAGCGTATGCAATGGCATTACAGATGATTACGACAAGGCACGCACGCTGGCAATGTGGGTAGCAGAGAATATCTATTATGATTATGTAGCGTTTGAGAGCGCAGTAACTGTAGAAACCCTCTCACTGGCGAGGACCTTGGAGCTGCAGCGCACCGTCTGCGGTGGCTATGCAAACCTGTATGCAGCGCTGTGTCAGGCTCAGGGAATAACGTGTCATGTGGTCAAGGGAACTGTTATACAGGGCGGTGGAAGCTTCGCTGAGGGTGGTCACGAAGCGCCCAGCCATGAGTGGAACGTAATCGAACTGGAGGGACGTCATATTTGAGTGGACAACCTCTGGAACACCACCAACGGCTACGACGGAGAATACTATTTCGGCGATCAGACCTACCGATATTTCGACATATCAGATGAATGCATGGCAGTAAATCACCGTGCGGAACGAGTGGAAATAAGAAACTTCTATGAATAAGCAAAGCTCCGAAGAATGATCTTCGGAGCTTTATTTGTATCAATAAGACTGACTGGCGTCTGTTTGTTACATTACAACTGTCAGACCCTCAGCAGAGCGAACCTTGAAGTTCTTTGCTGTGCCTGCTGTAACGACCTTGATAGTATCACCTGTTCTTGTAGCGGATACTGTCAGAACGATGTTGGACTCGCTGTCGTAGATAGTAGTCTCAGCAGTCTTGCCATCCTCAAGCTGATAGATAACGATGTCAGCGTTCTCAGCATAATCGTATGTGAACGCACGCTGGAAGTCACCGTATGCTACGATGCTGTTGGGCTTAGCCAGTACGGGCATGTGGAAGTAGTCATGCTTTGTCTCATACCACTTGCCGCCCTCGAATACCTCGCCTGTCTGGATATCTGTCCACTTGCCTGCAGGAACGTAATACTGAGCGATACCCTCCTCGTTGAATACGGGAGCAACCAGCAGATTGTCGCCGAACATATACTGTCTGTCCAGTGCGAGAGTTGCAGGATCATCGGAGTATTCCATAACCATAGCTCTCATCATGGGGATACCAGTTGCATGGGTCTTGTTAGCCTGTGCGAAGATGTAAGGCATCAGCTTGCCCTTGAGAACTGTCCAATGACGGAGAACGTCGCAGGACTCCTCATCGAAGTTCCACGGAACTCTGTAGGAGCTGTTACCGTGCAGTCTGGAGTGAGAGCTCATCAGGCCGAATGCGCACCATCTCTTGTACAGATCGGGTGTACCCTGAGCCTCGAAGCCGCTGATATCGTGGCTGAAATAGCCGAAGCCGCTCAGGCAGAGAGACAGACCGCCACGCAGGGTCTCCCACATGGACTCGTAGTTGGAGAAGCAGTCGCCGCCCCAGTGTACAGGGAACTTCTGACCGCCAACTGTTGCGGAACGAGCAAACAGGCAAGCCTTATCCTTGCCGTAATATTCCTCAAGCACCTCGAATACGGTCTTGTTGTAGAGGTATGTGTAGTAGTTGTGCATCTTGTAGGGATCGCTGCCATCATAGTAAACAACGCCCTTAGTGGGGATTCTCTCGCCGAAATCGGTCTTGAATGCGTCAACACCCATCTCGCAGAGAGCTCTCAGCTTGCCCTTGTACCACTCGCAGGCAGCAGGATTTGTGAAGTCCACGATAGCCATACCGGGCTGCCACATATCGCCCTGCCATACGCTGCCATCGGCATTCTTTACAAAGTAACCGCCCTTTACGCCCTCGTCAAACATAGTGGAGCGCTGAGCAATGTAGGAATTGATCCATACGCAGATCTCCAGACCCTTTGCCTTCAGTCTTTCCAGCATAGCCTTGGGATCGGGGAACATTCTCTTGTCCCATGTAAGATCACACCAGTTGAACTCCTTCATCCAGAAGCAGTCGAAATGGAATACTTCCAGAGGAATGTTGCGCTCTGCCATACCATCGATAAAGCCGGATACTGTCTGCTCGTCATAGTTTGTGGTGAAGGATGTGGTCAGCCACAGACCGAAGGTGTAAGCAGGTGTCAGTGCAGGCTTGCCTGTCAGTGTGGTATATGTAGCGATAACGTCAGTGAGCTTAGCGCCACCGATCACGAAATACTCCAGATGCTCTCCCTGAACGGAGAAAGCAACCTTGGATACGGTCTCGCTTGCAACCTCAAAGTTCACCTTCTCGGGATGATTTACGAACACACCGTAGTTTCTGGAGGATACATAGAAAGGAATGGACTTGTAGCTCTGCTCGGAGGATGTGCCGCCGTCGTTGTTCCAGATGTCAACAGTCTGTCCGTTCTTAACGAATGTAGAGAACTTCTCGCCGAAGCCGTAGATATTCTCGCCAACGCTGATGTTCATCATCTCACGCATAACGCCCTGCTCAGCAGTCTCCTCATGAGCGAAGAAGGGCTTCATCTCATCATTAGCCATGCGCTCGTTGGTCTTCCACTGATCCTCGAGAATGTAGGATGTGGTTCTCCAGCCCTGCTTGGTCATCAGCTTATCGCCGTAGTAGTACTTGATATCCCATGCGCCGCTCTTTGCAACAACTACCTTTGTCTTGCCGGAGATAAGCTCATAAGCGTTCTCGGTCTCGTTAATAACAGGCTTGAAGGAAGCGTCCTCATAAAGCTCAAAAGAAGGAGCCTTCTTCAGAGCACCCTTGAAGTGATCAATAGTTACCTTGATGGTGTTCTCCAGTGTGGAAGTGAAGCTGATCTCCAGAACGGGACCGCCGAGAGTCATACCTCTGTTGCCGATCCACTGGTTTGTAGCCAGTACGTTGATGGAAGTCTCATCAGCTGTAACCTCGTACATCTGGGTTGCGTAGTTCACGCCGTAGCCGGGCTTGTTCAGCCAAAGTCCGTCTGCATACTTCATAGCGAAATGTCCTCCGTTTATTATAATTTTAATAATTTACGCCGTTTTCGGTAATCGTTTACACGACCTTATTACTATAATAGCATACTTCTTTTCAAAATTCAAGGGGGTAATCAAAAATATTTGGTATCATTTTGCACAAAAAATAATCGATTCTTAGTGAGAAATAGCCACAGCGTGCGAAAACATGACATCACGCCTGTTGCCTGCTGAAACATTATATAAATAATTTCCTCTACCACTTGTATTTTTCACAAAAAAATGCTACAATATGTTATGAGTATGATTATGATTATCAGGAGTCGGATATGAACGAACGCATCGACTATCTGCGGGATAAAGCCAACAGGCTTTCCCTCAGTCCCGGCGTTTATCTCATGAAGGATAAGACGGGTAAGATCATCTATGTCGGAAAGGCAAAGGCACTGAAGAACCGTGTCACATCCTATTTCCGCAGCGACGCAAGCCATTCACCCAAAACGCTGAAGCTTGTAAGCAATATCTTTGACTTTGATTTCATAGTATGCCAGAGCGAACTGGATGCACTGGTACTGGAATGCAGCCTGATAAAGCTGCACAAGCCGAAATACAACATCCTGCTGAAAGATGATAAGGGCTATAACTACATCAAGATATCCCACGGGGCATATCCTCGGATATCCTATGCGCTGAATACAAACGATACTCACGCCGATTATCTCGGTCCGTTCACGAGCGGATTCACCGTAAAGCAGGCAGTGGAGGAGGCTAACACCATCTTCATGCTTCCCACTTGCCGCAAAAGCTTCCCTATGGATTTCGGCAAGGAACGCCCCTGTCTCAATATGCACATAAAAAAGTGCATGGGCGTGTGCAGAGGAAAGATATCCTCAGAGGAATACAAGAAGATAATCGACGAGGCTCTGCAGTACCTGAAGGAAGGCTCGCAGAAATCAGTCGAGCAGCTTCGTGCCGAAATGGAAGAAGCCGCCGAGAACCTCGAATTCGAGAAAGCAGCAAAGCTTCGTGACAGGATACAGGCGATAGCCCGTCTGCACAATTCACAGAAGATATTCGATTATAAGACAGACGATTACGATATAGTAGCGCTCTCCCAGAACATAAGCCTCGCAAGCGTAGCGGTGGTAAAATACCGTGGCGGCAGGCTTGTGGATAAGGAGAACTTCTTCATCGGCGATGAATACGACGCCGGCGCAATGCGCAGGGATTTCCTGCTGGGATACTACCCTGACAGAGAGGATATCCCGAAAGAGATATACATCGACGAACAATTCGAAGATATGGAGCTTGTAACTCAGCTGCTGAGAGAGAAAGCCGATCACGCTGTAAAATTCGTTGTTCCGCAGAGGGGCGATGGTCTGCAGCAGATTGTCCTAGCAAAGAAAAATGCAAGCGAATATCTTGCACTCAAAGTGGGACGCACCGCAAAGGAGATAGACTCACTGGAGGATCTCAAAAACCTGCTCGGACTCGAAAAGATCCCCACTGTGATAGAATCCTACGATATTTCAAACTTCGGTGAAACAGGCCGTGTCGGCGGCATGATCGTATACAGGAACGGACGCCCGTTCAAGGCAGGCTACCGACGTTTCAATATAAAGGAAGTCGTTGGCATCAACGACTACGCCTGCATGCAGGAGGTGCTGCGCCGCAGGATGCAGAGATATCTGGATGGCGATGAAGGCTTCTCACCTCTGCCCGATCTCATTCTGCTGGATGGCGGTCAGGGACATGTTTCCGCAGTAGCGGAGGTGCTGGAGGAACTCAACATAAATGTTCCCCTGTTCGGACTGGTGAAGGACAGCAAGCATCGCACTCGTGCCATCGCCAAAGAAGGCGGAGAGATATCGGTCAGTGCCAACAAAGCGCTGTTCAAGCTGCTGACGAACATTCAGGACGAGGTGCACCGCTACTCCATAGCCTTCCAGCGCACAAAACACAAGCAGAAGACATATACTCTGGAGCTTACAGAAATAAAGGGCATCGGCGAGGCTAAGGCTCAGGCGCTGCTGAAAGAATTCAAAACAAAACAGGGCATGAAGGACGCTACAGCCGAACAGCTGCGTATCGCAGCGAAGATCAGTCCCGAAAAGGCTCAGGAGCTTTATGAATTTATACAGGAAAGATTTTAAGGAGATAACATGAGAGTAATTACAGGTGAAGCCAGAGGAAGAAAGCTCATCACCGTTGAGGGAACGGATACCGTCCGACCCACTACCGACGGCGTAAAGGAAGCGATCTTCTCTGCAATACAGTTCGAGATAGAAGGCCGCACGGTGCTTGATCTCTTTGCAGGCAGCGGACAGCTCGGAATCGAAGCGCTCAGCCGTGGCGCAAAGGAAGCATATTTTGTGGATTCTGCAATAGCTTCCATAAAGGTCGTAAAGGCTAATCTTCAGCACACAAAGCTTGAGGACAGGGCGCATGTAGTGAATATGCCGTTCTCTGCATTTCTTAAAAGCACGAGAGCAACGTTCGATATCGCCATACTCGATCCGCCATACGACCTGAAGCTTATTCAGAAGGCGCTTCCGCATCTGGAAGAGAAAATGTCCGATAACGGCATCATTATATGCGAACACGAAAAAGAATGCACTCTCCCCCGTGACCTGGGCAGATTTGAGATAGCAAAGGTGCTGAAGCATTCACGCACTGCGGTCACCATCTACCGCCCCAGAGTTCAGGAAGAAATAGAGGAAGGAGAGGAATAATGACATGAAAACAGCGATATATCCCGGAAGCTTTGATCCAGTGACCAACGGCCATCTGGATATCATCACAAGAGCATCCAAGATGTTCGATAAGCTGATCGTGGTGGTGTTCATAAACCCGTTCAAGACATTTGCTTTCACTATTCCCGAGCGTTGTGATCTGCTCCGACGTGCCACCGCTCATCTTCCGAATGTGGAGATCGCAAGCTATGACGGACTTCTCGCAGATTACTTCAACACCCGTGAGGATGTGGATGTTATCGTTAAGGGACTGAGAGCCACCACCGACTTCGAATCGGAATTTCAGCAGGCTCACACCAACAAGGATCTTAATCCCCGTGCCGAAACAGTATTCATTCCCGCCAGCCAGAACACCACCTTCATCTCCTCCAGTATGGTGAAGCAGGTTGCGATGTTCGGCGGTGATGTCAGCAAATATCTCCCTGAATGCATACACGAAGAAATCAAACAGAAGCTCAACACTGAATTTACCGCTGCCAGAAAAGCAGCAGAAAAAAAGGATAATTGACAGAAAGGAAAGATAAGACCATGGATTACAGCCTCTTAGACCTTATTTCAATGCTTGACGAGGTAGTCAGAAAGGCTTCCCCCGTTCCGCTCTCCAAGAAAAGCATGGTAGACGTTGCTCAGATAGATGAGATCGCTACCGAAATGCGCCTTGTTCTCCCCAAGGAGATACAGCAGGCACAGAACGTTGTTGCAGATAAAAACCGCATCATCTCCGACGCCAAGAAGGAAGCTGAGGATATCATCCGCAAGGCTGAACAGCGCAGAAATGAGCTGCTGGATCAGAACTCCATCATGAAGGAAGCACGCAAGAGAGCTACAGAGGAGATCAGCAACGCTCAGGCACGTTCCAATCTCATCCGCACCTCCACAAACGAATTTACCGACAAGATGCTCGGCAGAGTCGAGGAGCTTCTCGCAAAGGATATCAACAACCTGCGCATAATGAGAAAGACCCTTAATCAGGGCTCCGACATACAGATCGACCCTGCAAAGCAGCAGGCTCAGCAGAAGGCACAGCCTCCCAAGAAGCAGGGCTGATAAATACAGATACATCAAAGACCCGAGAAAGAATCTCGGGTCTTTTCCATATCATCATTCCTGTTTTTTCAGCTTTATACGGCTCATCTTCCTTATGCGTGACCAGATAAATGCCAGCACCACCAGCAGCAGCTCAGGTATCGTCTGCCAGAGTCGTGATACCACGGATATCATCATGGCGTCGCTTTCAGGCATTATCAGCATAAGTCCTGCAACGATGATACCCTCTCGGACGCCGAGACCTGACGGCGCAAACACCGCAAGTATGCCCATTATCGCCGAAACGCCCCAGATTCCTGCACAGAAAAGCAGGTGGGAAAGCTCCACAGCGGGATAAATGGACTTCGTGAGGATAAAGAAGCCCACGCCGATTATCAGCCAGTTGCCGATGAACAGCAGAACCACCTTCAGCATCTGCGAATACTTCATGGGTATCTCAAGGTTTTTCTTGAATATCTTTCCCACTATCCGCAGGAAGAAATTGATTATCTTCGGGTGGATGCACACAAAAAATGCTACGATAAGCAGCAGAGTCAGCCACTTATAATCCTGCAGCAGAGAATTCGGGAAGAAGAACAGCGAAACAATGAACAGCATTGCCGCTCCCAGAAGTGTGCAGACATTCTCAATGAAAAAGCACACTGTTACCTTTGCCAGCGGAGCGTCCTCTTCCTTGTAGTAGGTGAGCCTTGCCGCAAGCATGAACACCTTGCCCGGGATATACTTACCGAGGATGGAATACAGATAGCTTGTGACCGCCTTTTCATACTTTATCGAGCATTCGTTTATCTTTGTGATATAATGCCACAGACTTGCAAGGGTGTACTTGTACACGAAGTAGAACAGCATGGAGAACACGAATATTCCCATATCCACGTTCTTTATCTTCTCGGAAAACTCATCCCAGTTCTTCCAGAAGTACCACACAAGGAACACCACGACAAGCACGCCGAACAGTATCTTGCAAAGCTTCAATATCAGCTTTTTGTCAAACTTAACTTTCATATCTCACCTCAGAAGCTGAGCAGTACACGGATAAAGCACATGTAATAATACACGAACCAGGTGGGAAGCTTTTCAAGCTTTGCAAGCTTATCACGGCTGAATTCCATATTACGCCAGCCGAGCTTCCATGCAAGACGGTGATTCCACTTGCACTTTCCTGTGGTATCGAGCGTGATGCTCTTTCCCTGCTTTGTGAACATCTCCTGCTTTGCCTTTGCAAGGTTGTGCTTGAATACCAATGCACGCTTCTGACTGCGCACCATTCGTGTATCGTCAATACGGCGGGCGATTATCGCTCCTGCTTCAACGGCAGAATTGAACATGGAAAGTGCCTTTTCATTGCGGATAACACAGCTTGTGTGCTTGATAGGATCCTTCTTCATTTCCTTCAACCAGATATCGCCAAAGCTGATATCAGCGGCATTGCAGTAATGATCCTGACACACCATGCAGCTCTCACGGCTGAAGAAATATGCATTTTTGTATGCACAGATCGTCTTAGGATAGGAAAGGGTCTTTTCACTGCCATCGGCATAGACAACGGTAGACAGACCTCTCCAGTGGCCTCTGCGGTAATACAGACGCACTGCATTTTCGAGGGATATCTTCTTCTTTCTGAGCGGAACAAGAGTAGCATTCTCATGGTGACTTCCGCTGCAGTACAGACCTACCTTCAGCGCCACCTTAGCGGCAAGCTCCGCATCCTTTTCCAGCATTGCAGAGAAAGCTCTCATCTGACAAGGAACGAGAACTACCGCCACCTTGCCGTCAAACTCTCTCAGCATATCGACATGCTTCAGCAGCGGCATATACATATACACTGAGGAGGAACTTTCACGCAGCTCTTCACAGGTGGTTGCAATAAAGGTCTTGTAGCCCAGCTTTCCGTCCTTTATCTCGCTTCTGGTTACCCATGCGCCGTCTATCTGCTTTGTTTCAAGAAGATGGCACAGCAGGGCGGTTATCATGCCGCCTGAAGCAGCATTCGCACGGATGGTCTCATCCGCTGCATAGCCCATTCTGCAGGCAATATGCTCACCGATATATTTTTCGGGATTGTTGAAGTCCAGCAGCTTCACCTTTTTCGGCTTTGCCATTACACTGTCGATGACCTCCGAAATGTATCGGATATTATCACGGGAGCTTTCAAGTACTTCGGGGAGATTTTCCTTTATCTTTCCACGGATAGCGTCGTTATCCGTCATGAATGCATTGAACTTTTCTTTCAGCGTTTCAAGCTCCAGAGAGGAGAAGTCCGCTGCGTACTCGCCCAATCCGAACATATCAAGAACTTCCTTGTACTTGTGGCTCCAGCCAATGAGCAGAACGGGAGTGCATTTCTCCAGCGCACCTATCATTGCATGGAAACGGCTTGCTACCAGGCACTTGCTGCAGCCGAGAAGCTCACGAATCTCCTCGGGAGCCATCTCACGGGGGTACCAGCGCACCATATCCTTATTCTGCGCCGCTTCATACACCTCAGTGCATATCATGAGATCGTTATTGCGGGGCTTCTGACTTCCCTCACGGGCAGCATTAGCAATGAGCAGGACATTATATCCCTGCGAATTCAGCCAGTCGGTGAACTTTATCATGCAGCCCTTGTAGTCCACGCCCTTTTTCTCGCACTTGCCCTGAACCACGCTGCTTATGGACAGCGCCACTACATTGTCGTTATAGAAGCTGTCAGCCTTGCAAAGCTCATCCACCTTTTCTGCCCAGTATTCACTATCAGGCATAGAGAATGCGCCGTCTGCACAAAGCTTCACATTCTTCGTGATGCCGATACCTGCCAGATTATCACGGGTGATCTCTCCACGGGCGCAGATAAGCTTTATCTTCGGCAGTATCCACTTTGCAAGGAACTTGTTCCATCCGTTCTTGAATGTTCCCAGCGCCTGCGAATACTTCACCACAGGCACGCCGCACAGCATCGGCACTGCGGCACACACGAACGCATAGGTGTTCATTATGAAACCACGACTGTCAACGAAAGAGATTCCTGCCTCATCGATGACGATATCAGCCTGCGAATATGCCTTGATTATCTTGTTCATACGGAAAAGCTTACCAAGAAACGGGATAAAACGCAGGAAGCTGTACAGTATAGCAAGCGGAAAGGCGATGAACAGCAGCTTTTCAGGTTTTGTGTTCACTACCCTGATGTTGTCGTATTTCTCGGGCATTTCAGCTATGAGCTTTCTGTCCGCTGAGGGGTATGTGGACATCAGCAGGATATCCAGCCGCTCGCCGTAACGCTCCTTCAGCTGTTTTATAGAGCTTTGCAGCATAGCCGCAGCTCCCTTGTTGCCGCTGAAGCAGGCAGCGGTTATTGCAATGGTAATAGGTCTCATTTATATAACTTCTTTCTAGTTTGGATTTTATTGCTCATACATTATTCAGTATATCATATATACAGTAGTTTGTCAAAGGAATTCACATTAAATTCAGACGACAAAAAACCGAAGAGGTCGCCCTCTTCGGTAATTGTAGCTATTTACTTGTCGCCTGTGGATTCTCTTAGGATCAGAGAATGTGGCAGCATGTATGTACCCATGTCAGGCTCCTCTGCCTTGATGTTGCTGATAAGCTTCTCAATGACCGTTTTGCCCTGCAGGTAACACGGCTGCTCAACGGTAGAAAGTCTCGGAATGAACATATGCGAATACGCAATGTTGTCGAAACCGAACACCAGCAGCTCATCGCCCACCTTAATGCCGTTTCTGATAGCATAGGTCATGGCGCCGATAGCGATGGTATCTGAGATGGCAAAAATAGCATCAGGCTTGTTTTCAAGGGACATAAATTCCTCACAGCCGATGTATCCGCTGTTATTGTCATAATCGCCGTAATATACCAGCGACTCATCGTATGGGATGCCAGCATCCTGCAGCGCACGTCTGTAGCCGTTCTCTCTGTCAATGGAGGACTGGCTGCGCACCTTTGTGGTGATAAGTCCTATGCGCTTTCTGCCCTTGCCGATAAGCAGCTTTGTTGCATCATAGCCTGCAAGCTCGTTGTCGATAGTCACGCAGAGTATCTTACAGCCTTCAAGACGCTCTAAGCACATTGCAAGATGATACTTCCTTGCAAGATCAGAAATAGAATCCGCATCCAGCTTAGGAGCAAGCAGAACAGCACCGTCCACCGCTTTGGAGAACAGCATATTCAGCAGGTGCATCTCATGCTCGGGGTCATCTCTTGTCGTTGCGATAAGCACGTCATAGCCGTGGACATAAGCAGCATCCTGCATTCCACGCAGCACCTCGGAATAGAAGCTCTGCTCTGTGGATGCAATGATGGCGAGAATACGCTTTGTCTCGCTCTTGCGGAGATCTCTGCCGAGGAAATTCGGACTGTATCCCAGCTCCTCCACAGCACGGTTAACAGCCTGTACCGCCTCGTCTGATACATTGGTCTTTTTGTTCAGTACACGGGAAACCGTCGCAACTGAAACATTAGCCGCCTTTGCTACATCCTTGATAGTGATATTCAAACGGTTCACCTCTTCATATAATTTAACACGCTAATGAAAAACATTTTCACGAGCATTGTTCCATATTAATATAATACAACAAAAGTAAAACGTTTTCAATAGGCAAATTCAACAAAAGCGCACATACCAACTTGATTTATATTGCCATAAACCCTCTGAAATGATACAATATTAAGGAGGTGTTTTATATGGATATAAGAATTATAGGTACCAGCTTCTCCGTCTGCAAGCTCAACTGTCTCTGCAATGCAGACGAGCTTTCACCATACTGCTTTCTGTCGGTGACGGATGAAGAGATATCGCTTGTCTGCCCCACAGACCGCACGCCTGAGAACACCTCCGCCCGTGAAGATGGCTGGAGCATGCTCCGAATCGAAGGGCAGCTGGATTTCTCACTCATCGGCATACTGGCAGGGATATCAAAAGTGCTGGCAGATAACGGCATAGGTATCTTCGCCATATCCACATACAATACAGACTACATACTTACCCGCACGGAGCAATTTGACAAAGCTTTATCCGTCCTGCGTGCGGCAGGCTATAATATTATCGGTGAATAACATGGAAAAACAGATAAACAAAATAAACTATCAGAAGCAGCTGGATGACATAATCGCTTCGCTAGGAGATAATGTCCCGACGCTTCTGCTCCACAGCTGCTGCGCACCCTGCAGCAGCCACTGCATCGAGTATCTCTCGCAGTATTTCAGTATCACGATACTCTACTATAACCCCAACATTTCCCCTGAAGAGGAATTCTTCAAGCGTGCAAAGGAGCAGCAACGACTGGTATCACAAATGCCGCTGAAAAATCCCGTGACCGTAGTTGTGGATGATTATGACCCCCAGGAATTCTACTCCGCAGTAAAAGGACTGGAGCATATCCCCGAGGGCGGCGAGCGCTGCTTTGTCTGCTACCGCCTGCGGCTTGAAAGAGCAGCAGCCTATGCTGCAGCGCATGGCTTTGATTACTTCTGCTCAACATTGTCGATAAGTCCGCTGAAGAATACCGCAAAGCTCAACGAGATCGGCGGCGAGCTTTCCGGAATATACCCCGTAAAGCATCTGCCCTCGGATTTCAAGAAGCGCAACGGCTACAAGCGCTCTATCGAGCTTTCTCGGGAATACGGGCTGTATCGGCAGAACTACTGCGGCTGCGTGTTCTCAAAAATGGAGGCAGAGCAGAGAGATAAAGAAAAACGACCCGAATAATATCGGGTCGGTGAGTTATTCGTTGTCGTCCTTGATATCTTCCTCAGGGATAACGCCATGCTCTCGCTCAAAGCTCTGCACACGCTTCTTGATAAAGTGTTCAAGCTCTCTGTTTGCAGAACGACCGTCGTAATCGGCAATATATCTGAACTTGCGAAACAGTTCACGATCTGTACGGAGCGTATATCTGATAATATTGTCATCCATGTTTCGTCCCCTTTGGTGAAATTATGACATCATTCTAGCATAATTACACCATTTAGGGAGAAATGATGGTATAATGACATTACAACGACATCATACCCACGGAAGGAAAGCACCATGAAAGTAGCAGTAATAGGCTCAAGAGGTCTGGCAATAGACGATCTCGGAAAATATCTCCCCCCTGACACCACCGAAATAGTAAGCGGCGGCGCCCGTGGCGTGGATACCTCTGCCAGGATATATGCAAAGCAGCACGGGATAAAGCTCACGGAATTTCTCCCCGATTACACCACCCACGGCAGGCAGGCTCCGCTGATACGCAACATAGATATAATCGAATATTCCGACGTGGTGCTGGCTTTCTGGGATGGCGTATCCAATGGCACGGCATTCGTTATCAACAACTGCAAGAAACGCAACGTACCTGTAAGGATATTCCGTCCGAAATAACTACGATCCCGAAAATTATCGGGATCGTTTGTTTATGTACACAGTTCCTGCCAATAATATCAGCGAAAGGGGCTGATATTATGAAAAAGACCGCCGTTGATATCCTGATGGCACTCGGACTTGTGCTTTCCGTTGCACTGGGAGGAATGAAAAGCTTTGCAGCAGACTGTGAAAGCGTTCAGAGTGAGGTGCTGCGCCTGCATATTCCCGCAAACTCCGACAGCGCATCCGATCAGCGCATAAAGCTGAAGCTGCGGGATCACATACTGACGGTATACGGCGAGCAGCTTTCCTGTGAATCTGATATCTCCACCGCAAAGGAGCATATACAAACTCTGCTGCCCGAAATAGAGGCAGACTGTTGCAATTTTTTGCACGAAAACGGCGCTGATTACTCTGCCACCGCCGAGCTTACCGAAATGTATTTCTCCACCCGTACATACGAGGATGTAACCCTTCCTGCAGGCGATTATACCGCTCTCAGGATAACACTGGGCAGCGGCGAGGGCAAAAACTGGTGGTGCGTGATGTTCCCGCCGCTGTGCATCCCGATGGTCTCAGAGCCGACTGAAGATATCCCCGATTCACTTTACGGCGAGGGTGAAACAGTGGAGATAAAATTTGCCGTGTACGAATTTTTCAAAAAGCTTCTTTCATAAGGCGAAAACGGACGGATATAGCATCCGCCCGTTCTTTTTTATTCAGGTGTGTCTTCTCCTGTGATACGTCTGCCGAGATGGTTCGCCCAGCGCTCCGTATACAAGCGATAATACGACATGTTGCACTTTTTTCTCATACGGCTGAAAGCAGGAATTCCTGCCCAGAACACCGATGGAAGACCTATAACTATCAGATACAGCGGCCCGAGTATCAGCGACTGTATCGTATGTCCGTATTCATGAGCGAGAATGCATCTTGCCCTGCGTTCGCTCAGCCTGTCCGACAAAAAGACGAACATGCCCAGCGAAATACTGCCGCCGTGACTCCACTGAGTCACCACCGCTCCGTGATAGAAACGGTGCGGTCTTTTAATGAACATCAGAAATACAACTGCCCCTGCAAGGCTTTGCAAAAATCCCCAGCTACACTGCCACAGGATATAGAGGAATCGTCTCATTGTTCCTCCTTGTAGCCCCAGCGGTCAATACCTGATTTCCTCAGTGCCCCGAAGATGCGCTGCTTTATGCCCTTGTCCTCATGTTCCATCCTCGCCAGCATCTCTTTGGTGGTCTGACGGGTGGTATTCTTATCGGCAGGACATTTGGACTTTACTATCTCAAAATTATTCCGCCTTGCACAGGACTGCACCGCATACTCAGGCGCAAACACCAGCGGACGTATCATGGTGATATCCTTTCGAGAGAGATAAGATATCGGCGCAAAGCAACCTATCCTGCCCTCCTTAAACAGATTCATCATGAATGTCTCAATAGCGTCATCATTATTGTGACCCAGTGCTATCTTATTGCAGCCGAACTGCTTTGCCGCATCATGCAATGCGCCACGGCGCATCTTTGCACACAAAGAGCAGGGACTTGATTCCTTACGGATATCGAATACTATCTCTGCGATATCGGTGCGCAGCAGATGGAACTCCACGCCGAGACTCTCACACAGCCTTTCAACTGCGGAATAATCCCCGTCCTCACCACCGAAGCGGGGATCCAGAGTTATAGCCACCAGCTCGTATTTCTTCTCATAAAAGCGGCGCATGTGTGCGAGACCGGCCAGCAGCACAAGACTATCCTTGCCGCCCGAAACGCCTACTGCTATCCTGTCGCCGTCCTCTATCAGGTCGAATTCCTGACAGGCACGGCGGATATAACCTAATATCTTCTGCATATATTCTCCTTTGCGGCAAGAGATAAGCCGCTTTGACGTAAAAAGTAAGTCGACCAAGAAAGCGTCAGATGCAAGGAAATCGTACAACGACCAGGCTTTGTGCCTGCCGTTGTGCGATTGACGCAGCAGGTGATGCTTTATTGATCGACGTCCTACATCATTATCAGCAAAACGCTGGCATACGCTCCGATACCTTCACCACAGAGGCCGAGACCCTCTTCGGTGGTTGCCTTGACGCTTATCCTTCCCACGTCGCAGCCAAAAACAGCAGCGAGATTGCCACGCATCTCGGGGATATACGCCGCAAGCTTCGGGCGCTCAGCAACTATCGTAATGTCGAGATTGCCGAGTGTATAGCCTCTTTCAGCCATTTTGGATATGACCTCCATCAACAGCATCATGCTGTCTGCGCCCTTGTAAGCGGGATCGCTGTCAGGAAAAAGCTTACCGATATCGCCAAGTGCCAGTGCACCGAGAATGGCATCCATCAGAGCGTGTACCGCCACATCAGCATCGGAATGTCCCAGCAGGCCTACCTCGCAGGGTATCTCCGCACCGCAGAGAACGAGCCTTCTGTCAGGCACAAGCCTGTGAACATCGTAACCGTTTCCTACTCTTATCATAATCTTTTCACCGTGTTTCTGTTAGTGTATATCGCATTTGCCGCTGCAAGATCCTCAGGACGGGTTATCTTCATATTGCAGGCAGTTACCTCTGTTATGCGGACATATCCACCGCACTGCTCAACAAGTGCGCTGTCATCGGTAAGCGTTTCCGCTGCGCTGCCGAGCTTTGCCACGCAGTCCAGATACAGCTTTTTCGAGAATGCCTGCGGAGTCTGTGCATAATACAGCTTATCTCTTGCAGGAGTGCTTTCGATGAAGCCATTTGCCCCCACCTTCTTCACCGTATCAACAGCAGGTGACGCAGCTATTGCAGCGTCATATTTCACCGCATCAGCCAGCACTCTGTCGATATCCGCCGTGGATATCAGAGGTCTTGCGCCATCATGAATAGCAATATGAGTGCATTCCTTGCTGACCTGTTCCAATGCGTTTTTAACGGAAAGAAAACGTGTCGCACCACCTGAAACCGCTGTTTTCAGCTTGTCTACACCGAAATTTCTTGCCATCTTTTCATATCTGGAGCATTCCTCCTCGGGTGCGGCAATGATGATCTCCTTCACCATTTCGGAATGCTGAAACGCCAGTGCGCTCATAACGAACACAGGCGTATCGTTTATCTTTGCCAGCTGCTTATTGGACCCCTTCATTCGGGTGGAACCTCCTGCAGCCAGAATTATTGCTGAGAACATAAGTCTACCTCTCAGAAATTACCGTGGAACTTGAAATAATTATATTCTGTCTCGAAGTTCTTCAGCAGCTTTCTCGTCTGAGATTCATTGATGCTGCCTGGGAATTCGATATAGAACATGTGATCCTCAGGGAACTTCATGCGAATATCCACAGGAAGCGGCTTACTCTGTATCTTGCTCATATTGATGCCGTTTACCGCAAATTTTGTCAGCATACGGTACAGCGAACCTGCGATATTTGGCACAGAAAGCGAAACGGCAACCGTTTCCGCTTCATCATATACTTCAAGCTGCCTCGAAATGCAGATGAATCTTGTAGCATTATTGGGATCGGTAGCAATACCCTTATGAAGGATGCTGAGTCCATGCATTTCCGCACACTCTTCAGAGCATATACAGCCAAGCTCGTTACTGGGGTTTTCAGACACCATCAGCGCAGCTGCACCGTTGTTGTGATAGGGGATAACAGTCAACTCACGGCGGTTGCTGATATAATCATCGCACTGACGGATCGCCTGCTCGTGGCCGAAAAGGATGCGTATATCCTCCTCCTTCACGCCGTGCTTCGCAGCAAGTACATGTGCGCACTCAACTTTTGTGGTGCGGTTTATGTAAACATGATGCTTTTCCAGCAGCTCCATGTTGACGGTCACTTCGCCTGCAGTGCTGTTTTCGATGGGGATTATTCCGTAATCCACATCACCATTCTCAACCGCTTCAAACACCTCTGCAAAGCTTGCGTAAAAGCTTGCATTACCATTCTCAAACAGATTGTTGTACGCTGCATGACCGTAACCGCCCTCAACGCCCTGCACTGCAACAGAAGGGCGATGCATTATCTTGGAAAGATGCGGTATAGCTACATCGGGAGTGATATCATTCGCCTGCGCACATTTCGAGATATCCATGATGTTCATGAAAAGGAATGCTGCACTCTTTCTCAGATCCTCAGGAGAATTTGCCTTGACCTTATCAATGATAGCCTTCTCTCGATCCCTCTGAAATACCACCATATTATTTGCAGCCTTATAGCGTGCCACATCACCTGCGAGGGTCATACGCTGCTTGAAAAGCTCCAGCAGCTGCTCGTCGATCTTATCTATATCTTTTCTGATCTCGCCTAAATCAAGTTCCATTGTTCTGACCTTCTTCTGTTATTCTACTCTTATACCGCTGCCGCTTTCAGGAGCATCCTGAGCAGGAGCCTCAGCTGTTGCTGCAGGTGCTTCCTCGGTAGGCTCCTCGGGCTTCTCCACCGCAACATATACTACGATCTCTTCGCTATCCTCGACATTCACGAGATCTCCCGCAGCCTTGCTGCAGTCTGCGATCGTGCCGGGCTTGAATTCATTGGTCTCCTTATTTTCAAGGCGATACTTGATGTTAAGCTCGTTCAGCTCCTGAACATACTTATCTACCTTCTTGCCCTTGAAATCAGGCAGCTTTACAAGGCTGGGTCCCTTACTTACCTTGACCTCTATAGTGATACCCGCAGCCACCATCGTGCCTGCTTCAATATTCTGATCGTACATCACGCCCGTTTCATATTCATCTGTGTACTCATATGTGGGAGTGAAAGTAAATTTGCCCTCATAACGTGTAACAGTGCTGTCATAGGGGCGGTTTGTGAAATCAGGAAGGCTGATATTTGCCTCGGGTGGCAGTGGCTCTACAGTTTCGGGAACGCTCGGTTCCTCTGTTTCAACTACAGGCGTAGTAGTCACAGGGGCTGTGGTCGTTACCTCCTCCGTCACGATATCAGAAGAGCTGTTATCAGGCTGAGGCTCCTGCTTCAGCGCCCATGCAAACACAGCAACGAATGCGATAAGCACAAGTCCTGCGAACACCAGTGCCGCAATAGTCTTGGCACGCTCCTTCTTCTGCTTCTTCAGCTTCTTCGCCTGCTGCTTTGTGAGCGGCTTATCGCCATTTCTGTCGATTCCAACATATTTCGGCTGCTCAAACAGCTTGTCAACGAACTCGGTTATGGTGCGTATTCTACCCTCAGTCGAAAGGTTGAGACCCTTCATTATCGCTCTGGAAACAGTAGACGGCACATTGCGGTTTATCATCATAGGCTCTAGCAGACTAGTGCCTGTTCGTGCAATTGCTTCGGTAGGCGTGCAGCCTGTAAGACAGCGATAAAGCACCGCTGCAATGCCGTATACATCTGTCCATGTGCCGTTCCAGTCATCGTTGGTATACTGCTCGGGAGCGGCATATCCTCCGAATATCTCACACGCGATCTCTGTATTAGTGGTGCGTGCGGCAGAAATAGAGAAGCCTGTCAGCTTCAGCTCCAGCTTATCCGTAACATAAATGGTGGAAAGGCTTATTCCTCTGTGGATAACACCTGCTGCATGAACAAGGCTCAGGGTCGTGAAAATGGGCGGGAAAAGCTCCTTTATCTGCTCCCAGGTAAGCTCACCCGAGGAATTTGCAAGATATGTGCTGAGCGGAATTCCGCTGATATACTCAAACACAACATAAGCAGTGTTGTTTTCCGAAAAAACATCCAGCACTGTCTGCAGATGAGACATTCCCCTTGACTTCATAAGCGTCCTGTTAAGATCCACAAATTCCGAGAGATATGTCTTGTAAAGCGGCATCATATCGGAATTTACAGATATCGTATCCTCGCCCTTTCTGCGGTTGCAGAGCGTATCTGGCATGAATTCCTTTATGGTGACCTTTGTGCCTGTTGCTGTATCAAATCCCATATACACGGCGCCTTCACCGTTGTAGCTTATCACCTTACCGATGATATAGCGCTCGTTCAGAAACGTCTTAGGACGCAGATACGAAGGGATACAGGGAGTATCATCGCTGTAGCCGCACAGCTTGCAGGGGCCATCGTATGTCTTATCACACATACATCCCATGCAGAGTGAAGTATCCTTTAACATAAATAATTGTCAACCTTTCATCTGAGAGTTAGGCATAGTAACTCATATTAATATATTTTATTCTATTCTTTAACAATATAACCGATATGCGGTCAAATGTCAACCGTTTTGCTTATATTGTCACCATTCTGTAATAATTACTCTGCATTTTCCACATACTTTAGCATGATATCACAACAGCTTTTGGATATTTTTTGCAAGCCACAGAATATCCACGTTGCAATTTAAAGGGAAATATGATATACTTGTATAAAACAAGATCTTCCATGCCCGAAAGGAATAAAAATGAATCTCAACAGAATAAAGTCAAAAAAAGAGATCACCGAATCAAAGGAATCAAAGCTCACACGGATGTTTCAGGAGATGAACTCCGCCCGTGAGGACAGCAAAAATGCCGACAGACTTGTGTGCGAAACGATGTGTACCATGGCTCGTATACGCTCGCTCTCGGATTTTCTTTATCTCATGCGTGTTAAGCCCCTGCAAACGCTCTGCTACTACGGTGCCGCAGCATTTTTCCTGCTTACTCTCGCCGCACTGTGGTGTACCATAGGCAAGGAAGCCGATGATCCGAGAAATGTGTGGTATCTCATAATCATATTCGGAATCATCTTCTTTGTGCTGGCTACACTGCCACACAATATGCGTATTGCTTATTTCAACAAGCAGGCAGATGCTCTGGAGCAATCCTACGGAAAGATAATCAACGCAGAGTTTGCCGATGAATGCATACAGCTTTCAGTCAGCAAGGCGCTCCCCACCGAACAGGAGCTTGACGAGGAAGGCAATGCGGTAGCAAGACGTTCACAGCTGGCTAAGGATGAATCCTCCACCACCGTTACTGAGATCCCATACAAGAACATTGCAGTTGCCTACGAATGCAGCCACAGCTTCTATATCTGTCCTGTGGATTCCGATGGCAAAAGCATGGATACCATCATCTGCGACAAGACTCAATTCCTCTGCGGAACGCCCATGGAGCTTCGTGACAAGCTTGCAAGAGGCTGCGGAAAGCGCTTCAAAATAAGAATCAAAAAAATGTGACAGTGACGCAGCGACGCTTCGCTTACGCTGCTTACACGGTCGCAAAACCATTACGTTTGCCACTGATCCCCTGTATTTCTGTGCATTACAATTATCCCTCAATTCAAACACACAAAAAAGCCGCACCTTATGGAGCGGCTTTCGTATTGTTCAGATCAAAATCACATCAGCTTGTTGTAAAGCTCGGTGATCTCCTCAACAGAGGTATCTCTGGGGTTGCCGGGACGGCAAGC
>JAZSGG010000033.1:0-9250 GCA_045532595.1 Oscillospiraceae bacterium | reverse complement strand
ATGTGCTGATTGATTGTAAAGTGCGTTCAGACAGCGGTTTAGAGCAACGTTACGGCGTAGCCGTTTTTAAATCCGTGAGCGGAGCGAACACAATAATTCCTCACTCCTCACTCCTAACTCCTCACTTAATTTGACGAGCTTTCGCTCGTCAAATTCCTGTTTGCTCAAAACATCATGACATTTTCCCGAGGATATGCTATAATAATAAAAAAGCTCACAGGAGGACGTTATGATCTATACCGCTAAAATAGAGCAGACCTTTGCATACCCTAAGCGCATGAAATATATCCCGAACACCGACAGCTTCGTTGAAAAGAACTGCGACAGCCTTTCTTATGTGCGGGGAGTCCGTCAGCCGTACGGGTGGCTTGTGGAATCGGGTACACCGCCCTGCGACCACCTTGATGTCATCCTGATGACGGATAAGGAATACGCTCTCGGCGATACCGAGCAGGTGCGTATTATCGGCGTGTTCCGCCGCAACGACGGAGATCACAAGCTGGTCGGCGTGCCGCTTGAGCGGGATATCGAGGATTTCTCTCAGCTGCCCGACAGCGAAAAAGAGGATATGCACCGCCTATATCCCAGAGAGGACAAGGGCGAGGGCTGGTTCGGTAAGGAAGCGGCGGAGCAGATAATACAGGACTTCTTCTTGAAAAAACGCTGACATACCCTTAATTATTACAATGTAGTTACACCCCGATTACAGTTTTGTTACTTTTATTGACACCGCTTAGTTTGCGGAGTAAAATAAAGGTATCACAACTTTATCGGGGTGTTTTTGTATGAAAAGAACGATATTCGCAATACTCGCCGCACTGCTGCTGACAGGCTGTGCGGACAGCATAGAAAGCAACGTACCCGAGGTCACGACCTCGGGTGCGGAGCAGACCACATCTATACTACAAACTACCACACAGACAGAGATAACTCCTGCCGAGCCTGTGGACACTGTAACTCCTCCGACAGCAAAGGACGAGCTTTTACAGCTTGTCCGTGGCAGAATAACAGAGGATGACCCGAATACTACACCTGCCCTTGCCACTGTAATGTATGGCGACATCAACGGCGACGGTGACAAAGAACTCATCGCAGCCGACGGTGGTATGGAGATACACGACGGCAAGGCATACTACTACGGTACGTTGTGGCATGTTTGCGAACACAACAAAAATCCTGTCAGGATGACCGAGATCGGCAGTAACACAATGACGGATTTCAGGCAACTTTCAGCAGGCGGGGATGTACTTATATCCTGCGAACTGTACAGCGACACATCCGAATACAATAAAACGCTGCTGTGGGACTGCTCAACAGCATGGATAAGCAGGGTCTACATAGACGGAACTGCACAGCTTAATATCACCCAGACCGATGACTGCGAGTTCACCGCCTATTACACAGGCTATGGTGCGAATACAGATGGCACGGGGCGGATATATCTCCCCTATGATCTGCATTACAATAGTTCAGCAAATATTATGACGCAGTATCCGTTACGTGAAATTACCTTTGACGAGTTCCTTGAATACACCAACTACTGCGGAAAAAGCATCTTATATATGATCGCAGCTAACGGTAGCAATATAAACTCTTGTTATCTCAGTGAGAACGACAAGCTTGTGATAAACTACACCGTGGGAGATCAGCTGCGATATGCCATCGGCATTGACTTAGCCATTGATATGAACGAAAACTATCTCGGCAACTATCCGGTGGATATTACCCTTGAGCAGCAGCGCTTGGAGCAGCTCATCCTTGACAACATTCCCGAAGAAAAACGACTTGATGACGGTGAGATAGTATACTCCCTTTTCGGCGACCTTGACGGCGACGGCAGTGAGGAGATCGTCTCTGCCTATGCAAATGCAGGCAGAACGAATGACCAATGGTGCTATGTCTGGTTTGCAAGCGGAGATACAGTAGAATTTGTCGGCTCGGGCGCTGTAGGCAACACTCTTAACACACCTGACGGCACATTTCTGTACTTCCCGAGGGTAGGTCCGATGGGTACTGTGTACGATCTGTTGTATATTCATGACAGCAGGATATATAATGCCATGCCCGACGGCGGCATGAATTATATATACTACGACGAGGAGAGCGGCTGTTACCTTGCAGAACGCGGTGGCTTCTATGACAACGAAGAGAGCGGAATGCTGGAGCAGTATCACTGGGATTACCGCATGAGCTTTGACCATGAGAGCAAAAAGCTTGTTTTCACTGATATCGTTGAAACTAAAACGATCATTTCCCCATGACCCCCTTGTTTCCTCACCCGATATATGCTACAATATAACTATCAAATATCCCCCACAGGAGGACATAAAAATGGAACGTTATCTCGATACATCCCTCACACCGCAGGAGCGTGCGGAGGCTCTCGCTGACACCCTCACCACCGAGCAGCAGGCGGAGCAGCTGCGCTATAATGCGCCTGCGATACCCTCGGCAGGTCTGCCTGCCTACAACTGGTGGAACGAGGCTCTGCACGGCGTGGCACGAGCAGGCACTGCCACTGTTTTTCCGCAGGCTGTGGGTCTTGCCGCAGCTTTTGACACAGACCTCATCCGCCGCATCGCTGAGATAATCGCAGAGGAAACAAGAGCAAAATACAACGCCGCACAAAAGCACGGCGACTGCGATATCTACAAGGGACTCACCATGTGGTCGCCCAACATAAACATCTTCCGTGACCCACGCTGGGGCAGAGGTCACGAGACCTACGGCGAGGACCCGTATCTCACTGCAAGGCTGGGCGTGGAGTTCGTCAAGGGATTACAGGGAGACGGCAAGCACATCAAGGCGGCTGCCTGCGCAAAGCACTTCGCAGTACACAGCGGGCCTGAGGGTCTGCGCCACCAGTTCGACGCAAAGGCTAGTGCAAAGGACATGGAGGAGACCTATCTCCCTACGTTCCGTGCGCTGGTGGAGGAGGCTCATGTTGAGGGCGTGATGGGCGCTTACAACCGTGTGAACGGCGAGCCTGCCTGCGCAAGTGAAAAGCTTATGGCAAAGCTTCGTGAATGGGGCTTTGACGGATATTTCGTATCCGACTGCTGGGCGATACAGGATTTCCACCTGCACCACAAGATAACTGCCACTGCTCCCGAATCCGCTGCAAAGGCGCTGAAGGCTGGCTGTGATATCAACTGCGGCAGCACCTATCTCAGCATACTTGAAGCACTGGATAAGGGACTGATATCCGAGGAGGACATCCGCTCCGCCTGTGTGAGAGCGCTGCGCACGAGGATACGTCTCGGTCAGCTTGAAGGCACTGAGTTTGACGATATACCCTATTCCGTGATATCCTGTGACGAGCATAAGGAAGCCGCTTACGAGGCTGCGGTGAAATCCGCTGTGCTGCTGAAGAACAACGGCGTGCTGCCGCTTAAAAAGGACGTACGCACCATTGCGGTCATCGGACCCAATGCAGACAGCCGTGAAGCTCTCATCGGCAACTACAACGGCACTGCCGACCGCTACATTACTTTTCTTGAGGGCATCGAGGACAGGTTTGACGGACGTGTACTCTACGCCGAGGGCTGCCACCTTTTCAAAGACCGCTGTCAGGGTCTCGGACAGGCAGGCGACCGCTACGCAGAGGCTGTTGCGGCGGCTGAGAATGCGGATGTCATCATTGCCTGTGTGGGTCTTGACGCAACGTTAGAGGGCGAGGAGGGCGATACAGGCAACGAGTTCGCTTCGGGCGATAAGCCTGACCTGCGCCTGCCCGAAAGTCAGCGCATATTGCTTCAGAAGCTGCGTGCTGTGGGCAAGCCGATGGTGGTGGTCCTTGCGGCGGGAAGCTCCATCAATGTCGAGTGCGACTGCGATGCCCTGCTGAATATGTGGTATCCCGGACAGAACGGCGGCAAGGCGCTTGCTGCGCTGCTTTTCGGCGATGCTTCGCCCTCGGGCAAGCTGCCTGTGACCTTCTACAAAAACGCCGACGCCCTGCCCGATTTCTGTGACTACTCCATGGCAGGCAGAACATACCGCTACTGCAGCGATGACAATGTGCTGTACCCCTTCGGATTTGGTCTTTCTTATGCCGATATCCTCTGCAGCGGACTTTCATATTCGGACGGCACAGTGAAGCTTACCGTCACTAACCACAGCGATATAGCTGCCGAGGATGTGGTGCAGCTTTATATCACCGCCCTCGGCGTTGACGGCGCTCCGAAATACTCGCTGTGCGGAATGCAGCGTGTTTCGCTCGGCGCAAAGGAGAGCCGTGAGATAACGCTCACACTTCCTGACTCTGCCTTTGAAACAGTGGACGAAAACGGCGTGAGGAGCATTGCGGCAAGCCGCTTCACTCTGTACGCAGGCACATCTCAGCCTGATGCCGTAAGCCTTGCTCTCGGCGCTGCGCCCTGTGCAAGCGTGGAGATTGCTCGTTAACTTGACATTGACATGTTTCTATGCTATACTTCCTTTTGGTAATTACTGAAAGGAAGTATTTTTTTATGAGTGAAACACCAAAAAACATGTCATCCAAAAGGAACATAATTATTCTTGTTATCGTGCTGGCTGTTGTAATAGTCGGCGGTATCATTGCTGCTGTGGCTGTCGGAACGAGCGGCAGGACAGATATCGCAGAGACTCTCACCCTTGCCGAGCGCTATCTCGATGAAGAGGATTACGAGCAGGCAATAATCGAGTTTGACAAGATACTTGAGATAGACCCCATGAACATCGACGCATACATCGGTAAGGCTAAGGCTCTTGTTGCGCTCGGAAAGAAGGACGAGGCTATTGCACTGTTGGAAGAAGCTTACGAGCTTACAGGCGATGAGAACATCGCTGCCATGCTGAAAGAAATGACCATAGCGACTAATGTCACCAACAGAGCAGAAACTACTGAGGCTACTACAATTACTACAACAATATCATCGACTGAAGCAATTCAATACTCGCCTGTAGATCTATTCCTCTATTCTATCGAGAACGGAGAAGTAGTAATTACACAATATATCGGCACCGATATCAAGGTATCAATTCCTGCTGAGATAGAAGGAAAACCTGTCACGGTTATCGGAGAATATGCCTTTTACAATTGCACAGCTTTAACAGATGTAATTATACCCAATGGTATTGTCAATATTGAAAGATGCGCTTTTTTTGGATGTCAAAACATCAGCTCCATTTCATTACCTAATACTGTTATTAACATAGGCGATTCAGCATTCTGCGGGTGCAGCAATATATCTTCCGTATCTATTCCTGACAACATCTTATCGATTGGCAAAGAAGCGTTTTCAGGATGTGTTAATTTAACCGAAATAACTATTCCTGATAGTGTCGCATCTATCGAAGACGGCACATTCTACGGCTGCACAAATCTGTCACTCATAAACATTCCTGATAGTGTTATATCTATAGGCTGTTCAGCATTCCAAGATTGCACCGCTCTTTCCTCTATAACTATTCCATCAGGGGTCAATATAATTAACGATGATACTTTTGAGGGTTGTACAAATCTATACAACATTACCCTTCCAAATGGCGTTACAACAATTGGAAATCGTGTTTTCCGAGGTTGCAATAACCTTTCTTTGATAAACATTCCAGATAGTGTATCTGAAATTGGAGAACAAGCATTCCGCAGTTGCTCAAGTCTGCAAAATATATCTATTCCCTTTGGAGTAGCTTATATCCGAAGCCATACATTCTGGAAGTGTACCTCCCTAACTTCAATCACAATCCCGGACAGCGTTACTTTCATAGGCGATTCTGCATTCGTTGGTTGCTCAAATCTGAAATTATTAAACATTCCTGATAGTGTAACAACGTTTGATGGTCCCTATATCTTCGAATGCCACGATGATCTTATAATCACATATAAAGGCAACACATACACCGAAGAAGAAATAAAAACACTCTACTCATAACCCCTTGACAAACAAGGAAAACTATGCTATAATACCCACGGACTGAACGGGGAGCTTCAAAGGCAGACGCCGCCGAGGCTGAGAGTGCGCAGGTCACAGCGCAGACCCAGGGGAGATAACTCCCGATACCTGATTCGGATAATGCCGACGTAGGAAAAATGTTCGTTTAGACATTCCATGCGTGCTGATATCCGTCGGCACGCATTTTTATTCCGCCGACGATAATGATGAAAGTATATTAGTCCGATACCCGATGTGCAATAAGGGGATTCGGACTTTTGTTTTCTCTGCCGATAGGGAGGTCAGTTCGGAAAGAAGGAGTTATTATGAATAATTCAAATAATCACAAGAAGGTTCTGGCGCTTGTTGAGGGCGCTGTAATGGTGGCACTGGCAACGGTACTGTGTTATCTCAGAATAGTTAAATTCCCCTGGGGCGGCGGCATCACGGTGCTGTCTATGCTTCCGATAACGGTTTACAGCATCAAGCATGGTATCAAAAACGGACTGATGGTGTCCTTTGTGTTCTCGCTGATACAGCTGGGACAGGGCGCTGTTGACGGACTTTTCGGCTGGGGACTCACACCTGTTATGCTGATAGCCTGCATCCTGCTTGACTACATACTGCCGTTCCTCGTGCTGGGTCTTGCGGGCGTATTCCGCAAGAAGGGTACTGTAGGCTGGCTTACGGGAACTGCGGCTGTAGTGGTGCTGAGATTCCTCTCCCACTTCCTCAGCGGCGTTGTTATCTGGCACTCCGCAGGAAAGCTGTGGGAGGGCTTCGTCACCGAAAACGAGTGGCTGTATTCTCTGTGCTACAACGGCGCTTATATGCTGCCCGAGCTTGTGTTTACTTTGATCGGTGCGGCGGTGCTGTTCAGCGTTCCCCAGACACGAAAGCTGTTTGCACCTGTCAGCGACAACGGCTGATGGCACAATCACCAAAATTATGCTATATATACAGAAAAACATTTGTATATTGGTCAGATTGACAAAATACGAGGTTTTGAATATAATAGAATAGTAGAAACAACGGCGTTTCACTCAGGGTATAGGTGTACCCTCGGCGGAACGCCTTACTTTTATTTTTCCAGTTATTCGGAGGTACTTATGTCAGAGAATTTCGACGTTATGGAGCAGTTCGGCATTGATGTTTTCAACGAGAACACCATGCGACAGCGTCTGCCTAAGATAATATACAAGCAGCTCAAACAGACTATCGACGAGGCAAAGGAGCTTGACAGCAGCATTGCCGATGTAGTTGCCAGCGCCATTAAGGACTGGGCTATCGAAAAGGGCGCTACCCACTTCACCCACTGGTTCCAGCCAATGACAGGAATCCCCGCCGAAAAGCACGACAGCTTCATCACCCCTATGGGCGACGGCACCGTTATCATGGAATTTTCGGGTAAGGAGCTTATCAAGGGCGAGTCTGACGCATCCTCTTTCCCCTCGGGCGGTCTGAGAGCCACCTTCGAGGCAAGAGGCTACACCGCATGGGATCCCACATCCTATGCCTTCGTGAAGAACGGCTCGCTGTATATCCCCACCGCCTTCTATTCCTACGGCGGCGAGGCTCTGGACAAGAAAACACCCCTGCTGCGCTCAATGGACGCTGTTTCCACTCAGGCGCTGCGCATCCTGCGCCTGTTCGGCAACGATACCGTAAAGAGAGTTGTCCCCACCGTCGGCGCAGAGCAGGAATACTTCCTTGTTGACAAGAAGACCTACGATCAGCGCAAGGATCTGATCTTCACAGGCAGAACACTGTTCGGCGCTCCCGCACCCAAGGGTCAGGAGATGGACGACCACTACTACGGCTCCATCAAGGCAAGAGTTGCGGACTACATGAAGGATCTTGACGAGCATCTGTGGAGACTCGGCATCACCTCCAAAACAAAGCACAACGAGGTGGCTCCCGCTCAGCACGAGATGGCGCCGCTGTTCGCGCCCTGCAATCTCTCCTGTGATCAGAACCAGCTCACCATGGATATCATGAAGAAGGTAGCTCTGGAGCATGGCCTTGTCTGCCTGCTGCACGAGAAGCCCTTCGCAGGAATAAACGGCTCGGGCAAGCACGATAACTGGTCGCTTTCCACCGATACGGGCAAGAATCTGCTGGATCCCGGCAAATCTCCCATGGATAATGCACAGTTCCTTACCTTCCTCGCAGCCATCATCAAGGCTGTGGACGAATACCCCGAGCTGCTGAGAATGTCCGTTGCCACAGCAGGAAACGATCACCGTCTCGGCGCAAACGAAGCGCCCCCTGCTATCGTTTCCATCTTCCTCGGCGAGGATCTGGAGGCTGTTATCGAGCATCTTATTGAGGGCACCGATTACACCACCGAGAGAGCCATGTTCAACGTGGGCGTATCCTCTCTGCCCAGCTTCCCTAAGGACGCTACTGACAGAAACCGCACCTCGCCCTTTGCCTTCACAGGAAACAAGTTTGAGTTCAGAATGTGCGGCTCCTCTCTCAATATCGCAGGCCCCAACACCGTGCTGAACACCATCGTTGCAAACTCCCTGAAGGAATTTGCGGATGAGCTGGAGGGCGCAGAGAACTTCACCGAGGCACTGCACGAGCTGCTGGTGCGCACCATCAAGGAGCATAAGCGTGTTATCTTCAATGGCAACGGCTACGGCGATGAATGGTGCAGTGAGGCGGAGAACAGAGGTCTGCCGAACTTCAGATCCACTATCGACGCTATCCCTGCGCTCACCTCGCAGAAGAGCATCAACCTGTTCAGAAAATTCGGCATCTACACTGAGATAGAGCTGCACGCAAGAGCCGAGATACATCTCGAAAACTACGCAAAGGCAGTGAATATCGAGGGTCTTACCGCTGCGGATATGGCACGCACAGAGATACTTCCTGCGGTCATGAAGTACACAAAGGAAGTCTGCGATATAGCGGCAAGCAAGAAGGCTATCGGCATAGAGCCTGCTGTGGAGCTGGCTCTTGCAGGAAAGCTGAACGACCTTACGGTATCCCTTGCTGAGCGCATCGACGCTCTCAGCGACGCCATTGTAAAGGCACAGTGCACCGATGAATCCTACGCAAAGGCTGTGGCATACCACAACTATGTTTTCCCCGCAATGCAGGAGCTGCGTGCTGTGGTAGACGAGCTTGAAACAAAGGTAGACGAGCGCTGCTGGCCTTTCCCAACCTACGACGAGCTGCTTTACAACATCTGATAACACATCAGTATTTGCCAGCGACGCCGAGCGATGCTCGGCTTACGCGGGGCGCAAACTCCATTTCGCATTCCCCTAATGGGAATGCGATTTTGCTGCGCAAAACCATTACGTTTGCTACTGATCCCCTTTTAAAATGCACCTACGCCGCAA
>JAZSGG010000059.1:0-42417 GCA_045532595.1 Oscillospiraceae bacterium | reverse complement strand
GTGGCGACGCAACAGGCGATGTTGTGTTCTACGGTAAGGGTGCAGGTAAGCTTCCCACCGCAAGCGCAGTGGTATCCGATATCGTATCTGCTGCAAAGCACCAGAAAACAAGTATCTCCCTCACATGGAAGGACAGCGAGCAGAGCTTCATCCGCAGCTTTGACAGATTCAACTGTGCAAACTACATCCGCTTTGCAGCCACCGATAAGGCAGCCGCAGAGGCTGTTATCAAGGCTGAGTTCAGCGGTGTTGAGTACCTTTCCAGAAACAATATGCCCGATAATGAGATCGCATTCATTGCCGATGTTATGGAGGAGAGTCGTGTAGCAGCTGCTCTCGAAAAGCTTTCCGTACATGGCGAGCTGCTCGGCAGGATCCGCGCACTTGATTATTGATTAGCATATCAGGAGGTAAAACAGCATGGGTGAAGCAGTGACACCAAAGTATAAAAGAGTTCTTCTGAAGCTGAGCGGTGAGGCTCTCGCAGGAGACAACAAGATAGGTCTTGATATTCCCACCATTGAAAATATCTGTGCAAGCATCAAGAAGTGCGTTGACGCAGGCTGCGAGATAGGTATCGTAGTCGGCGGCGGCAACTTCTGGCGTGGCAGAAGCAGCCCCAGCATGGACAGAGCAAGAGCCGATCACATCGGTATGCTGGCAACAGCTATGAACGCTCTCGCAGTTGCTGATATTCTCGAGAGCCTGGGCTGTGTTGTCCGTGTTCAGACAGCTATCACTATGCAGCAGGTCGCTGAGCCTTTCATTCTCGGTAAGGCTATCCGCCACCTCGAAAAGGGCAGAGTAGTGATCTTCGGCTGCGGCACAGGTAACCCCTTCTTCTCCACAGACAGTGCAGCTGCACTCCGTGCAGCAGAGCTGGGCGTGGATATGCTGCTGAAGGCTACTATGGTAGACGGTATCTACGATAAGGATCCCAAGAAGTTCCCTGATGCAGTGAAGTACGATGTGATCACACATCACGATATCCTTGTAAAGAAGCTGCAGGTAATGGACAGCGCCGCTGCCGCTATCTGCACTGAAAATAATATTCCGATCATCGTGTTCGATCTCAACCGTCCCGATAACATTCTGGACGCTGTAATGGGCGAACCTGTCGGTACACTCGTAACCAAGCATAAGAACTAATATATTTTACGCCGCAATGCGGCAGAACGGAGCTACTTATGAAAGAACTCATGGATAACACCAAGGAAAGAATGGGCAAGTGCATCACAGCGCTTGAGAACGAGCTTAACACCATCCGTGCAGGCAGAGCAGATCCCCGTGTTCTCGACAGAATTACTGTTGAGTATTACGGCACTGATACTCCTGTAAACCAGATGGCTTCCATCTCCGTTGCAGAGGCTCGTATCCTCGTTGTAACTCCTTATGACGCATCCTCTCTGAAGAGCATCGAAAAGGCTATTCAGGCAAGCGATCTGGGCATCAACCCCACAAACGACGGCCGCTGCCTGCGCATCGTATTCCCTCAGCTGACTGAGGAGCGCAGAAAGGAGCTCGGCAAGCTCGTAAGCAAGAACTGCGAAGAGGGCAAGGTCGCTGTCCGTAACGTTCGCCGTGACGCTCTCGATAAGCTGAAGGCTAAGAAGAAGGCTAATGAGATCACAGAGGACGATCAGAAGGACGGCGAGAAGAACATCCAGAAGCTTACCGACAAGTTCATCGAGGAGATCGACAAGGTTGGCGCAGCTAAGGAGAAGGAGATCATGTCCATCTGATGGAGGACAGGATCATTCCGCAGCACGTCGGCATTATTATGGATGGTAACGGCAGGTGGGCAAAAAAGCGTGGTCTGCCGCGAAACATGGGCCATAAGCAGGGTGCTGCAGTATTCAAAAAGACGATCAACTGGTGCCGTGAGCTGGGAATAAAATGTGCGACCTTCTATGCATTCTCCACCGAGAACTGGAAACGCCCCACAGAAGAAGTGAACGGCATCATGAATCTGCTTCGGCAGTATATCAGGGATATCCGTGCCGCAGCCAAGGAGAATATCCGCATCATAATCATCGGTGATATAAGCCGTTTTGATGAGGATATTCAGGCTGAGCTGATTGATATCCAGAACGATTCCCGCAATAATGACGGCTTTATCACAGCTATCGCACTGAATTACGGCGGCAGAGCCGAGATAGTGAAGGCTGTGCAGGAGCTTGCGTCACTTGTCGGGGAAGGAAAGCTTGCAGCCGGGGATATCACAGAGGAGCTTATCGAGCAGCATCTGTACACCTCGGAAATGCCCCCGCTGGATCTTGTTATACGTCCCAGCGGCGAGGAGCGGCTTTCAAATTTCATGATCTGGCAGGCAGCCTATGCGGAATTTATATTCATGGATGTGCTGTGGCCCGATTTTAGCAAAAAAGACCTTGAACACGCAGTTGAGGTTTTTGCAGGCAGAAACCGCAGATTCGGCGGAGTTTAAGGAAGAGAGGACCTGTCATGGCTAAAAGAATAGTGACGGCTTTTGTAGCAATACTTGTAGGCGTCAGCTTCATAATTATTGATAATATATGGGTGTGGACTGTTGTCGCATCGTTTTTCAGCGTCACTGCGGTCTGGGAGCTTATCGGCTCTGTAAACTGCAGACAGTTCAAGCTGCTGACTACGCTTTGTCTTGTTGCTTCCGCTGCTGTTCCGTTTGTAATAATGTTCAAGCTTGTATGGCTCATGCCTATAGCACTTTGTGCGTTTGTGATGGCGCTTTTCGGCGTTATGCTCACAAAGCACAAGCGTATCAAGTTCGAGCATCTCACCATGTGCGGCGCTGCCGCAGTTATGATACCTGCATCGCTTTGCTGTGTGCTTCTGTTCAGATACTCAGGCGATCCCACAAACCGTGGTCTGGGTGTGTTTCTTATCCTCTATGTTCTGTTCTGCGCATGGTTCGGAGATTCGGGTGCATATTTTGTCGGCACCTTCCTCGGAAAGCACAAGCTTTGCCCCAATATCAGCCCTAAGAAGACTGTTGAGGGCTTTATCGGCGGCATAATCACTGTCGGCATTGTGGTTACTATAACAGGTCTCATTTTCGATTTCCTCGTTTTTGATGATATAAGCATCAATTATCCAGTTGTTATCATCGTTGGCATGATAGCTTCGGTCTTCGGTGTACTGGGAGATCTTTCCGCATCCGTCATCAAGCGTGAGTTCGGCGTGAAGGATTTCGGTAATCTTTTCCCCGGACACGGCGGCGTGCTTGACCGCTTCGACAGCGTGCTTTTCGTTGCACCGTTCGTGTACATCGTAAGTCAGTATTTCAGTCCCATTATTGCATAATTTCTCCGCTTTTGCTGATACTTAGCAGTGCGAGATAATGCATGGGAGATCATCTGCCCATTCACTTCTGTGGATGGGTGGTTTTGTTAAAAAGGATATGTTATGGATAAATCTATCGTTCTGCTTGGCTCTACAGGCTCCATCGGAACACAGACATTAGACGTCTGCCGTTCGCATAATATTAGGGTGAAAGCTTTGGCTGTGAACAGCAGTATTGATCAGCTGTTGCAGCAGGTTGATGAGTTCAGACCCGAATATGTGTGCGTGTCGAATGAGTCTTCCTATTCCGACATAAAACAGCGGCTTGCACATACAGAGGTTAAAGTCCTGTGTGGCATTAATGGTTTATGTGAGCTTGCACAGCTGCCTTGTGATATCGTGGTCAACGCAGTAGTCGGCATGGTAGGACTTCGCCCCACGCTTGCGGCGGCAGAGGCAGGCAGAGACATCGCTCTCGCCAATAAGGAGACCCTTGTTGCAGGCGGCGGCCTTGTTAAAGAAAGCGTCCGCAGGAACGGCGTGAAGCTGCTCCCGATAGACAGCGAGCATTCCGCTATCTTCCAGTGCCTTATGGGCGCTCACGACAGTGCTGTTGAGAAGATAATCCTCACCGCATCGGGAGGCCCCTTCTTTGGCAAAAAGCGTTCCGAGCTTGAAAACGTCACCCGTGAGCAGGCGCAGAAGCACCCTAACTGGTCAATGGGCGCAAAGATCACCATCGACAGCGCAACGCTGATGAATAAAGGCCTGGAGTTTATCGAGGCTATACACCTTTTCGATGTTCGCCCCGAGCAGATCGAGATAGTCGTTCACCGTCAGAGCATCATCCATTCCGCAGTAGAGTTCGAGGACGGCGCTGTTATTGCGCAGCTCGGCAGTGCGGATATGCGCATCCCCATCCAGTTTGCGCTTACTTATCCGCAGAGACTTCCTTGCCCCGCAAAGAAGCTCTCCCTTTTTGATGTGGGAACGCTTACATTCGATCGTCCCGATGAGGAGACCTTCTCCTGCCTCAGCGCAGCCCGCAGAGCCATCACTATGGACGGTAATGCGCCGTGCACCATAAACAGCGCAAACGAAGCAGCCGTGGCGCTCTTCCTGCAGGATAAGATACGCTTTCTTGATATCGGCGAGGCAGTGAACGAAGCACTCGTCAATATCGAGCACATCAAGCAACCTACCCTTGAGGATATCTTAGCTACTCAGCAGGCAGCCGAGGAATACGTCAGAGCAAGATTCGGAGGTCATTAATGTCAATTGTTATTGCAATTCTCGCATTCTGTGTTATCATCATAATTCATGAGCTGGGTCATTTCGTTGCTGCAAAGCTGTGCGGAATTCAGGTGAATGAGTTCGCCATCGGCATGGGACCCGTCATCTTACGCAAGCAGGGCAAGGAAACAGCTTATGTCATCCGCCTGCTGCCCATCGGCGGCTCTGTCTCCATGGAGGGGGAGGACGCTAACAGCGATAATCCCCGTGCATTCAACCGCAAGCCTGTCTGGCAGAGGATGATCGTTATAGTTGCAGGTGCAGTGATGAATCTTGTTCTGGGCTTCTTTGTGGTAATGATCTCTCTCGGACTCACCGAGACCATTGCCACAACTACGGTCAGCAGCTTCAGAGAGCAGGCTGTAAGCAGCAGTCAGCTTATGGTAGGCGACAGGATAACAAAGATCGACGGACTTTCCGTGTTCACTTCCAGCGATATCATCTATAAGCTGCAGAGCGGCGTTGATAAAAACGAGCAGGGAAACCTCGTGTTCGATTTCACCGTCGAGAGAAACGGCGAAAAGGTCGTTCTGAATGATGTGGAGTTCACTTCCGCCGTTTATGAGGACGGCAGCAGCTCCATCTATTTTGATTTCACCGTTCAGCCTATGGAAAAGAACTTCATCAACATGGTGAGCGAAAGCTTTAAGGAGTCCGTTTCCACAGGCAGACTCATTATAATGACTCTGTTCGATATGCTCCGTGGAAGATACGGCATCAACGATCTCTCAGGCCCTGTGGGCGTTGTGGGAGTGGTTGCGGAGAGCGTGGCAAAATACGATCCGTCTGTGTTCTTCAGCATCGTAGCGCTGATAACTATTAATGTCGGAGTGTTCAATCTGCTGCCTATCCCCGCACTGGATGGCTGCCGATTCCTGTTCCTTGTAATCGAGCTTATCCGCAGAAAGCCGATGAAGCCCGAAGTCGAGGGCATGATACACTTTGTCGGCCTTGCGCTGCTTATGGTGCTTATGCTGGTAGTCACCATCAACGATATTGCCCGCCTGTAATCGGAGGTAGAATTGAGTAAGAAGATTGTAGACGTCGCAGGCCTTAAGCTTGGCGGCGGAAAGATATATATCCAGTCCATGCTGAATACCCCTGCATCCGATGTGGAGCGCAGTGTGGCTCAGGCAAAGGCACTGGAGGAGGCAGGCTGTGAGATAGTCCGTGCGGCGATTCCCACGCTTGAGGATGTGCGCCTTATCCCTGCGATAAAGTCGGCGGTGAAGATACCGCTCGTGGCTGATATCCATTTTGATCACCGCATCGCTGTTTCTGCTGTTGAAGCAGGCATTGACAAGGTGCGCATAAATCCCGGAAACATCGGCTCTCCCGAAAAGGTGAGAGCAGTAGTGGACGCCTGCAAAGAACGCAGGATACCCATCAGGATAGGCGTGAACAGCGGCTCACTGGAAAAGGAGCTGCTGCAGAAATACGGCTCACCAACGGCCGAAGCGCTTGTTGAGAGCGCCACAGGACACATCCGTATACTTGAAAACCTGAATTTTGACGATATCGTTGTCAGCATCAAATCCTCTGATGTGCGCCTTATGATAGCAGCATACAGGCTGTTTGCAGAGAGGTTTGATTATCCGCTGCACCTCGGTGTGACCGAGGCAGGCACCGAGCGCATGGGAATGCTGAAATCCGCTGTTGGCATAGGCTCGCTGCTGTGCAACGGCATCGGCGATACCATCCGTGTATCCCTCACCGCTGACCCTGTCAGGGAGATATATGCGGCAAAGGATATCCTCAAAGCCTGCGGCATAGGCGGCGGTGTGGAGATAGTATCCTGCCCCACCTGCGGCAGAACAAAGATAGATCTTATCGGACTTGCGCAGCAGGTCGAGGATATATGCCGCAGCGTTGATCTTGATATCAAGGTCGCCGTGATGGGTTGTGCCGTGAATGGTCCAGGAGAGGCAAGAGAAGCGGATATCGGTATCGCAGGCGGCGACGGTGAGGGTCTCATCTTCCGCAAGGGCGAGATCCTGCGAAAGGTCCCCGAGACCGAGCTTCTGAATGAGCTGAAAAAAGAGATAGAATTACTGAAGACCGAAAGGATGTTATAAATGTCTGCAAAACTCAGTGAGCTTTTTGATACACTGACATTATCGCCGTCAGTTGCAGACGGCAGAGTGCTGAAGATAGTATATACCGAGTCTAAGAACACCCTGATGATGAATCTGGAGCTGGACGAGCTTGTGGCAGCTGAGGAGCTTCTTTCCCTTGGCGAGCAGCTTACGAAGTCGCTGGATGGCACCGAGGTATCTGTTTTCCCGAAATACCATGCTTCGCTTTTCACAGCGGACTATATCACCGAGATAATCTCTCTGCTGAAGGCAAAGCTTGCGGCAGTAAACGGATATCTTGATGAATGCGATATCACCGACGACGGCAGTACATACGAGATATCCCTGAAGCGTGGCGGCAAGGATATCCTGCTCGGCATGGAGATAGACAAGAAGATCGAAAAATACGTCCGTGGCTTTTTCGGACTTGCAATAAACATTGTATTCACAGGCACTGAGGAGCTTGATATCGAGCAGGTGCTGGCTGATGAGTTGGCAGCGCCTGTGCCTGTTATTTCTCTCACACCGCCTCCTGCGGCTAATGAGAACAAATTTCAGGGCGGCAACGGTGGCCAGCGCAGCGGCGGTGGCGGCAGACGTCCTTCCGTGCTTGCAGAAGCTAAGGAGATATTGCTGCCGTTTGAGTCCCCTAAGTTCGAGAGCAAGGCGCAGCTTTTCTACGGAAAGGGAATTTCCGAGGAGCCGCTGCCCATGTCCGAGGCATTCAACGAGGGCGACGAGGTGACCGTCTGGGGCGAAGTGTTCAAGACCGATGAAAAGACATCCCGTGACGGAAACACCTTCATCTATACCGCATATTTCTCTGATAAGACATCTTCTCAGATACTGAAGATAATCACCCCCTCCGAAAACAGCGATACAATAAAGAGCAATATAAAATCGGGCAAGGCGATCATCCTCACAGGTAAGTTTGAGTTTGATACCTTTGCAAAGGTACTTAATATCCGTCCCTATTCCATTGCGTCCCTGAAGCTGAAGCAGAAGAAGGACAACGCCGAAGAAAAGCGTGTTGAGCTTCACATGCATACCACCATGTCAGATATGGATGCGCTTACTCCCGCAGGCGATCTTGTAAAGCAGGCATTCGCATGGGGACATAAGGCTGTTGCGATAACCGATCACGGCAACGTGCAGGCTTATCCCGAGGCAATGAACACCGTTGAAAAGATACGCAAGGACGGCGGCGAGATGAAGGTCATCTACGGCATGGAGGCGTATTTCGTAAACGACAGCGGTGCGCTTGTGAGCGGCTGTAATGATTATTCCGTAAATGATGATATCATCATTTTTGATATCGAGACCACAGGTCTCAGCAAGGAGACCGAGCGCATCACAGAGATAGGTGCAGTAAAGCTGCGCAACATGGAGATCGTAGAGGAGTTCCAGACCTTCGTAAATCCCGAAAAGCCTATCCCTGCGAACATTGTCGAGATAACAGGCATCACCGATGAGATGGTAGCAGACGCCCCCTCCGAAAAGCAGGCGCTTGAGGATTTCATCGCTTTTGCAGGAGATGCAGTGCTTGTTGCGCACAACGCCGATTTCGATACCGGCTTTATCCGTCTTGCATGCGAGCGACAGGGTATTGATTACTCTATCCGCTATGTGGATACCCTTGCGCTGTGCCGTGCTGCGCTTCCTCACATGAAGAAGCATAAGCTCGATATGGTCGCAAAGGAGTACAAGCTGGGCAACTTCAACCACCATCGTGCAATCGACGATGCAAAGATGCTCGCCCTTATCTATCAGCGCCTTATCGCTGATGCAGGCAAGGGAAGAACGCTCGAAAAGCTGGGCGACCTCAACGGCATCCTCGGCAATGTGGATGTAAAGAAGCTTCCCACCTATCACATGATAATCCTTGTAAAGAACAAGGCGGGTCTGAAGAATCTCTATAAGCTCGTTTCCTATTCCAACCTTAACTATTTCCACAGAAAGCCGAGAGTTCCGCTTTCAGAGCTTCTGAAGCACAGAGAGGGTCTCATCGTCGGCTCTGCGTGTGAAGCAGGCGAGCTTTTCCGTGCCATCCTCGATGGCAAGACAGAAGCAGAGATTGAGGAGATTGCCTCCATCTATGATTATCTGGAGATCCAGCCCATCGGCAACAATGCATTCCTCGTGCGTGATGGCATGGTGCAGGATGACGAGGGTCTGCGTGAGCTTAACAGGAAGATAGTCCGTCTCGGCGAAAAGCTGAACAAGCCCGTTGTGGCGACCTGTGACGTTCATTTCAAGAACCCTGAGGATGCGATATTCAGAACTATCCTGCAGGCAGGTCAGAGCTTCAAGGATGCCGATAATCAGGCACCGCTGTATTTCAGAACGACTGATGAGATGCTTGCAGAATTCGAATATCTCGGCAAGGAAAAGGCGTATGAGGTGGTCATCAAGAATACCAACATGATCGCCGATATGGTGGATGAGGATATCCGCCCCATCCCCAAGGGAACATATACTCCCTCCATCGAGGGTGCGGAGCAGGAGCTTCAGGATCTCTGCTGGACAAGAGCAATGAACTGGTACGGCTACAACGACGAGATTCCCGAGATAGTTTCCGCACGTCTCACAAAGGAGCTTGACGCTATCATCAAGTACGGCTTCTCCGTGCTTTACATGATCGCGCAGAAGCTTGTAAAATACTCCGAGGATAACGGCTATCTGGTAGGCTCCAGAGGCTCTGTAGGCTCCTCCTTCGTTGCGATAATGTCAGGTATCTCGGAGGTTAACCCCCTCGCACCGCATTACCGCTGCCCCAAGTGCCGCTGGAACGAGTTTGTTACCGACGGCTCTGTCGGCTCAGGCTTTGATCTGCCGCCCAAAAACTGCCCTCACTGCGATATTGATATGATCCGTGACGGTCATGATATCCCGTTCGAGACGTTCCTCGGCTTCAAAGGCGACAAGGCACCTGATATCGACCTTAACTTCTCGGGCGAAGTACAGGGCAAGGTACACAGATATACTGAAGAACTGTTCGGTAAGGATCATGTGTTCAAGGCGGGAACTATCTCCGCTGTTCAGGACAAGACCGCCTACGGCTTTGTAAAGAAATACTGCGAAGAGCGTGGCATAACCTTCAACAACGCCGAAATGGAGCGACTTTCCGTTGGCTGCACAGGTGTAAAGAGAACCACTTCCCAGCACCCTGGTGGTATGGTAGTAGTGCCTAATGATTATGAGGTATACGACTTTACCGCCGTTCAGCACCCCGCAGATAAGACCGAGAGCGACATGATAACCACTCACTTCGACTTCCATGCGCTTCACGATACTATCCTGAAGCTTGACGAGCTGGGACACGATGTTCCCACGCTGTACAAGCACCTTGAGGATATGACAGGCATGAAGATAGCCGATGTTCCCACCACGGATCCTGCTATCTATAAGCTGTTCGTTTCCGTTGAACCGCTGGGCATCAGCGCTGATGATCTCGGTGCCAAGTGCGGCACCTTCGGTATTCCTGAGTTCGGCACAGGCTTTGCTATGCAGATGCTTCAGGATGCACAGCCGAAGAACTTCTCCGACCTGCTGCAGATATCGGGACTTTCCCACGGTACGGACGTTTGGCTGGGCAATGCTCAGGATCTTATCAAGAACGGCACCTGTACCATTTCAGAAGTTATCGGTACCCGTGACAACATCATGGTTTATCTGATGCACAAGGGCGTTGAACCCGGTCTTGCATTCAAGATAATGGAGATCACCCGTAAGGGTAACGCTCTTAAACTCTTCAATGATGAGATATATCAGGCATTCAAGGATAACAACGTCCCTGAATGGTATGTGGAGAGCTGTAAAAAGATCAAGTACATGTTCCCGAAGGCGCATGCTGCGGCGTATGTTACAGCTGCGGTAAAGCTCTGCTGGTTCAAGATATACAGACCGCACGAGTTCTATGCGGCAACTCTCACAAAGCACACTGAAAACCTTGATGTTGAGAGCATACTGAAGGGACATTCCGCAGTGAAGAATAAGATGAAGGAGCTTCAGGCACTTCCCAAGATGGAGGGTAAGGACAAGGCGACCTTCGAAGCACTGCAGCTTGTAAACGAAATGATGCTGCGTGGCATTCAGGTGCTGCCTGTAGATTTCAAGAAATCCAAGGCTGCCACTTACGTTGTGGAGGATGGCAAGCTGAGACTGCCTTTCCTTGCTATCCCCGGATGCGGTGAGAATGCTGCGTACCGCCTGAAGGAGGTCATTGATAACGGCGATTATATCTGTATCGATGATATCCAGAAGCAGAGCGGACTTAACAGCAGCGTAATGGATAAGCTGAGTGAGATGGGCGTATTTGCCGATATTCCGCAGTCTGCACAGATGTCGCTGTTCTAATAGCGGTGGTGTTTTGTTGAAACAAACTGTGCAATATTACAAAATATATCAGTACACTTGACAATAGCATGGTAATATGGTATCATATTACCATGCTACTACACTAAAGTGTATATAAAAGACAAGAGAGGACGACAAAAATTGAAAAGATATGATCTGCTTACTCCCGAGGGAACACGGGATCTGCTCTTTGACGAATGTATAGCGAAGCGCATGATCGAAGAGCGCCTCAGAAAGATATTCAGCGGCTACGGCTATTCCGAGGTAGTGACCCCGGGACTCGAATTCTATGATGTGTTCAATGGCAAGGTACGCTATTTCCCGCAGGAGAGCATGTATAAGCTCGTGGACGGCAAGAACCGCATGATGGTGCTCCGTCCCGACAGCACGATGCCTATCGCACGCCTTGTTGCTACAAGACTGCGTGAGGAGCCGCTGCCCCTGAAGCTGTTTTATAATCAGAGCATCTTCATGGTGAATCCCAAGAACAGCGGCAGAGACGATGAGTTTGCGCAGAGCGGTATTGAGATACTCGGCGGCAACCGCAAGGCTGCTGATTACGAGGCTCTCGTGCTTGCCGTACAGGCGCTTTCCGCCTGCAGCGAGGAATTCCGCCTTGAGATCGGCGAGAGCAGTATCTTCCGCCTGCTTATTGCTGAACTCGGTATCGACAGTGATGATGCAGACACCATTCAGGCTCTTATCGAGACAAAGAACTATCCCGCACTCAGCGATGCGCTTGCTTCTTACAGCGGTGCTGCTGCAGATGCTCTCAGGGCGCTGCCCACGCTTTTCGGCGGGGAAGAGGTATTCGCTCTTGCTGATAAGTACATGATAACAGCTGAGCTGAAGGCTAAGCTTGCATCCCTGAAGGAAACATACGATTCCCTGCAGAAGGCAGGTATCAGCGAGATAAAGGTAGACCTCGGTCTCGTACATAAGAAGAATTACTACACAGGCATCATCTTCCGTGGCTATGTTGAGGGCTACGGCTCTCCTGCTCTTTCGGGAGGTCGATATGATAATCTCATCGGCGATTTCGGCAGGGATGTGCCTGCAGTTGGATTTGCTGTAAACGTTGAAGCAGCGGCAAAGGTGCTGCTGAAGTCCTTAGGCGCAGATGCAAGCCTTACTGTACCTGCTGACGTTCTTGTTTTTGCTGCGGAAGGCAACGAGGTTGAAGCGCTCATGCATTGCACTAAACTCATAAACGACGGAAAGACCGTATTCAATTCCGTTTTTGATAACGAGGAAGCGGCCATGCAGTATGCCAAGGCTCACGGCATCAGCCGCATGGATATCGTAACCGCTGCAGGCGTAACCCAGAAAGCATTATAAGGAGAAGGACAGATGGAGAATAAGAAGATAAGAATTGCCCTCACCAAGGGCAGACTTGAAAACAAGACTGTCGATCTCCTTGATAAGATCGGCTATGATGTTTCGGAGCTTCGTGACAAGGGCAGACGCCTTATCCTGACCATTCCCGGCGAGGATATCGAGGTGGTTCTTGCAAAGGCTGCGGATGTTATCACTTACGTTGAGCATGGTGTGTGCGATATCGGCGTTGTCGGCAAGGATACCATCATGGAGTACGGCGGCAAGTTCTATGAGATCACCGATCTCGGCTTCGGCAGATGCAAATTCGCACTTGCAGGCAAGAAGGGCGATGATTTCTACAGCGGCTACGGCGTAAAGACCGTTGCCACAAAGTATCCCAACGTTACCCGTGGCTACTTTGAAGCAAAGGGCATGGATGTTGATATCGTAAAGATAGAGGGCAGTGTGGAGCTTGCTCCGCTGGTGGCTCTTGCAGACGGCATCGTGGATATCGTGGAGACAGGCACAACGCTGAAGGAAAACGGCCTTGAGGTGTTTGAGGACGTTGCCCCCATCTCCGCAAGACTCATCGTGAACACAGTAAGCATGAAGCTCAAGCAGGAGCGCATCGCAAAGATAGTAAAGCAGATAGAGGAGAATTTGTGATATGATAAAGATAATCAAGGCTGACGGCGCAGAAAAGGAATTTCTCGCCGAGGTTGAAAAGAGAGCAGGCGAAGTAAACGCCGATGTTGAGAAGATAGTAAAGGACATCCTTGCTGATGTAAAGGCAAACGGCGACGCAGCAGTAAAGAGCTACACAGCAAAGTTCGATTGCCCCAACGCTCAGTTCTACAGAGTACCCGATGAAGCTATACAGGACGCTCTGACAGAGTACAACGAAACAAATTCCGAGTTCGTAATGGCTATGCTGAACGCCGTTGAGAACATAACCGCATTCCACACAAGACAGAAGCGTGAGGGCTTCTGCGTTACCGAGGAAAACGGCGTTATTATGGGTCAGCGTGTAAGAGGTCTGGATAAGGTAGGTCTGTATGTTCCGGGCGGCACAGCAGCGTATCCCTCTTCCGTTCTGATGAACGCTATCCCCGCAAAGATCGCAGGCGTAAAGGAAGTCATCATGGTAACACCTCCGCTGAAGGACGGCACAGCAAACAAGGATATCCTCGTTGCTGCTGCACTCTGCGGCGTCGATAAGATCTACCTCTGCGGCGGCGCACAGGCTTGTGCGGCTCTCGCATACGGCACAGAGGAGATCCCGAGAGTTTCCAAGATCGTAGGCCCCGGCAATATCTTCGTTGCAACAGCAAAGAAGCTGCTTTACGGCACTGTTGATATTGATATGTTCGCAGGCCCCAGTGAGATCCTCGTTCTCGCAGATGAAACTGCAAACCCCAAGTACCTCGCCGCAGATCTTATGTCTCAGGCAGAGCACGATAAGCTTGCATCCGCTATCCTCATCACCACAAGCATGGAGGTTGCAGAAAAGACACAGGCAGAGATCGAGCGTCAGGCAGCAATGCTCTCCCGTAAGGAGATCATTGATTACTCCATCGACAACTACGGTGCAATCATCGTATGCGATGATATGGACTACGCAGTAGAGCTTGCAAACGCACTCGCTCCCGAACACCTTGAGGTCGTCACCGCAAATCCCATGGAGTATATCGGCAAGCTGGACAACGTAGGCTCGCTGTTCCTCGGACAGTATTCTCCCGAGCCTCTCGGCGATTACTACGCAGGCCCCAACCACGTTCTCCCCACCAGCGGAACCGCACGTTTCTTCTCACCCCTCGGCGTGGAGAGCTTCACAAAGCGTTCCAGCTATATCTATTACACAAAGGATGCACTGCTTGACGCAGCAGATGATATCATCCTCATTGCAGAGCGTGAAAAGCTGACAGCACACGCTAATTCCATCAAGGTAAGAAAAGAAGATTAAGGAGCTGTATTATGAACAGAACAGCAGAGATCACACGCACAACAAAGGAGACGGACATCTCCGTAAAGCTTGACCTCGACGGCGGCGCTAAGGCTGTTATCGACACGGGCATCGGCTTCCTCGACCACATGCTGACAGCACTCGCCATCCACGGTGGCTTCAGTCTGGAGCTGTCCTGCAAGGGCGACCTGTATGTGGATGGTCACCACACTGCAGAGGATGTGGGAATCGCCCTCGGCACAGCGTTCAGGGATGCTCTCGGCGATAAGAGCGGCATCATGCGTTACGGCAGTGCTTTCATTCCCATGGATGAGGCGCTCGGCTTCTGCTCCCTTGATATCAGCGCAAGACCGTTCCTCGTGTTCAATGCTGATTTCACCAATGAGAGAGTAGGCGAGTTCGACACCTGCCTCACTGAAGAGTTCATGCGAGCATTCGCATTCAATGCAGGAATAACTCTGCACCTGCGTGTGGAGTACGGAAGCAACGATCACCACAAGATCGAAGCGCTGTTCAAGGCGCTGGCTTATGCGCTGAAGGCTGCTGTTAAGAAGAACTCTGACGGCTCTGTAATCTCCACAAAGGGAACTCTGTGATGCAGGGATATAACCTTATTGCAGTGTTTTCTCCCGATAAAACAAAAATGCTGATGTGCAGGCGCATAAAAGAGCCATATCTGGGACTCATAAACATGGTCGGCGGCAAGATCGAGCCGAATGAGAGCGGCATAGACGCTGCCTACCGTGAGCTTTATGAGGAAACGGGCATCCTCCGTGAGGATATCCCGCTCACCCATCTGATGGATTTCACATATCCGCTTGATCCGTGCTATGTGGAGGTGTATGTCGGTCAGCTGCTTCGCAGTGTCGAGGTCACAGGCGACGAGAATCCGCTCTTCTGGAGCGATCTCGACCATGATTTCTTCGATATGAAGGAGTACGCAGGCGAGGGCAACATCGGTCACATTATGGAGCATATCAGGCTCAATTACGATAGAATATTCCGTAAGGAAGGATAAACTATGATAGCGATCATTGATTACGGCGCAGGAAATCTGTTCAGCGTGAAGAATGCGCTGGATTTTCTGGGTCTCGAAAATAAGATAACAAAGGATCCTGCCGATCTCCGTGCTGCGGACAGGCTCATTCTGCCCGGCGTAGGAGCTTTTGCTGACGCAATGCGTATGCTGAATGAAAGCGGTCTTGTGGATGTCATCCGTGAAGAGGTGCAGAAAAAGCCGCTGCTGGGTATCTGTCTCGGTATGCAGATGCTGTTTGAAAAGGGCTATGAGTTCGGCGAAACAGACGGTCTGGGTCTTATCAAGGGCTGTGTAAAGCTGATGGAGCCTGAGGGAAATCTCGCAATTCCCCACATCGGCTGGAACGAGCTTGAAAAGAACGAGGAATGCCCTCTGCTCGCAAAGTGCGGGGAAGGGGAGTATGTATATTTCGTGCATTCCTACGCCGCAGAGTGCGATAGCAAGAACGTAGCAGCTTATTGCGATTACGGCATGAAGGTGCCTGCACTGGTGTTCGAGGGCAATGTATACGGCGCTCAGTTCCATCCCGAAAAGAGCGGCGATACAGGTCTGAATATCCTCAGATGCTTTGCTGCACTCTGATAGTGTATATACATAAAACTTAACTTTTACGCAATAGCATTCTATTTTTCTTTCTGAAAAGAAAAGGGAACAGGCAGCTGCGTACATAAACAAGGAGAATTACATGGTAATCTTACCTGCAATAGACATAAAGGACGGCAACTGCGTGCGCCTGTTCAAGGGCGATTATGCAACCGTTCAGAAGGTAGCGGAAAGCTACATGGATACTGCACGTTCCTTTGAAGCGGCAGGCTCCGAATGGATCCACATGGTAGATCTTGATGGCGCAAAGGACGCAACCCAGCAGAACAAGGAAATATTCCTTGATGTTGCAAAGAACACAGGTCTGAAGGTAGAAGTCGGTGGCGGAATCCGCACACTGGATACCGTTGAGATGTATCTCAGCGGCGGTATTTCCAGGGTAATAATCGGCTCTGCGGCCGTTAAGAATCCGCAGCTCGTGAAGGATGCTGTAAAGGAATACGGTGACCGCATCGCTGTCGGTATCGACGCTAAGAACGGCTATGTCGCAACCGAGGGATGGCTTGAAACATCCGATGTGCATTTTACCGATCTCGCAAAGGCTATGAGCGATATCGGAGTTAAGTACATCATATTTACTGATATCTCAAAGGACGGCACGCTCTCAGGCGTGAATGCCGAGCAGCTTCAGCAGATAAACGAGTGCTGCAGTGCGAATATCATCGCAAGCGGCGGCGTTCACACCATTAAGGATATCGAGATATGCAAGAAGCTGGGTCTGTACGGCACTATCTGCGGAAAGTCCATCTACAGCGGCAGCCTTGATCTCGCAGAGGCTGTGAAGCTTGCCAACGAGGTGTGATATGGATCACATCTGGATCTTGTTACTGATATTATACTTCGCTGTTTTTATTGCACCTGCTGTATTTATTATAATAGGTGTAGCGAAGAAGAAGCGCAGCATGCTGATAGTATCTTCGGTAGCCGAGGGACTTTTGTTACTGCTGTCATCTGTGTTTTTCATAATGCTGGGAGTTTCAGGACTTTCTTTTTTATTGATAGTTGTTTTCACTCTTTGCGCAGTACCGTTAATAGCAGTAATAAGCCTGATCGTTATGGGTATTATCTGCAAGAAGCATAAGCTCAGCATTATCTGTGGTATTGTAGCAGCGTTAATGGTGCTGTTTTTAATAGTTTTCTATATTTGATCTGAAAGGTATAATTATGTTAGCAAAAAGAATAATCCCCTGTCTTGACGTGCGCAACGGCAAGGTAGTCAAGGGCGTAAATTTCGAGGGTGTAAAGGATGTAGGCGATCCCGTGGAGCTTGCTATCCAGTATAACATGCAGGGCGCAGATGAGATCGTGTTTTACGATATCACCGCATCCTACGAGGGCAGAGGCGTAATGCTGGATGTTGTAAGACGTACTGCTCAGCAGGTGTTCGTGCCTCTTTGCGTAGGCGGCGGCATCGCAACTGTGGATGATTTCCGTGACACTCTCAGAGCAGGTGCCGATAAGGTGTCTGTAAACTCTCAGGCAGTGAAGAATCCTAAGCTCATCAGCGATGCGGCTGAGATATTCGGCAGCCAGTGCGTTGTTGTGGGCATCGACGCTAAGCGCAATGAAAAGGGCGGCTATTCCGTTTTCATCAACGGTGGACGTGTGGATATGAATCTCGACCTCGGCGACTGGGTAAAGGAGATAGAGCAGCGTGGCGCAGGCGAGATCTGCCTGAACTCCATTGACACCGACGGTGTAAGAGGCGGCTTTGATATCGAGATGCTGAACTTCGTGTGCGAGCGTGTGAATATCCCCGTTATCGCAAGCGGCGGCTGCGGCGCTATCAACCACTTCTCCGAGGTGTTTGAGCAGACAAATTCTTCTGCGGCTCTGGCGGCTTCACTGTTCCATTTCGGCGAGCTTACCGTTGGCGAGGTAAAGGATTATCTGAAGAAAAAGAATATCGCTGTGAGGTGATATATGTTTTTTCTAAAAAAGCTGTTCAATAAAGACAAAAAACCTGAACCAAGCGAAAATGCTAAAAAGATAATTGAATTTTTAGACTGCGAATGTGAGTGTTTTCATCGCTCTGCCTCTGATAAGGATTTAATTACTAAGTATTTCGAAGCTCATAAGAGCTGGCGCAAGGGTGCTAAATGTTTTCCTGTTATCATCGTTGTTGATGGCACATTGACCGAATGGCTTACCGAAATAATGTCTGAAAGCAAAACTCCGCAGCAGCTTCGTGAGGAGATCCTTTCAAAGTCCTCTTTGTATCGCAAGGAGATCAATACAGAGGGAAAGACCAGGGAGCAGATCCGTGAGGAAGCACGAGCAAACGCCTGTGCAGACGGAAAGAGGCTCATTGAAGAGCTGCTGGAAATGCGCAGAGAGGATATGGAGGCTGATGATGAAAGCAGCTATCTGAATTTTACCGAAGAAGATGTGCTGCGTGAGTCGTTTGAGGGTCATGCAGTGCGGAAGTTTATTGGCTTTTGCGATTACAATGACAACAGCGTAAAGGAAACAATTCTTGCATATATTCCCACAACAAAGCCGTTTGAGGTATTTGCTTGGGTGCCATTCGGTGGCTGGAACGAATGCCCCTGTGCAGAGGACATGATAAGCTTAGCACGTTACTGGTATCTGAAGCATAATGCAGTTCCTGCTGTTATTTCGCATGACACGCTGGAGTTTTTCTGTGCGCCGCTTGATATAAAAAGCGCCATGGAGACTGCTGTGGAGCATTATGCTGTCTGCCCCGATAATGTAGATCAGGGTATCGGAACAGTTGCTGCTCTTGCCGATTCGCTTACTAAATCGACCGTGTGGTGGTTTTGGTGGGATTAATGAGGTGAACGCAATGGGACTTATAGAAGAAACAAATGAACTTATGCTGGACTTTGACAAGCTGGCTAAGATATCGCCCGAGAACAAGGTGATCCCTGTTGCTGTGCAGAATCTGCATACCAAAGAGGTCATCCTCGTGGCTTATGTCAACGAAGAATCGCTGAAGGAGAGCATAAAGCAGCGTAAGGCGATCTTCTGGAGCACTTCCCGTAACAAGCTCTGGTACAAGGGACTTGAATCGGGCAACACATTCACGCTGCACCATATCTATGTCAACTGTGAGCAGAACTCGCTGGTATTTCAGGTGACTCCCGATAAGGGAAACATCTGCCACACCAGCTGGAACGGCGTTGCCAACAACTGCTACTACCGTGAGCTTGACATGGATACCATGAAGCTTATAAATCTGAACGAAACAAAGGAGTAATTACAATGCAGGCATTCAAGGATATGTATGATGTTATCGTAGACCGCAGGGCAAATCCGCAGGAGGGCAGCTACACCTGCTACCTGTTTGAAAAGGGTCTCGACAAGATACTGAAGAAGTGCGGCGAGGAATGCACCGAAATGGTCATTGCAGCAAAGAACGCCGACAAGGAGGAGCTTGTCAACGAGATAAACGATCTTCTGTACCACATGGAAGTCCTCATGGCACAGTGCGGCGTTACTGTAGAGGATATCGAAAAGGTAATGGAGGAGCGTGCCGCAAAGATCGGCAATCTCAAGCAGTTCCATGTAAGCGACCACAACACATAAGCCATGGAGATAACAAAGCTTATCGACAATTACGGCGATGATATATTCGCCTTTGCGCTTGTTGTTACAAAGGATTTCGCCTCGGCAAAGGAGATATTCGTAAAGACTACGACTTTGTGCGATGAATTTCCCGAGGAATGCGAGCTTTATGATCTTATCAAAAAGGCTTATGAGCTTTCGCAGGATACCGACAGCAATGAGACAGCGTCCACACTGACAGACATTGAGCTTGATAATAAGCTTCAGGTCACTCTGGAAGAGCTTCTCGTCTGCCGTGAAACAGTGCGTGCAGTGGCTCATATGTACTATGAGAATGATCTCACAACCGCTGAGATAGCAAAGATAACAGGGAAGAGCGAGAAATACATCATCGGTCTGCTGGCGGAAGAGCTTCCTGACGGGCTTCGTAAAAAGCTTGACAGCAGCTATAAGGATATCTGCGCCGAAATAACCGCCGAGGATAGCTTAAAGGCTTATGTCATCTGTGCTGTAAATTCAGGTGACAAACGTGCATTCCAGATAAATGAGGATGCTGTTCCCGTTCACTCCTGGAAGACTTCGCATAAGGTTGTTGTTATCATATTTGCGATAATTGCAACGCTTCTTATCATGTATATCATTCCTGTTTTCCAGAAATACAGTGAGATGCGTGAGTCCGAAGCAGGTCTTTCCTATGAAGAAGTAGGCGATGACGAGAGCTTCTATTACACCTACGAGGCATGAGCTTCGGATAATGGCTTATCTTGTTAAATTTTTTGCGAAAATATATTGCTTTTTATGATAAAATGAGTTATAATTAAAGTAATGGGGTCATGTACCCAAAATCAAATCCAAAGGAGACAAAAAATTATGTTAGTATCTGCTAAGGAAATGCTGAACAAGGCTCGTGAGGGCAAGTACGCTGTAGGCCAGTTCAACATCAACAACCTTGAATGGACAAAGGCTATCCTGCTCACAGCTCAGGAGCAGCAGTCCCCTGTAATCCTCGGTGTATCTGAGGGCGCAGGTAAGTATATGTGCGGTTACACCACCATCGTTGGCATGGTAAACGGCATGATCAATGAGCTGGGCATCACTGTTCCCGTAGCTCTGCACCTTGACCACGGCTCTTTCGAGGGCGCAAAGGCTTGCATCAACGCAGGCTTCTCCTCCATCATGTTCGATGGTTCTCACTACCCTATCGAGGAGAACATCGCTAAGACAACTGCTCTCGTAAACGCTTGTGACGTACTCGGCATCTCTCTCGAGGCTGAGGTTGGTTCCATCGGCGGCGAGGAAGACGGCGTTGTAGGCATGGGCGAGTGCGCAGATCCCGATGAGTGCAAGGCTGTTGCAGATCTCGGCGTAACAATGCTGGCTGCAGGTATCGGTAACATCCACGGCAAGTACCCTGAGAACTGGGCAGGTCTCTCCTTCGAGACACTGGCAGCTATCAAGGAGAAGGTTGGCGATATGCCTCTCGTACTGCACGGTGGTACAGGTATCCCTGCTGACATGATCAAGAAGGCTATCTCTCTCGGCGTTGCTAAGATCAACGTTAACACAGAGTGCCAGCTCGCATTCCAGGAAGCTACAAGAAAGTACGTTGAAGAGGGCAAGGATCTTCAGGGCAAGGGCTTTGATCCCAGAAAGCTTCTCGCTCCCGGCTTCGAGGCTATCAAGGCTACCGTTAAGGAGAAGATGGAGCTGTTCGGTTCCGTTGGCAAGGCTTAATTTCAGTGCTTGATAACAGGGGCATCGCATATGCGGTGCCCTTTTTGTATAAGGAGGTGAGCGTATGTATGAAGTGTCTGTGCTTGATATCCGCAGTGATATGACCATAGAAAATTCCTGCTCAGAGCTGCAGTATCGCCTTGCAACAGGTCAGGCGGTGGATTCTTTCTATTATGATATTGAACTGGGGAAAGCAACATGGTGGTATTGCGGAAAAAGCTATACACTGTCTGATATCAATTATGATGTAGTTACGCTCGCCACCGATCACAGCGGCTTCTGCGGCTATAACTACGGCAGTAATACTGTCGATATTTATGATGAAACCGGTGAACTGCTGCTTTCCTGCGATCCTGAGTATAACGGCGAAATTCCCGATCGTTTCAATGCCGACAGAATACATTATGTTTTCATGAACAGCAGCATAGCATGGTGGCTGTTTGATGGGCAGATACGCAGCATTGATATTGCATCCCGCAGTGAAAAGCTGGTCATAGGCTTCCACAGCTCGCTCTATATCAAGGAAATGAACAGGTTAAGCGATACGGTATACAATGCATACGGTGAGATGATATACACCCTTTCGCAGTATCCGCTCCGATTAGTTATCGGAGATACCAAGATACCTGTCAGCAGCAGGGAAGTAAAGGTACTAATATTGGAGCGTTATGATCTGATAGCGGTCTGCGCTGCCGAGGATCTTTACATATCTTCCATTACTTTGTACAATTTTGATGGAACTGTACATGCCACTGTTCCGCTTCCCGAAGGCACTGTTGCTTTCCATTCGGTAAAGCTGCTGGAGCACACAGATGTCCCTGTGATAGTCTGCTACGAGGAGCTTCCTTCTTCGACACGCTATTATACCGACAGCATTGCAAACTCCATTCGTCCGAATATGCCTGTAAAGCTTCGCTGGTATGAGCTTCTGCCTGACGAAAGCGGAAAGCTTGCAATGTACAGGAGCGGCGAGCTATATCAGGGCTTCCGTGATATAGATACGTCAACCCTTGAAGACAGGCACATTTCCTGGAGATAACATAAAAAAGCCGCATGGTTGATACCATGCGGCTTTGATATTATGCGGAATATTACTTCTCACCCATCAGGCGTACCATAACAGCCTTCTGTGCGTGGAGACGGTTCTCAGCCTCATCAAAGATCTCTGCAGCGTGAGCCTCGAATACCTTAGCGGTGATCTCTTCCTCACGGTGAGCAGGTAGACAGTGCTGAACCATTGCATCGGACTTAGCAACGCCCATAACAGCGTCGTTGATCTGATACTTGCCCTCGAATACAGCCTTGCGCTTCTCGGACTCGCCCTCCTGACCCATGGATGCCCATACGTCAGTGAAGATAACGTCAGCGTCAGCAGCAGCCTCCAGAGGATCAGCAACCAGCTTGAAGTTAGGATACTGCTTAGCGAAGTCAAGCACCTTCTGATCGGGGTGATAGCCCTCGGGGCAGGCAAGAGAAACATCCATGCCAACCTTCAGACAGCCAACTGTCAGGGAGTTTGCCATGTTGTTACCATCGCCGATATAGCACATCTTCAGACCATCCAGCTTGCCCTTGTACTCACGAACTGTCTGCAGGTCAGCCAGTACCTGACAGGGGTGGCAGAAGTCGGTCAGACCGTTGATGATCGGGATGTTACCGAACTCAGCAAGATCCTCAACTTCCTTCTGCTCGAAAGTACGGATCATGATACCGTTGATGTAGCGGGACAGAACACGGGCAGTATCCTGAACAGGCTCGCCACGACCGATCTGCAGGTCACGGGAGGACAGGAACAGCGCATTACCGCCCAGCTGATACATACCTGCCTCAAAGGAAACACGAGTTCTTGTAGAGGACTTCTGGAAGATCATACCGAGTGTCATGCCCTTTAAAAGGTGGTGGGGAATACCGTGCTTCTGCTCATACTTGAGCTGATCCGCAAGGTTAAGGATGTCGATGATCTCCTCAGTGCTGAGATCAAGCATTTTAAGTAAGTGGTTCATTGATATATTTTCCTTTCTATGTATTCTGTATTTATCAGCCGTTCAGCAGATCTATCAGTATCTCCATTCCCTTGTCGATGTCCTCATAAGAGATAGTCAGGGGAGGGAGGAGTCTTACCTTTGTCTTAGCAGTGAGCAGCAGCAGACCCTTGTCGAGCGCCGCCTTCACGATGTCGCCTGCGACCTTGCTCTTCAGCTGAATTCCTATCATCATGCCCATGCCGTCAACGGAAACTACCTCGTCGCACTGCATCAGCTTTTCCTTGATGTATGCGCCCTTCTTTGCTACCTCGTCGAGGAAGCCATCTGCTGTAACGGTGCTGAGAACAGCATTACCGCCAGCGCAGGAGATGGGATTTCCGCCGAATGTAGAACCGTGAGTGCCTGCTGTCAGAACATTTGCGCACTTTTCACCTGCGAGACAAACACCTATCGGAACGCCGCCTGCCAGACCCTTTGCAAGTGTGGTGAGGTCAGCCTTCTTGCCGTAGTTGTCGCCTGCAAGGAACTTACCGGTTCTGCCGACGCCTGTCTGCACCTCGTCAGCGATGGTGAGAACATCCTTTTCAGCGCACAGCTTGTAGATCTCGTCAACGAAATCCTGCTGCAGGGGCATTACGCCGCCCTCGCCCTGAATGTACTCAAACATCACTGCGCATACAGTGTCGTCAAGCTTTGCACGCAGATCCTCGATGTTGTTAGCCTCAACGTAGATGAAGCCCTCAACAAAGGGGAAGAAGTAGTTGTGGAACACATCCTGACCTGTTGCGGAGAGGGTACACATGGTTCTGCCGTGGAAGGAGTTCACCAGTGTGATGATGTTGTGTCTGCCCTTGCCGTACTTGTCAAAGCTGTATTTTCTTGCTATCTTGATAGCGCACTCGTTTGCTTCAGCGCCGCTGTTGCCGAAGAACATGTTCTTGTAGCCTGCGGTCTCGCAGAGTGCCTTTGCGAAATCAGCCTGAACTTTGGTGTAGTAGTAATTGGAGGTGTGCTGGATGCTGTGAGCCTGATCGCAGACCGCCTTTACCCATGCCTCATTACAGTAACCGAGGGAGTTTGTGCCGATTCCGCTGCCGAAATCTATATACTGCTTGCCGTTTTCATCAGTTGCAAGCACGTCCTCGCCCTTATCGAGGACTAAATTATACCTTCCGTAGGAGGGCATAACATGATTATTGAACTGTTCTATTGTATTCATAATAATTACCTCTTACGGGATTATCATAGTACCTGCACCGAGGTCTGTCAGCAGCTCGATGAGGATAGAGTGGGGGATACGTCCGTCAATGATATTTGCCTTGGGAACACCACGGCGAACTGCCTCCACGCAGCAGTCGATCTTAGGGATCATACCGCCGCTGATTATGCCCTGCTTCTTGAGATAAGGTATCTCGCTTACACCTGCAGTGCGGATGAGGGTGCTTTCATCGTCCTTGTCCTCAAGCAGACCGATGATATCTGTCATCAGGATAAGGCTGGACGCCTTCAGCTCAGCAGCTATTCTAGCAGCAGCTGTGTCAGCGTTGATGTTGTATACAGTCTTGCCGTCGCCGCCTGTTGCAACAGTGGAGATAACAGGTATGTATCCGTTATTCAGCGCTGTTGTGATAACGCCTGTGTTTACCTGTGTGATCTCACCGACGTAACCGAGCTGAGGATCAAGCTCCTCTGCCACCAGCAGGTTGCCGTCAAGTCCGCAGAAGCCCATAGCATTGCCGCCGTGGCTCTGCAGCAGGGAAACGAGATCCTTGTTTACCTTACCTGCCAGTACCATCTGAACGATGTCAACAGTTTCCTCATCGGTGTAGCGCAGACCGTTGATGAACTTGCTCTCCTTGTTGGTCTTTTTGAGCATTGCATTGATCTCAGGACCGCCGCCGTGTACCAGAACGATCTTGATACCAACCAGTGAAAGCAGCACGATATCGCTCATTACTGCCTGCTTCAGCTCGTCGTTGGTCATAGCGTTGCCGCCGTATTTTACAACGACTACCTTGTCGTGATATTTCTGAAGATAGGGGAGAGCCTCGATCATGACATTGGCTCTTACGTCGTAATCAATATGCATCATGTTTATGACCTCCCTTAAGTTCTGTACTCAGCATTGATCTTTACATATTCGAAAGTAAGATCGCAGCCCCATGCAATAGCAGAGCCGTCGCCGCTGTGCATATCAATGAGGATCTTGACCTCGTTATCGGAAAGGATGTCCGAAGCGGTGTCCTCAGAGAAGCTGATGCCTGCACCGTCAACGCAGACGGTGATCTTGCCCTTCTTGTCGCTTGCAAGCTCTACGGATACCTTGCTGATATCGAAATCGCCTTCAGCATAGCCGATAGCGCAGAGGATACGTCCCCAGTTGGCGTCGGATGCGAACATAGCTGCCTTCAACAGGCTGGAGCCGATAACGGACTTAGCAACAGATCTTGCAACTGTCTCATCAGGAGCGCCCTTTACGATGCACTCGATAACCTTTCTTGCACCCTCGCCGTCTCTTGCTGTTTCACGGGCAAGGTTCATCATTACAGCGTACAGCGCATTCACGAAGATCTCGTAGTTCTTATCCTCGCAAACGATCTCCGCATTCTTTGCAAGACCCGAGGACATCAGCACCAGTGTATCATTGGTGGAAGTATCGCCGTCAACGCTTACCATGTTGTAGGTGAGGGAATTTACCTTGCGCAGAGCCTTTTCAAGCAGCTCGCCATTGATGGCAACGTCAGTGGTGATGAACGCCAGCATAGTAGCCATGTTGGGATGGATCATTCCGCTGCCCTTTGAGATACCGCCGATATGGCACTTTCTGCCGTCCAGTTCGAACTCCACAGCAAGCTCCTTCTTGCGGGTATCAGTGGTCATGATAGCTTCGCAGGCATCGCTGCTGTTCTTTGCGGAAAGCTCAGAAACCAGCTGTTCCATCTTAGCCTCGATAGGCTCGATGGAAAGGGGCTGACCTATAACGCCTGTAGAGCCGACCAGTACATCTTCCTTCTTGATCTTCAGAGCATCAGCAGCAAGCTCGCACATTTTCTCAGCGATCTCGATACCGTTGTCGTTGCAGGTATTTGCGTTACCGCTGTTCACGATAACCGCCTGAGCGCAGCCGTTTTCAAGGTGCTTTTTTGTAACATAGATAGGCGCACCCTTAACCTTGTTTGTAGTGTAGAGAGCGGCAGCCTTGCACTTTTCAGCACAGTAGATGAGAGCAAGATCACGCTTTGTGATATTGCCTTTCTTTATGCCTGCAATAACGCCCGAAGCCATGAAGCCCTCAGCAGCACAAACGCCGCCGTCTACAAATTTGTAGCCTTCAAATTTAACCATTGTTGTTTCCTCTCAATTGTATATAATCAGATCAGACCTGTCGTTTCATCAACGCCCATCATGATATTCAGGCACTGAACAGCGGCACCGCTTGCGCCCTTGCCGAGATTATCAAGACGGGAGCAGATTATCATTCTGTCGTCGTTGCCGTTTACAAAAAGCTCCATGTTGTTAGTACCGCTGAGGTTGTTTGCGCCTATAAAGCCATCCTCAGGCTCGCCCTCAGCCATTACCTTTACAAATGTTGCACCGTCGTAGTATTCGGCAAGAGCCTTGCGAACATCGGAAACGGTGTACTTCTTTGCGAGAAGTCTTGTGTGGATGGGGAGCGACACTACCATACCTGCGAAATAGTCGCAGATCAGCGGATTGAACGTGGGAGCGTAGTCGAGACCGCAGATCTTCTGCATCTCAGGCAGGTGCTTGTGCATCTGGGTGAGAGCGTACTGTCTGGGGGAGTCAAAGTCAGCGGGACGGTCAGCGCCCTCGTAAACAGCGATAGCCTTCTTGCCTGCGCCGCTGTAGCCTGAGACCGCATGAACGGAAACGGGGTAGTCGGCGGGGAGGATGCCAAGCTTTACGAGAGGGTAGACCATTGAAGCAAATCCGCTGGCATAGCAGCCGGGAACAGCAACTCTGTTGGAGGTCTCGATCTTCTTTCTGAATTCGGGGGAAAGCTCAGGGAAACCGTAAGCCCAGTCGGGATTGGTTCTGTGAGCTGTGGAAGCGTCGATGATACGAACTCTGTCATCTGCGAGGGAAACCGCTTCGATAGAAGCCGCGTCAGGCAGACAAAGGAACGTAAAATCGGAGCTGTTGATAAGCTTTTTTCTTTCGTCGAGGTCTTTTCTCTTATCCTCGTCAATGCGGAGCAGCTCAATATCGGTACGACCTGCAAAGCGCTCCATTATCTTGAGACCTGTCGTACCCTCCTGTCCGTCTATGTAAACCTTAACCATTGTGAAGTGCCTCCAGTTTTGTTCTTGATAATTCTATCTGTTTCTTTACGCTTTCGGGAGAGGGGCCGCCGAAGGAAAGGCGCTCTCTCACGCAGGTGTCAAGGCTGATAGCCTTGTATACATCCTCGTCGAAAAGCTCGGTCTGCATCTTGTAGATATCCAGAGGAAGCTGTTCGAGAGTCGTGTTCATCTTAATGCACTGTGCAACCAGACCGCCTGTTATCTTATAAGCGTCACGGAAGGGCATACCCTTCTTAACGAGGTAATCAGCACAGTCAGTTGCGTTGATGAATCCCTTTGCCGCAGCATTGCGCATATTATCCTTGTAAAGGGTCATCGTTTCAAGCATGGGGATAAAGGGGATAAGGCACATCTTCAGTGTATCCACTGCGTCAAAGATAGCCTCCTTGTCCCCCTGCATGTCCTTGTTGTAGGCGAGGGGCAGACCCTTCATCATCGTGAGCAGGGTAACGGTATCTCCGATAACTCTGCCTGTCTTGCCGCGGATAAGCTCGGTTACATCAGGGTTCTTCTTCTGCGGCATGATGCTGGAGCCTGTAGCATAAGCGTCGTCCAGTTCAATGAACTTGAATTCCCAGCTGCTCCACAGGATGATCTCCTCAGAGAAGCGGGAGAGATGCATCATGCAGATGGAGATAGCGGATGCAAGCTCAATGCAGCTGTCTCGGTCAGAAACGCCGTCCAGGGAGTTCACCATAGGCGTATTCATGCCAAGAAGCTCAGCAGTTCTGTGGCGGTTGATATCGTAGGTGGTTCCTGCGAGAGCGCCGCTGCCGAGAGGGCAGACGTTCATGCGCTCAGCGATCTCATTGAAGCGCTCGATATCACGCAGCAGCATCTGCGCATAGGCCATCATGTGGTGACCGAAAGTAATGGGCTGCGCACGCTGAAGGTGCGTATAACCCGGCATGATAGTCTCGGTGTTCTCCTCTGCAATGTTGCAGAGAACAGTAACGAGCTGCGCCACAAGATCAGAAATAGTCTTTATCTCATCACGCAGATACAGACGGATGTCAAGTGCTACCTGATCGTTTCTGGAGCGTGCAGTATGCAGTCTCTTTCCCACGTCGCCAAGGCGCTTTGTAAGCTCAGCCTCGATAAACATGTGGATATCCTCTGCGGTCATATCAAGCTGTAAAGCTCCGCTGTCGATATCAGCCAGTACCTCTTTCAGTCCGCCGATAAGAGTGAGGGAGTCCTCCATGCTTATGATGCCCTGTTCGCCGAGCATGGTCGCATGAGCAATACTGCCCTCAATATCGTGCCTGTACATTCTTCCGTCGAAGGAGATCGAGGAGTTGAAGTCGTTTACCTTGCTGTCAACATCCTTTGAAGATCTTCCTGCCCACATCATTTGTGCCATAATTAACCTCGCATAAATGTATTCTAAAAATAAATGTAAGAGCGGAAGGCTTATAGGAGTGATGCGTGAGCATCACCCCAAAGTTTCCCGCCCTTAGAAAGTTTTGCCTGATTACTTGTTGTTTCTCTCAGCGTCCAGCATAGCCTTGACCTTGATAGGCAGACCGAACAGGTTGATGAAGCCTGCGGAATCCTTCTGGTCGTAAACATCATCCTCACCGAAGGAAGCGAAGTCCTCGCTGTACAGTGTGTAGGGAGAAGTTACGCCTGCGTTGATGATGTTGCCCTTGTAGAGCTTCAGCTTAACTTCGCCTGTAACAGTTTCCTGAGTCTTGTTTACGAAAGCGTCAAGAGCCTCACGCAGGGGAGTGTACCACTGACCGTTGTATACGATGTCTGCATACTTCTGTGCAAGACCGTACTTGTAGTGCTGTGTCTCCTTGTCGAGGCAGATCGTCTCGAGAACTTCGTGTGCGTGGTACAGGATAGTACCGCCGGGAGTCTCGTAAACGCCTCTGGACTTCATACCAACCAGACGGTTCTCAACAACGTCGAACAGACCGATACCGTTCTCGCCGCCGATCTTGTTCAGAGTCTTGATGAGCTTAACGCCGTCCATCTTCTCGCCGTTGAGAGCAACAGGAACGCCCTGCTCAAAGGACAGTGTGATATATGTAGGCTTGTCGGGAGCCATTTCGGGAGAAACACCGAGCTCAAGGAAGCCGGGCTTGTTGTACTGGGGCTCGTTAGCGGGATCCTCGAGATCCAGTCCCTCATGAGAGAGGTGCCACAGGTTCATATCCTTGGAGTAGTTTGTTTCTCTTGTGATCTTGATCGGAACATTGTGAGCCTCTGCGTACTCGATCTCCTGATCTCTGGACTTGATATCCCAGATTCTCCAGGGAGCGATGATTGTCAGATCGGGAGCGAGAGCCTTGATCGTCAGCTCAAAACGAACCTGGTCGTTACCCTTACCGGTGCAGCCGTGGCAGATAGCGTCAGCGCCCTCTGCACGAGCGATCTCAACCAGTCTCTTAGCGATGGGAGGACGAGCAAAAGAAGTACCGAGCAGATAGCCTTCGTACTTAGCGCCTGCCTTCAGTGTGGGCCATACGAAGTCGTTAACGAACTCATCCTGGATATCCTCGATGTAGAGCTTGGTAGCGCCTGTCTTCTTAGCACGCTCCTCCAGACCCTCGATCTCAGCATCCTGACCTACGTTACCTGCAACGCAGATAACTTCGCAGCCTGCATAGTTCTCATGGAGCCAGGGGATGATGATAGATGTATCAAGTCCGCCTGAATATGCGAGTATGATCTTTTTGATTTCCTTAGCCATTTTGTTTATCTCCTTTGTTAAAGAAAAAATTATTTACAATAGTTATTATACACCGTTTTACGCAAAAGTCAAGCATTTTTATTCAGCTAAATGTATAATATACAGCTATTATCATTGAAAATTCACTTTTTATACATTTTGTTTTCCTGGTATTACTAACTTGTTTGTTTGAATGAAGTGCGTGGATGCTTATATATAAACGGTTTGCATCTGATTTGCATATCGTGATAAATTATATTTTCTACTGTGTGTTTATACATTTCGATGTATAAAATATTTTTACAAATATGCGTTGACAAAGACATCGTTCACAGCTATAATATAAATATGAACGTTCACTATATTGCTGTTTTGTGAACGAACGGAGGTATTTATTATGCAGATGAATGAAAAGATCGAGATACTTCTCGCACGCAGACGCATTCGCAAGACTGACTTCGCAGAGTCCGTCGGTGTGACTTACCGTGCCTTTGCAAACTACATGAACGGCTCACGCCGTCCCCGTGGCAAGATCCTCAGCAAGATAGCTATGGAGCTTGGCCTTACGCCCGAGTTCCTCCTGAACGATGAAAAGGAATTGGAGCTTACCATCGAGGAGCGTTTCATCAAGCGTACATGCCGCAGCGAGAAGGACAAGGCAGCCGCTATGCAGTTCCTCACCGAAACACGAGGTCTCTTTGCAGGCAACGCTCTGTCCGATGACGACAAGGACGCTCTGTTCAACTGCATGATAGAGATCTACAACGACTGCATGAATAAGAACAGCAATGAATCTTGATATTATAATAAGTAAAGCTGCAGCTGTCAATGACAGCTGCGGCGGCAAGGATATCCTGGAGACAGCCTGCAACACAGGCGCCGAGGTCTGGCTGCGCCCGCTCGGTAACCTGAAGGGCTTCTATGTGTACGAGCAGGGAACTGCCTACATCGTCATCAATGAAGCTTTGGATACCACCATGCGCAATGTGGTGTGCGCTCACGAGCTTGGACATGATGTTCTGCACAGGGAGCTTGCCGCAGGCGGGATCCGTGACGGTACACTGTTTCTAACCAACAATAAGACCGAGCGTGAAGCAAACCTTTTCGCCGCAGAGATACTGCTGAGCGACGAAGCAGTGCTGTCCGAGCTTGAATATAACAACGATCCCAATGCAGTGGCTTATGAGCTGGGAGTCCCTGTCGAGCTTATTGAATACAAGCTGGAGTTACTTGTGCATAAGGGTCATCATTTTAATTTCAGTCCCGTAAAAAACGACTTTCTTAAGTGATCTACTATGATGGATTTTAATAATGTCACTCCATGCGGTGGCAGTTGTATCGGCTGTACACATTACCGTTCAGGTGAATGTGAGGGCTGCCGAAATAACGGCGGAATTTGCGTAAGCATGTGGGAAAACGGCTGCGCTATCTATGAATGCTGCAAGAAACACAGTGTGCTATTCTGCGGACTCTGTACTGAGTTTCCATGCGAGTGGATTGTCTGCAAGCTCAGTGAGTGGGACAATGACGGCATTTCAAGGCAGCAGTCGCTTGCCAATGAATATAACGAGAGGTATCACAATGGATAAGCTTGACTATAAAAAACAATTCAAGGAGCTATATCAGCCGTCCGCCAAGCCTGTGGTGATTGAAGTTCCCGAGATGATCTTCATATCCGTCAGCGGAAACGGCGATCCCAACACCTGCTCAGAATATAAGGAAGCTCTTGAGATCCTTTACGGCTTGTCCTTTGCTATTAAAATGAGCAAGATGAACGGCACTCAGCCCGATGGTTATTTCGAGTACGTCGTGCCGCCGCTTGAAGGTCTCTGGTATGCGGATGGAGTTTCATTTGATGGCGTGAACGTTACCGATAAGAACGAATTCCGCTGGATATCCATGATACGTCAGCCTGAATTTGTGACCGATGAGGTCTTTGATGCAGCTAAAACTGCTCTGCAGAAGAAAAAGCCGCATCTAGATATATCAAAAGCAAAGCTTATGAAATATGATGAAGGCCTGTGCGTGCAGATAATGCATAAGGGCGCTTATGATGACGAGCCTGCGTCGATAATGCAGATGAAACAGTTCGTTGCAGAGAACGGATACGCCGAGGATTTTTCTGACGGCAGATATCATCACGAGATATACTTGTCTGATCCCAGAAAAACCGCACCTGAGAAGCTGAAAACAGTAATCAGGCATCCGATCAGAAAGGCTGGTCTGTAATATGCCTGATGTATATGAAGCCTGCCCCACATATGAAAACGAACGTTTCCTGCTGCGTTTTGTTGAACAGGATGACTGCGCCGACCTGCTGAAGGTCTATTCAGATGAGAATGCTGTGCCACTGTTCAATGGCGATAACTGCCACGGCGATGATTTTCACTACACCACTGCCCAGCGCATGAGGCAGGCGATAGATTTCTGGATAGTCTCGTACGAAAACCGTTATTTCGTCCGTTGGTCAGTGGTTGATAAGAGCAACGATACTGTTATCGGCACTATAGAACTGTTCAACAGGATTGCCGAGGATCATTTCAATAACTGCGGACTCCTCCGCCTTGATCTTCGCAGCGACCACGAATATCAGCAGGATATTACCGATATACTGAACCTTATCCTGCCGCATACAGCCGATATGTTCGGCTGCGTAAGCATAGCCACAAAGGCTGTGCCGATGGCGGAAGAACGTATAGCAGCGCTGAGAACGCTCGGATTCTCGCTGTCGGAGTATACACTGAAAGGCAATGACGGCACTGAATACGACAACTATTATATAAGATATTAATCAACCGAAAGGACAGAACATGGATATTAAAGATACCCTTCGTAAACTGACAGATGCGTCAGGCGTTTCAGGTGCTGAATCCTGCGCCTGCGATGCTGCACTGGAACTTCTGCGTGAATACGCTCCCGACGCTAAAACAGACGCCTTCGGCAATGTCACTGCCGTGATAAGCTGCGGAGATACTGCGGCAAAAACGCTCATGCTGGATGCTCATATAGATCAGATCGGCATGATAGTTTCCTACATCGACAACGGCGGCTTTCTGAAGGTGGGTGCCTGCGGCGGTCTTGATATGCGTACGATGCTCGCTCAGAGCGTTACAGTGCATGGCAGGGAAAAGCTGCACGGCGTTGTATGCACGCTTCCTCCGCACGTTGCATCGGACCATAGCAAGGTGCCTGAGGTAGGCGATATCGCTATAGATATCGGTATGACTAAGGAGCAGGCAGAGAAATGCATATCTCTCGGCGACAGAGTAACTGTTGATTCCTCTTGCAGACATCTCGGCGAGCTTATCTCCGCTCCGTCAGTGGACGACAGAGGCGGCGTATGCGTGATACTCAGGGCATTGGAGCTGCTTAAAGACCGCAAGCTGCGTTACAATATCGCAGTGTGCTTCTCCGCACAGGAGGAAACAGGCGAGCGTGGCGCAAAGCAGGCTGCCTTCAGGCTTGCGCCCGACGAAGCGATAGTTGTGGATGTTTCCTTTGGCAGAACTCCCGATAGCGCCCCGCACGAGACCGCAGAGCTTGGCAGCGGCGCAATGATCGGCGTTTCCGCAGTTCTTGACAGAGGAATGACTCAGCAGCTGAAGTCTCTTGCTGAAAAGAACAGCATTCCGTATACCGTCGAGGTGATGCCGTCCTCCACAGGCACGAATGCGGACGCTATTTCTGTAACACGCAGCGGCGTCAGATGCTGTACCGTGTCCATTCCCATAAGATATATGCATACCCCGATAGAAACAGTGGATGTCCGTGATATCGAAGCTGCGGCACAGCTTATCGCAGCCTATGCAGGAGGTGACGAAAATGCTTGATCGTCTCAGAGAGATATGCACGCTCGACGGCACTTCTGGTGACGAGAGCAGAGTCCGTGATTATATCATGAGCCACATCACCGCGGATGAGGTCACAGTGGATGAGCTGGGAAATCTGATCGTGTTCAAAAAGGGCAGAAAAGCGCCCAAAAACAAGGTGATGCTCGCAGCACACATGGATGAAGTGGGCTTCATGGTCACCGATATCACCGATGACGGTTTTCTGCGTTTCGGCGCTGTAGGAGGCATAGATCCCAGAGTGGTACTCGGCAGGGCAGTTCGTTTTGCAAACGGCACCCTCGGCGTTGTAGGAACAAAAGCCGTTCATCAGCAGTCAGCGGACGAGCGCAAAAAGGCTCCCGATTTTGATGATATGATGATAGATATCGGCGCTGCTGACAAGTCGGCAGCCGAAAAGATAGTATCCCGTGGCGATACTGCCTGCTTTGACAGCGATTTCTTCACTTTCGGCGATGGCTTTGTGAAGGGCAAGGCAATAGACGACCGTGCAGGCTGCCTTATCATGATGGATATGATAAACAGTGAGCTTGAATACGATATGTGGTTCGCCTTCACCGTGCAGGAGGAAGTCGGCACAAGAGGCGCAAAGGCAGCCTCGTTTACTGTAGCACCTGATATAGCGCTGGTACTTGAGACCACCACCGCCTGCGATATTGCGGGTGTTACGGGTGAAAAGCGTGTCTGCTGCCTCGGAAACGGCTGTGTCATCTCCTATATGGACAGAGGAACCATCTATGACCGTGGCCTGTATCAGCTTGCTTTCGATACAGCAAAGGAGCTTGATATCCCCGCACAGACAAAGACCGTCGTAGCAGGCGGCAACGATAGCGGAGCTATCCATGTTAGCCGTGGCGGAGTTCGCACCTGTGCGCTTTCCGTGCCGTGCAGATACCTGCATTCTCCCGCCTGCGTAATTAAGGAGAGCGATTTTGCAGCCACTAAACAGCTTGCCGAAGCAATGGCGAAGCGCTGCTGCGAATTATGATAGAGCGCATCCTTAATGCCGATAATTTCGTTTGTCAAGCTGCCCGTGGCATCGAAGCAGGCAAGATAAACGCTCTTTATCAGGCATACGGCACGAAGTATGATTTCTGTCGCTTCTACAGGCAGGGAAATTGCGTGTTGTCCTCGCTGGACGGATCGTTCGTCATCTGTGACGACAGCTCTGCCGATATTGAGGAGCTTGCGGACTTTCTCCGCATGAACGGCTTTGCCGAGATATTCTGCTCCGAAAGCTTAGGAAAAGCGCTTGCGGAACAGCTTCACGCTGACAGCTCATCAGTTAATGTGATGCGTTTTGACGGCTCAGCCACCAACTCATCTGATTTTAACGCCGCCCCTTCGCTGAGCGATGTATATTCCATAATCAGCGAGGGCTTTGATATTGAATTCGAGCCTTGGTATCTGGATATGTCTCACAGGGTGCGGCACGGAGTCAGCCGCTGCTGCACGCTAGACGATAAAGCCGCACTTGTGATACAGCATGATATAAACGGCGAGGCGCTGATATCTCAGGTCGCCTGCCGAAAAGCTTGCAGAGGGCAGGGTGCTGCTTCGTGTCTGGTGAAAGCTGTTTCGGCGTCGTTGTCACCCTCGGAGGTGTATGTTATCTGCGAGGATTCACTGATACCATTTTATGAACGCTGCGGTTTTGCCTTTATTGGCAAGAATATCATCATCAGGAGTAAAACATGACTGCATCATCTGTTTCAAATACAAATTCTGCTAAACAGGGCTTTGACATCAGCTCAGCCACACTGCATGTAATTGCGATGCTCTTCATGCTGTGCGACCACCTGTGGGCTACTGTGATCTCAGGCAACGACTGGCTCACCTGCATCGGCAGACTTGCGTTTCCGATATTTGCTTTCATGACAGTGGAAGGCTACTTTCGCACAAAAAATCTGAAGAAATATGTGTTGCGCCTGCTGATATTCGCTGTCATCTCCGAAATACCTTTCAACCTTATGTACAGCAGCGGATTCTTATTTCCGTTTCATCAGAATGTTCTCTGGACCTTTCTGATAGGTATAGGTGCCATGCATCTTAATGAGCTTGCACGAAAAAAAGACAAGCTGTGGCTGCGGATACTAACAGGTGTTGTAACTATCGTTGTTGGTTATCTGCTCGGTATCATAACCTTTGTGGATTACAACGGCGCAGGAGTTCTGACCATACTTGCATTCTACTTTTTCAGGGGTCGCAGATGGTGGTGCTTTATCGGACAAGCTGCAGCTTTGTATTACATAAACTTTGAGCTTCTGAGCGGTCTGCAGTACGAGATATCTATGTTCGGCGGCACTGTGTTTTTTCCGCAACAGGGCTTTGCGCTGCTGGCGCTTATCCCGATATGGTTGTATAAAGGCAGACAGGGTTATCACAGCAAATGGTTTCAGTATTTTTGCTATTCGTTTTATCCGCTGCATATGCTGATCTTGTTTGTTGTCAGGTCGTTTATATAAAACGGAGGTTATAAATGGCAGTCAAGATTATTGATATCAAGACCGAAAGCTCTCCCGCATGCAGACTTATCGGCAGGAAATACGATAGCTCTCCGAACTGGGGCGAATGGTGGGAAAACAACTGGTTTGCCGCATTGGAAGGTATGCCGTCTCTCCCTATAAACGGCGACGCATACATAGGCGCTGTCCATATTGTAGACGGCACGCCTGAATACTGGATAGGAATGCTGTTTCCGTGCGACACATCAGTTCCTGTAGGGTTTGAATATGTAGATATTGAGCCGCTCGACTATGCCGTGTGTTATCTTTACGCTAAAGAGGGAAGCGGCGATTTCTACACTATGGAGACTCATGAAATGTGTCTTGCACAGCTGAACGGGCATGGTATGAAACGCAAAGAAGACGATTGGTGCTTTGAACGTTACAATTGCCCACGCTTTACTTCACCTGATGAGCATGGTAATGTTATTCTTGACTATCTTATATCCATAGAATAATAAGCAAAAGGCTGTTGTAAACCCGTACAACAGCCTTTAATGCTACTCGATTATCGTTATGTGGTTGGCAAGCTTCAGCTTGCAGAGCCTTTCATCCTTGCCGTCCTTGTGAAGGATACGCACCGCATTGCCGTTGGAGTATACGATATCTCCGTTATCCATGATGCGGTAATCCATGACACCTTTCTTCAGAACAGTCTCCTCGCCCTTTGTGTTTCTCACAAGCACCCAGTCAGAGGGGATGATTCCCTCGTCGGAGTTATCGGAAAGGCGCTGAGCCTTTATCATGTTGCCCTCAACGAAAAGCTCACGCTCATCCGCCGTTCGTGATTTCGCAGGATTCCTGCCGCCTGTGCGCAAAGGCTCTCCGCCGAACGCCATCGAGAACACGCTCAGGAATCCGCCGATGGCTTTCACTATCCTGTAAGGGAAGAGGACTATATCCATAAGCAGGTTGCTGTCCTTCTTTGTCGGCTCGTATTTCCTCTTGATATAGTAAAGATTGCCGTCCATGTCATCGGATGGCTTTATGTAGTCGAAACCGTCGTTGGCAACAAGCTCATCCAGAACGCCCGTGCTTTCGTCATACCAGCATATCGAGCAGGGACTCTTTTCCATTACCTGTCCGCTTTGATTTCTCGCATAGCCCATGGCGGTGTAGAATATCTTGCTGCTGTCCTTTTTAGAGATAAACGGATGCGTCTCGCTGGTGAAGCCTTCTGTTATCTGAGAAACATCGCCGTTTTCCATGTTGACGATACCTATATGGCGCTCATATCTGCCCATCGCGCAGGTGAGAACACACTTCTCGCCATTCGAATAAACACCTGTCAGGTCGTATTCCTTGTTTGCAAAGATATAGCTCTCATCGCCGCTTTCGGTGTCCTTACGGTACATACCGCCCATGCCATCCGTGAAAGTGCAATAGAGCAGCTTGTCGCCAAAGCTTCCCAAGGAACGCAGCAACGGCTCGCCGTGAGCGGTCTCATCGCCGTATTCCTTCTGCTCTACGTTCATGAATTTCGCACCCTTGCCCGTGGTCTTCCACTCGTCACGCTGCTTCATGCGCTGCAAGGTTTCAAGATAATTGGTCACACGCTGGCATTCCACATTTGTAGTCTTGCCATTTTCTATGAGCTGTAATTCGCCCTCGCTGATGCAGTATATCTTCATTCTGATTCCAACCTTTATTTATAAAAATATTCTTCGTTGTTTACTATAAATCTCGTTCTGCCGCCGTTTATCTCGATATCATCCCTGCCGACGCAGTCCTTCCAGTTGCAGGATGTCACCAGCTTTATAGCGGTGTCAGAGTTTGTCAGGCAGAACTTAGTGTTGCCGTCAAGACCGCCTATAGCAAGCGCTCTGTCGCCCTCTGCGGTTATATGCATACTTGCCTTGCTGATTTCAAAGTAAGTATCACCCCTGAGTGCCGCAATAGCGGAGCAATTATCCGCAACGATATTGAATATCGTATTTGCTTCAGTAACACTGAACTTGCTGTGCTTGCCGTTTACGTTGCCTATACCAACGATATCGCTGCCTGACATATACAGCTTTACAGAAGAATGCATTGCGTTGACAGACGTGTTGCCATAAAGAGAACCGATAGCGGCGCCGTTCTGCAATGTCAGATCCATGTTGATATCGGAAGCAAAGATGTCAATATCCGCATCAGCGTTCATCGCACCGATACCCACACCCATGTATCCGCGCATATTGAGTGAATAACGACCCTGTCTGATGCTGATCTTTCCGCCGAGACCCGAGCCTATACATACGCCTGAAGCTGATTCGTTATCAATGGTAACGCCCTGTTCAAAGATAAGCTCGCCGTGCTTCGATTCGCCATCGTTACCTATGCCGAAGAAGCAGGCGCCGTCTACCGATATAGCAAGCTCGCCACCGCCGCAGCAGATAAAGCGTGAGCTTTCAGGCACTCGGATACCGCCATTCTTCAGCTTGCTGCTGCCGGATAGCTCAAGCCGCACATCGCAGCCTTCGCCAATGCTGATACAAGGTCTGTTTCTGGTACTGCATATATTGACATTGTCAAGCGTGATGGTGCCTTTGAATTCCTTATCTGTTTCTATGCGGATATTGATTTCTGTGCCTGGCGTGCCTGCGAGAGTCACATCGCTGCAGTCGCTGCCGATGAATACAGAAGTATATCCATCCTTAGCAAGCTGTTCGAGAGCAATGCGTTCATTACTGTCCGCAGTGTAGATGTGCAGCTTTATGCCATCCTCACGCTCCTGATGATATCTGATTATCTCCTGCCTGATTTCGTATGGTATAGCTTCAATGACAGCACGGGCAGGACGTGAGGTGTAGTAACCCTGTATCAGGTCAGCACCCAGCAGAATGACCGTGCGAAGCTCCTCGGCGGTCTCAATACCCTCAGTCAGAGCAAGTATACCGTTGTCGTGGCAGAAATTAATTATCTCACGCACAAAATGGCGCTTTTTCTGATCGTTCTGTATGCCGCTGAGCAGGGAACGGTCTATTTTTACATAATCAGGCATGTATCTCAGCAGGTTCTGCACATTGGAGTAGCCTGTTCCGTAATCGTCAATGGCGATCTTCACATTCAGATCATTGTATGTTTTCTTGATATCGTTGAGTTTGTCATCGTTAAGCTCGCCTTGCTCGGTCATTTCAACAACGACCTTGTCGGAATATGTCGAGAGCAGCTCATTCACACTGCGTCTGTCAGCATCGGAAAGAACAGTTTTAGGGATGCTGTTTATGAATACCCGTCTGCTTGCGAAGAAATCATAGTTCTTATCAAGTATACCTATAAGTCTCAGCACATTGAGAAATGTCGCACGCTCCACATCGTTGAGCCTGTCACTGTATTCAGCATATTTTATTATGTGGTAAGGGCTGGGACAGATATCGCTGTCGGGACGCATCAGTGCCTCATAAGCATATATTTCGCCGTTACGGGCATCAACAATGGGCTGGAAATGATAGTTGAACAGATTCTGTGTAATTACACGGTCTGCCTCAGCAAATTCTGCCTGCTGCTGAGCGGACATCTCCGTATCGGTGAGGTTGTCAGAAGCACTCTGTCGCAGCATGATAAGCTCACTGCAAAGCGAGCGCAGTTCCTCTGTGATCGCAGCAAAGCAGACATCATCACCATCGCTCAGCAGGGGAGAATACTCCTTGAAAAGAGCATCCGCATCCGCCTCAGAGCGCAGCTCTGATATCTTGCATAACATCTCGTGCAGATATTCGAGTTTCTTATCCATTTTATACTCCTGATCGTTTTAATATGTAATGACTAATTATACCATATTACATTCGTCAAATCAAGTAGCAGTTAAGTGTAAGTTGCATCTGACGGTCAATAATTATAAGCATAGCAGATAGTTCTGCTTACAGAAGTCGGTTTCGGAATAAAAATCGCTGAAGTTGATATATAAATAAAAATGAGTCCGGTGTTGCCGAACTCATTTTGCATGATTATTTGTGGTTGTTATGCCATGTTTTTTCCACTCGGTTTTTTCTTCAAAAAATCTTCTTAACCCTTCAGAGCGGCAGAATTGATGCATTTCTACCCATGGATGAGCATTTGCTTCGATTATCTGCCAGCCTTTATTGGCTGAAGCTGCCATATCCCAACCGATGAGACGGACCTGTGGTAATAGTTTAGCCGTCTGCTTTACCAAAGATAGAAGTTCATTCCAGTTTTCGATCTTAAAACCTTCAAACTTAACACCTGTATCCGGATGAGAAGTGTAATGATAGTGGTTTTTATCAACACCGCCGGAATTGATTATGCCGCTGTCAAGATCAATGGAAGCAATGATGCCCCCTGAACTGTAATTGTCAACTACAGATCTGTTCTGCCCTACACGCTGAAGAGCGCACAGCACAACAGGCTCATCAGGTTCATTGTAATAGGTTAGTACACGAACGGTGTTTATTGAATTCGGATAAAGCTTTTTCATGTAGTCGGCAGCAATAACAGCTTCTTCGCAAATGAACTTTTTGTGTTCATAAACAAGCTTATCAAATAAAGCTCGTATGTCTGTGTTATGATCACATTCGATCCAAGAGATACCGTTACCGCCGTAATTACCTGACGGTTTCAGTAAAAAACGGCAGTGGGCTTGTACAAACGAAGAAAAAGCATCAAAGTCTTTTTCTGTTACAGAAATCATATCACGTCCGTAATAAGGTTTGAAGAGCTTATATGCCAGGAACTTATCATTGAGAATATTGTTGTGCTTTCTGCTGTTATTGAGTTTTGAATAGTAGCTGTTTCGAATATTGTTGGATAAAAACTCAAATCGGTCACAAATCGGTGTGTTCTCAAAGTTGTAGTGGAAGTATTCGTAATACTTAAAACCCAGAACAAGCTTTGAATACAGCATATCAATAATGATATCACGATATTCAGAGATATCTGCTGAGTCAATGTGTTTACAGCGTTTGAGAACATCAAAGGCAGTACATATTTGCTTGCTGTCGGGATTATTTGCGAACAAATATTCACCATAGCTGCGTCTGAATTCATCAGAAAGACGGTAAGTGTTTAAAATACGATTCTGGATCTCGCTTGCAGCAGGAATGACTTTGCGTTGATATAGTACTGCATCAATATCCGCTTTCGAAATATAATCGTTATCTTTGTTGATATGTACAGTGTCTATACGATCATTACCTCCTTAAACTAATTTCAGGGTAAAAAAATGGTCGGAGTGACAGGATTCGAACCTGCGGCATCGAAGTCCCAAACTTCGCGCGCTACCAACTGCGCCACACCCCGACATTGAATATTTTGACTATAATATTATACTATATACCAACATGTTTGTCAAGATGTATTCGAATAAAAAATTGTCACTGAAATTTTAACAAAATAACATGATACAATATATTGACATTTTGGTGTTTTTGCTGTAAAATATAAATATCTTGTAATCTGAAAGGAGTAATATTATGGGATTAATTAAGGCAGCAATAAACGCTGTATCCGGCACTTTAGCGGATCAGTATAAGGAATACTTTTATTACGATGCAATGTCATCCGACATTCTTGCAGCTAAGGCTCACAAGCGTGTAGGCAGCAAGGGAACCAACAACGGTGCAGATAACATCATCACAAACGGCTCTGCTATTGCAGTAAACGAGGGTCAGTGCGCTCTTATCGTTGCTGACGGCAAGGTCGTTGAAGTTGCAGCAGAGGCAGGCGTGTTCGAGTACAAGTCCGATATGTCTCCCTCCGTTTTTGCAGGTGACCTCGGCGATGCTATAATGAACACCCTGAAGGATCTCGGCGGTCGTATCACATACGGCGGTGAAGCAGGCCGTGACCAGCGTGTTTACTACATCAACACCAAGGAGATCCTTGATAACAAGTATGGCACTGTAAACCCCATTCCTTTCCGTGTCCTGGATAAGAATATCGGTCTGGAT
>JAZSGG010000120.1:0-18377 GCA_045532595.1 Oscillospiraceae bacterium | reverse complement strand
ATCAAAACCACCAGTTGAACTGGTGGTTTGCTCTCGCCCTTCAAGGGCGTATTACCGGCTTGTGCCTGAAGGCACACTGAAAGTCTGGCAACCGCATCTCATTCACTAGCAGCCGCTCAAGCGGCTGTTATTTTTTGCTTACGTATTCTTGCTACCCGTAAACGGGTCAACATACTCTTTCAGTGTTATTTGGTCATTTGCTATGTCTTCTTGCAGCTGATTTCGGATATATTCTTCTATCTTCTGCTTGTTTTTCCCTACCGTGTCCACATAGTACCCTCTACACCAAAAGTGCCGATTGCCATATTTGTATTTCAAATTCGCGTGTCTGTCAAATATCATCAGCGAGCTTTTTCCTTTCAGATATCCCATAAATTACGATACACTCATATTCGGCGGTATCTCCACCAACATGTGTATATGGTCAGGACAAGCCTCCGCTTCTATGATATTTACCTTTTTCTGTTCACACAGCATTCGTAGTATCTTTCCTATGTCTGCCTTTATCTGTCCATATATTACTTGCCTTCGATATTTTGGTGCAAACACTATATGATACTTGCAATTCCATTTAGAATGTGATAAACTATGATTGTCATTCATGACATTGTCCTCCTTTGATTTCTGATGCGGTCGCCAAACCCGCTTCTATTATATCATAGGAGGACTCTTTTATCTAAAGATTTTCTATTCCACCGCTTCAAGCGGTGGTTTATTTTCGCTAAAGCTACAATGAATAAAGGGGCTTAAACAAGCCCCTTTGTGCTATGAGTTTTTTTCGCCTCAGTTATTTTTTTCGATGGTCTCTTTTATCTTGCCAACAATTCGCAAGAGTAAATACCACTGAATGAAGTCAAGCCTGGGCGAGAGGAACAGATTAAGCAGCTGTATCATAATCGGGCTGCCACTGAGGTTGCTACAGATCCAGATAGAATAGCCAATTTCCACCAAAATCACTAACAGCCATAATAAAATGTAGGTGCGTGTCGTTTTCATACTCTGTCCTCCTGTCGTCGCAGTGAGGCCACCTCATAGCACCTGGTTGCCTAGATCCACTAGGCCGTTTCATACACTTCTTTTACATATATTATTATACAACATTATTACGTTTTTTTCAATATTTGAAAATGTACAATTCTCTATTTGTAATTCTATATCATCCTACAAACTTTATAAGGTAACATAAAAAATTTTGTAAAACACTTGAACATCAATGACTATTATGGTATAGTATTATAGTTCACCTAAACTATATAATTAAATATCATAATTAAGTCGAACCTCCTATGGCATAAATAATGGGAGCCATAGGAGGATTAATTATTTAAACTGATTCGGATTGCAATACTTATATAGAAGTATACTTCTGGCTCCTGCTTCCCGGGGCATTGGGATTGGAGAGCTTTATCAGCCCCTCACCAATAAGCGGCTGCACATACCTCTTTATCGCATAAGTGGTGGATGTAACGCCGAGAAACTCCGACAGCTCCTGTCTGCTGCGGGGAGTACGGCAGAATTCAAGTATAGCGGCAGTCTTATCAGTAACAGCTGTCTGCTCATCAGTGTGGTTACGTAGGATCACCTTAAACTCGCCTCGGGCATTGAAAAACTCTGGCGCAGGTAGCTTCTGCTCCTGCATCTCTCTGCGGATAGTCGGAATACCCGAATATCTGTTCTCGGTAACTCCCATAACCTCCAAAGCGGTTGCAAGGACGGGATTTCTTGTGTCGGGCTGTGCGTTTCCGAGGGTGTCTATCGTCAGCCTGCCATAAAGTCCGCCAGGGTTGGTGACCTCCAGCCTGTCAGTGTAGATTGCAAGCTGTATTGGCATACCCTCTGTATGAATACTGTAATCCCTGTGAACGAGAGCGTTCAGCACTATCTCACGCACTGCGTTGAGGGGATAGTCTGTTATATCACTGCGGTTGCCTTCTTTATCAATAACGGTACGCTTACGGGTGTTGGCCTTGACGAAGCTCATTGCTCCCTCCAGCATTTCAGGGATAGTGCCCTCAATACGCTTGTTGTCGAGAAATCTCGCTCTGTCAGCGTCCACATCACCTATCTGTGTTCCAGGGACAGATACCGCTATTATCGACAGCTGCGGCAGAAACGCCTGTGGATATAAGCCAAACAAAAGTTCGGCAGATAGCGTAGGCTTGCCGTTTCGTACAACGCTTAAAAGCTTCATTATCTGACTGTCCTCCAAAGCCGCCAGATTTGGTTTGTTATCTTTCAGACGATAGAGATACCTGTTGACCTTGCTTTCATTAAGCGAGGATACCTCTGCACGTTCGATCGGGCGGATGTCGTCCTGATATTTTTTGCGATAAGCCTCGTAGCTGTATACTTCGTACTCGGTCATTGGGATATCTGCGTCACCAACGCGAATATAGGAACCCTTTATGCGTCCCTTTGCCTGATAAAAGCACGGTCTTTCGGTTATATCTATAGGAGGAATCTCAGCGGCAACTACATTCTTACCGTCAACCTCAGCAACAGTGAACAGTGCCCTCACTGGAGGCTCCATCTGATTGCACTGCTCCATCACCTTTTTCTGAAGCTCCTGCACATCGTTCACTCCCGTTACAGCGAAGCCCTCATTTTCATACAATCCAAACACGATAACTCCACCGTCGTTCTGATTGGAGAACGAGGAAAGCGTGTCGTACAGCTTATCCGGAGCGGCGTTCTGTGCCCTCTTGACCTCTGTGGTCTGAAACTCCGCCTGTGCGGATTGAATTTTTGAAATCAAATTTCTAAGTTCTATCTCCATCATTTCAATTTTCACCTCTTTTCTTAAATTATATAAGAGTTTTTTGAAATTGTCAACTGAAATTTAAAATTAATTTTAAAATAATTAAAGAAAATTTTAAATTTCTGAAATAATTTAGTGAAATATTATTCAAAATGTCGGTTTTTATATAAAAAAGAAAATCTGTATCGATAAACTTGACAACTCCCCAAAACAGGTGTATAATACTCCAAAAGGGACTTACAAACTGCATAGCAAAGCCACTTAAAAGGTCGCTAGCGATAGCGGGCGTGATTCATCTCGACCATATTTTAACCCGTCCCATGGACGGGTTTTTAATTTCAAAAACTACGATAGGATCGCCATTAAAGCGATCCGTTTTTGCTTTGACAATACCGCTCCGCTTTCGTGAGATTCCTCTGCGATCACGGCAGAAGATCTTTTTCACGCAGCACAGATATAAAAACACCGCACTGCAGCCTCGCCACAGTGCGGTGTTCTTATTCGCTTATATCGTTACGCTTGTGATGTCGGACGCATCACTCCACACGCCGTTCGCTCTCACATACACAGCATAGTAATACTTGCCTGCCGTTACTTCTGTGTCGATATACGATGTATCGGTGAGATCCTTGTAGTTCACCCAACCGCTGCCGTCATTCCTGCGGATACGGTACAGCTCTGCGCCTGCTACCTCGTCCCACTCGACAAGCACCCCATCGCCCGTTGCCACTGCGGTCACATTCTCTGCCGCTGTCAGCTTGACAACAATAGTCACGATCTCGGACGCCTCACTCCACGCGCCGTTCACTCTCGCATACACAGCATAGTAATACTTGCCTGCTGTTACTTCTGTATCGGTATACGATGTATCAGTAAGATCCTTGTAATTTTCCCAGCCGCTGCCGTCGTTTCTGCGGATGCGGTAAAGCTCTGCACCTGCTACCTCATCCCACTCGATAAGCACGCCATCGCCCGTTGCCACTGCGGTCACATTCTCTGCCGCTGTCAGCTTGACAACAATAGTCACGACCTCGGACGCCTCACTCCACGCGCCGTTCACTCTCGCATACACAGCATAGTAATACTTGCCTGCTGTTACATCTGTATCGGTATACGATGCATCAGTGATATCCTTGTAGTTCACCCAGCCGCTGCCGTCGTTTCTGCGAATGCGGTAAAGCTCTGCGCCTGCTACCTCGTCCCATTCGATAAGCACGCCGTCATTTACTGCTGTTGTAGTAATATTCTCAGCAGCTGCGGGCTTAACAACGACAGTTACGATATTTGACGCCTTGCTCCATGCGCCGTCCACTTTTGCATATACTGCGTAACGGTAGCTCTTGCCTGCTGTTACATCTGTATCGGTATACAATGTATCGGTGAGATCCTGATAATTCACCCAGCCGCTGCCGTCATTCCTGCGGATACGATAGCTCTCTGCATTGGAAATGGCCGTCCACTCAAGCTCTATGCTGTCGCCGTAAGCTTCTGCTGCGGTAATGGTGACCTCACCGACAGGAGCTACACCCACGATATTGGAAGCCTTGCTCCATTCACCGTTTATGCGTGCATAAACTGCGTACTTGTATTCCTTTCCGTTCTCAACATCGGTATCTGTATAAACTGTATTCTGAACATCGGCGTAGTTCACCCAGCCGCTGCCATCATTTCTGCGCACACGGTACAGATCTGCGCCTTCGATTGCCTCCCATTCCAGCTGTATCTCTCCGTTGCCCGGAGTAGCTGTTACAACAGGCATAGTACCCTTGGGCAGTGTTGGGAAATAGATTTCCACATAAAGATCGCTGTCAAGCTCAACTTCGAAATCCTCGGTGGGTGCCGTTACTGTAACGGTATCGGCAAACGCATGATTGTCGTCTGGCCAGATCCGGAAAAATGCACGATATGTATTGCCATACTCGCCATCGGTATAATTTACATTATTGTTGTCATTAGACCAGACCAACTCATAATACATTCCCTCAGGAGTTACAACAGGCTCCATATCAAGAGCCACCTCAGGCTGAGGTGCGTCTATCTCGATAGTCACGCTGTCAATAACAGCCTTTGCAACGGTTATAGTGCAGGATACTGAGAGATCGCAGAAAAAGTCACTGTCATCGGCGATATATTCCAACCATATCGTCTGTTCGCCTACCGATATATTCTGTACCGGGAATTCTGTCTTCATCTCAAGTACAGCACAATCATAGATTGGGAAATACTCAGTTATTGCCACATCGCCCCAAGTAAGTCTGAAGCTTCCCTCGCCGTCTGCATAGCTGTCAACTGCGGGAGCAAACTTCTCCATGCCATCGAACTTAACGAGTGCGCTGATGATGAAATGCAGATCCTCGCCGTAAACGGGAGTACCCTTATCCTCGTCATACTCAATGCTGAACTTTGTTTCGTAGGAAACAGATGCCGCACTTTCCTCTCCGAATGCCTTGAGATAGGGATAATAAGCTATGCAGTTATCCTTGTCAACAGCCTTGTAGCCCCATACATCGCTATCAAAGCAAAAGGTATACAGTGCGTTGCCTGCGGTCATATCCAGTGTCAGGAGACCATCTACGCCCTCGGTGTTGTCCTCATCGGTGTAGATATCCTTGTTGTAAATGCAGTTGGTGATAGTGCCGACATTCGTGCCGCATACGCCGCCCTTGTCGGTATATTCGCCTGTAAGAGTTACCGTGCTTGCACAGTAGCAGTCGCTTACTCTGCCGTCGTTAAAACCAACGATACCGCCTGCATAATTTCCCGAGCCTGTAACGCTGCCAATTGCGAAGCAATTATCTACGATACCTTCCTGAGCGTTCCAACCAACGATTCCGCCCTGCTGTGATTGTGCGCTTACATCTCCCTTGAAATAGCAGCCGCTTATCGTGCCGTAATTCAAGCCAACGATTCCGCCGCCATAATAACCGCCGCTGCTTGTAACTGTTCCCTCAACGCCGAGGTTCATAATAAGACCTCTGTTTACGTTGAAAAGTCCTATATAATTGCCTTGGGTAGGAATTGTCAGATTTTTTACAACCTTACCATTGCCGCTGAACTTACCTGTGAAATATGTTGTATTGTTTCCAATGGGCGTCCATTCAACATTGGCAAGATCGATATCGTTCATCAGAACGTAATTGCCGTCAAGATCATCCTCGATAGCCTGAAGCTCGGCTGCTGTGGTGATGGGGGTATATGTCTGCCAATCGGGAGTATCGGTAAGGGAGAAGTTGTATAAGTCAAGCTCCGCTGTCTGCTGAGCGTTCTCTCCGAATACGGTGAGATAAGGCAGCTTTACAGAAGCAGTACCCATGCGCTCGTCGTTTTCGTCAACGGTCACATCCTCCGCTGTAAAGGAAGCGCTTCCAGCCGACCATACTGCGCCGTTGCCGTCAATGTCAAGCGCGCACAGCTCTGCGAGGGTCATCTTGCCGCTGTCGGAATAAACGCTGGTGACGTATTCGCTATAATACAAAGCGTGTTCCGCAGTGGTGTCAAGATAATAGCAATTTGTTATATATTCTCCATGGGCATCGTCATCGCCAATAATTGCATTTGCTTCATCTTCGGCGCTTACGTTACCCATATTAACGCAGTTGCTGATTATAGAATAGGAAAAGTTGTTGCCCACAATACCGCCTGCTGCATTTGTAAGACTGGCATCAACTTTTGTATTAGTCACGCTGCCTGAATTAAGGCAATTATCTATAGTACCATAGTTTGTATTACAAATGCCGCCTGCAAATTGATAGCTTCCTGTTATATCGGCATTGTTATAGCAGCCGAAGATCGTACCGTTGTTATACGTACATATACCGCCTGCATAGGTGCCGCTTATGCTGCCGCTTGCAATGCCGAGATTCATGATAAGTCCGTCATTCTCAGCGAACAGACCTGCACAATAAGCATCTGTAACGCTGATATTCTTGATAACATTGCCATTTCCGCTGAACTTGCCTGTAAATGCATTAGGACTATAGCTATTGTCGCCAATAGGCGTCCATTCCTCGCCGTCAAGGTCAATATCGTTCATCAGAACGTAATTACCGTCAAGATCATCATTGATAGCCTGAAGCTCGGTTGCTGTGGTGATGGGGGTGTATTCCTGCCAGTCTTCAGAGCCGTTATAGCCGAAGTCGAACTTATCAACAGTGCCACCCTCGGGAGCGCTGTCAGCGCCGAATACAGTGAGGTAAGGCAGAGTCAGCTTATCTGTACGGAGATTGCCGTCAGCCGTGCCCTCTGTCACTGCGCCTGCTGACCATACTGTGCCGTTTTCGCCGTCGATGTCAAGCGTACAAAGCTCTGCGAGGGTCTTTACTCCGTTGGTATGCAGAGTTGCTTGTCCACCGTCTTCTGATGTATGACAACAGTATGTCGCTGTTCCCTCAAGATAATAGCAGTTTGTAGGAGGGTCGTAATATGTCAGTCCCGCGATGCTGCCGATACTACTGTTATTGTCTTCAGCAGTTATTGCGCCTGTGTTATAGCAATATTCTACAGAACAATCTTTTGCAACATAACCGCAGATACCGCCCACATTAGAATATGAGTATGTGCCTATAATATCGCCTGTATTATAGCAGTTTGAGATAGTACCGTAGTTATTACCACATATACCGCCTGCATTCTTGCCGCTTACATCTGCGTTATTGTAGCAGCCATTGATAGTACCGTAGTTTTCAGCGCACACACCGCCTGCGGTGTAGCCGCTAATGCTGCCGTTCTCAATGCCGAGGTTGATAATGGTACCGCTATTGTATCCGAAAAGTCCCTGTGCGCCGTTGGCAGCTGTTATGGTCAGATTTTTGATAACATTGCCATTTCCGCTGAACTTACCTGTGAAATATGTCGTATCGTTTCCGATAGGCGTCCATGTAACACCGTCAAGGTCAATATCGTTCATCAGAACATAGTTGCCGCTGAGATCATCATTGATTGCCTGAAGCTCCTCAGCTGTGGTGATGGGGGTGTATGTATCCCAGTCATACGTGCCGCAGTTGAAGTTATACGCTCCGCAGCCGTTATCGCAGAAGCCATCGGAATTTGAATCTGTGTGAATACAGTCCTCTGCAAATGCGGTCATCGGCATCATAAAGAACAGCGCACATATTAGCGCCGCTGCCGCTGCAATAAACGCAGAAGTCATCTTTTTTGCTTTTGTCATAGTAGTTCCTCCTTGAAAATTGCTTATATATCAACAGCTTGTAGCCGATTATTACCGTACGCTCGAATAGAAAAGCTGCTCCAGTGCATCGTAATTCGTCTGCTGAACATAGTCCCTGAACTCTGCCAGCACACGCCGCCCGATACTGCGGTAATCCATATCCAGCACACGCTTTATCTTCATTTTACGCAGCTCCTCTGGGACATTATATATGCTAAGGATATGCTCCAGTGCGCCTGCTATGCGTATTTCCAACGTTGGTGAATCAGGCGTCGTCATGAGCGTGGCATATTCTATGCCTGAAACCAGTATTTCAGCCTCAGTGAATTGTTCGTCCGTCCAGTCTTGACAATATTGTGTGAACACCTGCTTTGCCCTGTGTACGTCATTAAGGCGTATTTTTGCAAGTGATATCGAACTGGTATACGCCGAAAGGTACAGATCCCTTGCGATCCCGTCCTCCTCGCACATGGAAGCCATCGCCATAAGCTCAAGACATATCGCCATAACGGAGCTGTAGCCCTCGTCTGCCTCCTTCTCCATCATCTTCCGCTGGAAGCTGCACAGCATATCCACCAGCACCGCAAGCAGATGCTCCTTCGTGGGAAAGTGGAATGTCAGATTTCCTGTACTCATGCCAAGCTCCTTGCATACCGAGCTGGCAGTGGTGTTTGAATAACCCTTTTCCAGAAAGCTGTTGGTAGCCACCTGGATTATTTCCAGCTTTGTAAGCAATGATTTATTTATTCTCGCCACTGTACCCCTCCTAAATTATTATCTTCTGCTATTTTAGCACGCATCCTAAATTTTGTCAATATACTAAACCATAAAATGAAAAAATCCTGCATGCCACACCGTGGAGAACATGCAGGATTTCCAGTATTTATTGCTTTACATTATCGTCAACATGTACAAAAATCCATATATGGAAAATTGGGCGCATTGACGTTTTTCACAAAAACATATTGCTTTTATTCGCCGTATATGATATACTGACCTCACAACACATCACAAATCTACCTAAGGAGGAAACGCTATGCTGGATCTGAACAAGGCTATCGTCACCATTGACACAAGTCCCGAAACATTTGAGAAGTTCGACAGAAGAGTCGCCTATAACCTTGCAACTCCCGTCGAGCGCCGTGCTATGGCGCTTGCCGAAAACAAGGCATGGGACGAAAAGTATCTGAAAGGCTTGCTGATGCCGGGAGAAAAAGCAACTTTAAGCTTCACCATCAAACGCTGGTTCAGACGTATGTACGACAAAATAATACGATCATAACAGATTATATTTGGCGGTGATCTTCCTCACCGCAATATCCACAACTATGGCAACCGCTGCCGCAAGCAGCACGCCACAGAATATATCGGACGGGAAATGCACATACAGATACAGTCTCGTAAACGCCATGAACGCCGCAAATATCAGCGCAACAGTTCCCAACCTCTTGTCATAGCGGAATATCACTATCGCCGAGATAAAGGACGCCAGTGTATGTCCTGACGGAAAGGAATAATCCTCGGGGATCTCCACCAGAAGCTGCACGGATTCGTTTATCCAGCAGGGACGGTCTCGCTGTATCAGATTCTTCAGCAGCGCATTGCCCACAAGCAGGCCTGTTATCATTCCTGCGCCCATAGAGATACCGCAGAGCCTGTATTTCTTCACGAACATGAACACCAGCGCAAGAACTATCCACATGACGATGCCGAGATGAGTCATCACAGGTATCACCGCATCCAGAAAATCACAGCGCAGGTGTTCCTGGATGCCGTCAAGTATCATGAAATCAATATTCTGTATTTTTTCCAACATATTATTTATTCTCCGTCAAATTAAATATCAGTAATATCTTCTGAACATATTATATCACTGATGCGGGATTATTTCAATAGGCAAAGCTCTCATATAATACAGACACACAAAACGCCTGCCGATAAGCTCAGCAGGCGTTGTACTATTTACAATATATGATGGATGATAATTTACATATGATGATGGATGGAAGAGCTTATAACCCTATTGCGGACAGAAATGCGATCAGCGCCGCAGCGTCATACGCATTTATCGTGCCGTTTTCCGTCACATCACACATGTCAGGATTTGCAGCAGGCTGCAGCTGAACGATATCGAACAGCAGAGCCGTTACATCCTCTGTATCTATATCACCATCGTTATTCACATCGTGAAGCAGCATACTGTACTGACCCATCAGAACGATATAATCGCCTTTTTCGCTCAGTTCCAGCAGCTTTGCATTGCCCTTTTCATCCAGCTTTACGCAGTCAACAAATGTGAGCGTTCCATCCTCTGCCTTATAAAGATTTGCAAAGCTTCCTGCATACTCTTTATCAAAGCGTATGCTGAGCTTTGTCGGATGGTTCGTACCGCCGACTCTCAGCTTCGCTCCCACGATTCCATTGGTTAGCTCCACCTCGATATCAGGCTCTGTTACGCTAAGATCTGCTTCCATCGGAGCAACGATATCCGCACCGTCTATGTACCAGTCCTTTGTGACATCCACTTTGAAATTAACCTTTGCATCCACATCTGCAATGGCCTGCATGACCTCTGCCGGAACATCCGTCAGTCCGTTGAGGGAGATATCCACCTCGCTGCCGTGTTCCAGAAGGCTTATTTCTGCTGCTATCTCATCCCAGGGCATCTTTTCACCGTTGTATCTCGGCATCTTTTCCTTGACGCCTCCGCCCGAGCCACTGCCTGCGGAATATCCGCTGCCTCCGCCCGAGCCTGAGCCTCCGCCGCCTCCACTGAACTGCTTTTTGAACTCTGCAGTGACTATCTCACTGTCAGCCCTGCCTTCGCTTACAGCATACGCCTTGACCGTCGTGGCAGAGTCTATATAAAACGCACCGTAGTATACAGGACTCTCCTCGGTAGGCTCGCTGCCGTCTATAGTATAATGTATCTTTGCGCCCTCGGTCTCGCAGGTTATGCTCACTATCAGCGACTTGCTGAAAACAGTTCCGCTTTCGGGCAAGATGACAGGAGCTGCTGTCTTCATCAATTGATCCGCCGATGCCGATATGCCCAACAGACTGAAGCTAGCAAACAGCAGAATAAGCGTCAGCATGACCCGTAAAGGCACTTTTATCCGCAATTTTGTCATAATATCCTCCATGATATCAGTTTATTGTCAACATATAGTATATCACAACTGTCGCAAAATGTAAATAGCTTTGATAACAAAATCCAGTGCTTGACAAAAAGCGGGGCAAATGGTACAATAACAGCAAGCGAAAGCAAACGTAAGAAAGGAGCTTTCCCCATGGCTGACAAGAATTACAGCACCCGCCTTAAAGAACACTATACCTCAGATATCATAGATGAGGTCATAGCCTTCGCAAATGCAGAGGGCGGCGTTATCTATATAGGAATACGAGAGGATGGCACTGTGATCGGCACGGAGGATCCAGCAGGAACGGCTTCCCACGCTGCAAGAGAGATACTCGAAGCGATACAGCCCGATATATCTGCCGTTGTGCAGGTGAGAACAGTGCAACTGAAGGGCAAGGATCTTGTGGCAGTTATGGTCGGCAAGGGCAACGACAAGCCGTACAGCCGCACAGCAGCCTCGATACCGACGTCTGCCGAAGAATCCGCTACCGTAGGTGTTCAGCCTGTTCATGTCACAGGCCGCTTCAATGAAAACGACCTCTGCCCTGCACAGCTCCATTTCTCCACACTGAAGCTGGCGCTGGATGAATGCGATATCCCCTCCGACAGCGAGCATCTGCATGCGCTGCATCTCACTGACACCGAGGGCAGATACACGAATCTTGCACTGCTGCTGAGCGAGCAATGTCCATTCAGCATCAAGGTGACGCTCTTCAACGGCTGCGACAAATCCTCTATCAGCCACAGCAGCACTATCGGCGGATCCATCCTGCAGCAGTTCGTGCGTTCCTGCACGCTTATAGAAAAGCTCACCGAAAGCCGCACGGCTGACAGCTATCCGCAGGATGCCGTCAGCGAAGCCATCCTCAACGCCATTGTTCACCGTGATTACTCCTACAGTGGCAGCACACTGGTAAACATCTTTGACGACCGTATCGAGATCGTGTCTCTCGGCGGACTGCCTGCGGGTCTTTCTATGGAGGCGGTGGATATGGGCATCTCTCAGCCCCGATATCCCAACCTCGCCGATACCCTCTGCCGCATCGAGCTTATGGAATGCTGCGGCTGCGGCATCAGCAAGATACGGGGACTTTACAGCGGTTATGACAGATCTCCCGAATTCGAATCCGTGCAGGGTGCATTCCGCACGGTACTGCCAAACCTCTCCTACGCAAAGCAGGAACGCACCGCCCCCGATGGCTACAAGGCGCTGGTGCTGGAGCTTGTAAAGGAGCGTGGCTTCGTGGTGCGCAGCGATGTTGAGCAGCTTGCAGGTCTCAAAACAACTGCGGCATATAACCTCATCAAGGAACTTTGCGCCGACGGCGAACTTATCCAGAGCGGTGTAGGCAAAAAGACGATATACAAGCTTCCCTGATACACAAAAAATCCCCCTCTCAACCGAGAGGGGGATCACTTTATGCTATAATCACTTAGCTGTTGCAGAAACTATTGCAGAAGCCTCGCCCCATGCACCGTTTACATATGCATATACTGCATACTTGTATGTGGTGCCTGCAGTTACTGCTGCATCTACCAGACTTGTATCTGCGAGATCCTTGTAGTTGCTCCATGCAGAACCATCGTGACGGCGTACTCTGTACTTGGTTGCGCCACTTACTGCACTCCATGTTACTGTGATCTTGCCGCTGGTTGCTGCTGCCTTAACATTCTGGGCTGCAGTATTTGCGGGTGTTGCAGATACTATCGCAGAAGCATCGCCCCATGCACCGTTTACATACGCATAGATAGCATAAGAATACTTTGTGCCGTTTGTCACTGCTTTATCAGTATAGCTTGTTGTTGCAACATCCTCCAGATTTACCCACTTTGTGCCATCGTTGCGACGCACTCTGTACTTTGTTGCACCGCTTACTGCACTCCATGTGAGGGTTACTTTTGCATTGCCTGCTGTTGCCTTGACATTCTGTGCAACTGTGTTTACAGGTGTCGCAGTTACTATCGCAGAAGCATCGCCAAATGCGCCGTTCACATACGCATAGATAGCATAAGAATACTTTGTGCCGTTTATCACTGCTTTATCAGTATAGTTTGTTGTTGCAACATCCTCCAGATTTACCCACTTTGTACCATCGTTGCGTCGCACTCTGTACTTTGTTGCACCGCTTACTGCACTCCATGTGAGAGTTACCTTTGCATTGCCTGCTGTTGCCTTGACATTCTGTGCAACTGTGTTTACAGGTGTCGCAGTTACTATCGCAGAAGCATCGCCAAATGCGCCGTTCACATACGCATAAACAACATAGGAATACTTTGTGCCGTTTGTCACTGCTTCATCAGTATAGCTTGTTGTTGTAATATCTTTCAGAGTTACCCACTTTGTGCCATCGTTACGACGCACTCTGTACTTTGTTGCTCCGCTTACTGCACTCCATGTAAGAGTTACCTTTGCATTGCCTGCTGTTGCCTTGACATTCTGTGCAACTGTGTTTACAGGTGTCGCAGTTACTATCGCAGAAGCATCGCCAAAAGCTCCGCCCACATACGCATAAACAACATAGGAATACTTTGTGCCGTTTGTTACTGCTTCATCAGTATAGCTTGTTGCTGTCAGATCCTTCAGAGTTACCCAGCCTGTGCCGTCATTACGGCGTACTCTGTACTTTGTTGCGCCGCTTACTGCGCTCCATGTAAGGGTTACCTTGCCTGTGCCTGCAGTTGCCTTTACGTTCTCAGGCGCCGCTGGCTTGACAGCGGGAGATGTCAGTGCCTTAACATGTACATCGTTATAAAAAGCAGTATATGTATCTTTCCAGGTCACATTAGCACTGAGAGGATCGCTGGTGCAATAGAAGCCGTGACCTGCGCTATTGGAATTGTCATCAAGACAAAGACCAAGCTCACCACTGGATGTAAGTGCCACTATAACAGAGAATTTTGTTCCTTTGGTAACATTTACGGGATTATCCAGTGCAATTGTATACAGACCTGCATTGGTTACCTGAGTGCTCTGAGCAAGCACCTTAGTGCCGCTTGTGGGCGTACTTCCAACGCCTGTGAAAATATAAATATCACAGGTTGCGTTTGGCTGAGCAGTCTGGAACGATACAGCAGTGATAGGATCATCATTTACTGCGGTAAATATATTTGCACCGCTGAGCGTACAATTACGAGTACTTATATAACCGTCATAAGATCCTGCATACTGATAAATATGGGAATATTTATCACCCTTTACCATTCCAAGAGCATTAATTCTTGCAATACTGGTATCATAATAAGAGAGCCAGAAATATCCGTCCTCTCCGTACCAGGTATCCCAGCTGTTCTTACAGAGCCATGCACCATTGCCTGCGGGAGTAGCAGCGAAATTGGAGGCGCTGTAGTTATCATCCCAGCCCACCAGTGTTACTGCGTGATTGGTTTTGGTGTATACGTTATTGTAAAATGCAGTACCGCCATTGGCTGTTTCGTTTTCATAAACATCATCATAATAATAAGAGATAGTAAGCGCACCATTATTCATAAGCGCACTCTTGATAGCGGCCCTGTCGGAAACATCGTATTCCCAGCAATTTTCAAGGAAATATGCAGTGTCATATCGCTTGCTTTCATCGATAGCAGGTGCATCTGTAACGATAGGATAATTTGATTCGAGCGCCGCACCCATACCTGAACTCAGGGCAGAGCGTGCCTTGTTAATATTACCGCCACCCGGATTATAGGCTTCAACAGCACCCTTGTAAGTAGTGTTAAAATCCATATAAAGAGGATCGTTAGCATCAGATACATACTGTGCCTCTGTAAACCACACAAGATGAGCCTCGGAAAGATCTACATCAGATGTTGCCAGACCCTTGTACACCAGATTGGATTCTGCCGCAGCAATCGCACTATGCGCCCAGCAGGTGCCTGTGCTTCCCTGACCCTTTACAGAAGTAACCACGCCATAGTCACGCAGATCATAGGAAGACGGAAGCACTCCATAGTCGTCATACTGATCTGTAGAAAGATCGATCTCGACAAGATTACCATCCTCATCCTCAAAATAGAAATCAGTCTCGCCGAATTCGGATGTCTCACCCTCCACGAGTCTGATATACTCAATATCGGTAAAGTCGTCGATTATGCCTGATTCGGCAAAGGCGCTCATGGCTGTCTGCGAAGCCATAACGCCTGCAAGAAGCAATGAAAAAACTGCTTTGATCCTGTTTTTAGCAGTAATCATATATTACCCTCCTTAAATAAGTTAATTAAAAACCTATACATTAATATTATACACCTTATGAAATAATTGTCAAGTCAATAGAAAGCCAAGACCTCAAAAAACATATAAAATCAGCCTCCCCCGAAGGGGAGGCTGAAACTCGCATCAAATTACTTTGCCGTTGCGGAAACTATCGCAGAAGCACCGCCCCATGCGCCGTTCACATACGCATATACTGCGTACTTGTAGGTCTTGCCTGCTGTTACGGATGTATCAGCGTAAGCTCTCTCGGTGAGATCCTTATAGTTCACCCAGCCGCTGCCGTCATGTCTGCGGATGCGGTACTTTGTAGCGCCGTCAACTGCATTCCAGGAAACAGTTATCATTCCACTTGCCGATACTGCCTTAACATTCTGCGCTACTGCTGCAGATGCGGGAACCGCCGATACTATCGCAGATGCATTGCTCCATGTGCCGCCTGCATATGCATACACTGCATAAGAATACTTAGTACCATTTGTTACAGCTGTATCCGTGAAGCTTGTCGCTGTGAGATCCTGGTAGTTCACCCAACCACTGCCGTCATTTCTGCGGATGCGATACTTTGTTGCGCCGCTTACCGCACTCCATGTAAGTGTAACCTTGCCATTACCTGCTGTCGCCTTGATAGTTGTGGGAGCCGCTACACTCGGAACTGCCGATACTATCGCTGATGCGCTGCTCCACGCACCGCCCGCATATGCATACACTGCATACTTGTATGTAGTGCCTGCGGTTACTGCGGTATCTGTGAAGCTTGTCGCTGTGAGATCCTTGTAGTTTGTCCACTTAGTACCGTCATGTCTGCGGATGCGGTACTTTGTTGCTCCACTTACTGCACTCCATGTGAGTGTAACCTTACCATTGCCTGCAGTCGCTTTGATGGTTGCGGGAGCTGCCGCCTTCGGAACTGCCGATACTACAGCCGATGCACTTCCCCATGCGCCGCCCGCATATGCATACACTGCGTACTTGTATGTAGTGCCTGCGGTTACTGCGGTATCTGTGAAGCTTGTTGCTGTCAGATCCTTGTAGTTAGACCATGCTGTACCGTCATGTCTGCGGATGCGGTATTTTGTTGCTCCACTTACTGCACTCCATGTGAGTGTGACCTTGCCTTCGCCTGCTGTTGCCTTGAAATTCGCAGCAGGAGAGGGAGATACGATCTTGAAGGTAACGGTCTTCGTGCCGCTGTAGTTGCCCTTACCTGTGATAGTTACCTTTGCTGTGCCCACATTTGTGTTGTTTGAGTAGGATACAGAATAGTGGATATCCTTTGTAAGAACACTACTTCCATCCTTAACGGTTACTGTTGGCTTTATTGCCGAACCAGTGTAGGTCTTATTGGAAATAGAAGAAACTGTGAGACCGCTTACTGCCTTTGTGCCGTTTACATCACCGTCTATCGTATAATACCAGAACTCCTTGCCTGTTGCATTAAGCCATGTGGTAAAGGTATCATATGTGGCATATCTCATTCTGATATGTCTGTCCGAATCGTCATCGGAACCGTACTGCATAAAATAAAATCCTGTATCATCTCCTGAAATATAGCAAAGCGAACTTGTATCGCTTATTCTGAGGTGTTCTCCCGCCTGAAGATTGGTAAGCATATATGTTCTGATCGCATTCTTGTCATACGCTCCCGCACTTCCGTCAAAATATACACGGGTACTTGCATGAGATACATCCTCTGTATATACTACGCCCGATGCAAACCAGCCAAAAGACATTGACGCCCATGAATAAGTATCCATTGCAATGGTCGTTGTTCCGTCGATGGCACTCAGCTTGCTATCGGTAATGCTTCCTGCCTGATCACCGTTCGTGGTTACAGGCCAGTCCTCACCGCCGAATACCGCATACTGAGAATCATAAAGCAGATAGGAAATCATATCCTGCTTTGTCTTGCCTGCGCGGACAGTATTGTTGTTCTGATTCAGTATCAGAGCAAGTGCGGTATCAACCTCGGTGTCGGTTTCAGAGAGCTGCTTGTCGTAAGCAGGAACAACTATCTCTTCGGGATAATAAATATAACGATATATTGAGAATTTTGAATTGTACTTGATAAAGTCCGAATAAGTCTCTTCTCTGAGATGTATCACATTATCGGAATACACGTTGCAGTCAAGGATAGTTACTGCTGTGTCTGATACATCAACAACAACCATTGTATGAGGATATCCACTTGCTCTCAGACACTGAACAAGATCACCGGGCTTTGCCTGCAGAAATGCTGCCTTGCTCAATGCAGCAGTGTTTGTACCTGTTACCTGTGTCACCATTTCCACGTTGGATGCATTAGCAGAACCAAATTCGTATTTTGCAGATGTATAGGTTGTAGGAGCGTATGTTCCGAACACCTGTGCAAATACATATCTGGCATATCCGAAACACTGAGAACAACCACCTACACCACCGCCTAACGATGCAGGGATAGATTCGCTGTCATAAGGGAAATATACACCGTCACCATACTGTCCATCGATAACTGCGTCCAATCTGCTGCGGATCTCTGCAACAGATGTAGGCGCCTCAACTGCCCTCGCCCTAACATCCATCAACTGCATTCCCGAGAACATCGTCAAGAACACCGCAAATGCCATGAATATCGATCCGAATTTCTTTGCCAGAACTCTCATGATATAATTACCTCCTATATTTTTTCAGATCTTACAATTACCATTATATATATATATATATTGTCAAGGATTTTCGGGCAAAAAACATGAGTAAAATGCATTTTTGTTGATTATGCCCATGCAAAATATCCCCCTCTGAATGAGAGGGGGATATCTGTAATATCATCACTTTGCCGTTGCGGAAACTATCGCCGAAGCACCGCCCCATGCACCATTCACATACGCATATACTGCGTACTTGTAGGTCTTGCCTGCTGTTACGGATGTTTCAGCGTATGCTCTCTCGGTGAGATCCTAATAGTTCACCCAGTCGCTGCCGTCATTTCTGCGGATGCGGTACTTTGTAGCGCCGCTTACCGCACTCCATGTGAGGGTTACCTTACCTGCCCCTGCGGTTGCTTTTACATTCTGCGCTACTGTAGATGCTGTCGGTGTTGCGGATACTATCGCAGATGCGCCGCCCC
>JAZSGG010000132.1:0-27419 GCA_045532595.1 Oscillospiraceae bacterium | reverse complement strand
CGTAACGTTGCTCTAAACCGCTGTCTGAACGCACTTTACAATCAATCAGCACATTGAAATCAGCGGCGAAGCCGCACATACACTCCTAACTCCTAACTCCTCACTCCTAACTGAATTTGAAACGCTCCGCGTTTCAAATTCCGATTTGTCTATAAAAATTATATAGCTGAAACAAACGCTTGTCAACACTTGAAAAACATCTGCATTTTTGCTATACTTATAATAACGAAAAAGAAAGGCAGAAGAACTATGAAAAGCATGAAATCCTTCAGCGCACTGGATATAATAAACCGTGTGATAGATGAAAGCGTCCGTGAGGGCGATATCTGTATAGACGCTACCGCAGGCAGGGGACACGATACTCTGCACCTGTGTAAGCTGGTGGGAGACAGCGGCAAGGTGGTCGCATTCGATATCCAGCAGGATGCGGTGGACAGCACAAAGGCTCTGCTGGAGGCAAACGGAGTAGCTCACAGAGCGGATGTAAGGCTTCAGAGCCACAGCGAGATGGACAGCCTTCTTGATGAGAACAGCGTTTCCTTCATCACCTTCAACTTTGGCTGGCTGCCAAAGGGCGACCACAATATCTTTACGAAAAAGGAGACCAGCATCGAAGCCATCGAAAAGGGGCTGAAGCTGCTGAAGAACGGCGGCATCATGTCGCTCATCATCTATTACGGCAGGGAAACAGGCTTCGAGGAGCGTGACGCGCTGTTGGAGTATCTCCCCACTCTTGACAGCAGACAGTACACCGTGGTGGAGATGCCCTTCGTGAACCGCCCGAATTGTCCGCCTATCCCCATAATCATCATCAAGGACAGCACTATCTGATATCGTATTACGCCGCACAGCATCAGGCACAACGCAGGATGCTGTGCTTTTTTTGTGACGGATACAGCGGCGTATGCCGTCGGCGTGGGGCGGGTAATGGTTTTTGCCGTCAACTGGAAATTATATGTAGGGAAAATAGTCGTAAACCGTTAAGATTATGTTAAGAAACAGCTGTTTTATAGATGCAAATATGATACATATTAACTGATAAATGCGATAACTGTAAGGAAAATCAATGCCTCTGAAACCGAAATTGCAAAATGGTAAATAATAGAAAAATATGGAAAAACATATTGACACTAAATCCAGTTTATGGTAACATAAGATTGTAAAAAATACATCGGAGGTATTAAAATGACGAATCAGATCAAAGTATTAATCGGTAACGATACCGCAGACTGCGGTATGGCATGGGCAGGCGCTATGAAGGCTGCGGGAATGTATGCGATAACCCGCCGCTGCGATGGAAATTCAGTGCTGAATTCCATCAAATCCGAGACTCCCGACGTGGCGGTATTGGATGAGAAGATGCCCTTCTGCGATGCACTGGAGGTCATCCGCCGCCTGAAGCTGGAAAAGAAATTCGTTCCCGCTGTTATCGTGGTGACGAGTCTCTGCACTCCTCAGCTGGAGCGTGAGGCGCTTGCCGCAGGTGCGGCATGTGTGATGGTAAAACCCATCGATCCGCAGTATCTCACCACGAAGGTGTCGCAGCTGTGCGGCTTTGAGAGCGAGCCTATGGCAGTGCCCGACGAGACCGACCTCGAATGCGCAGTGACCGAGATAATCCATCAGGTGGGAATTCCCGCACACATCAAGGGATATCATTACCTGCGCACCGCTATCATGCTCTCGGTAAATAACGACGACATGATAAACTGCATCACAAAGCTGCTTTATCCCACTGTTGCAAAGAGATATCAGACCACATCCTCGAGGGTGGAGCGTGCCATCCGTCACGCCATCGAGATAGCATGGGACCGTGGGGATATTGATGTACTTACACGCATCTTTGCCTATACAGTACACAATACAAGAGGCAAGCCTACAAATTCCGAGTTCATTGCACTGATAGCGGATCATCTCAGGCTTAAATTCAAGACAAGGAATGCAGTTCCCGTCTACAGATGATTTTTCTCCATATACGAACGGCCGTGGGTTAAAAGCTCACGGCTGTTTTCATGTATTGACAAATCGGGAAGTATGTTGTATCATTTTCAGGAAGATGGTTTAATATGCAAACAGCGATCTGCACAATATCTGCACAGAAAATTTGTGCATATATTCACCATAAAATGTGGCATACAAGATCGTATATTAAGTGCAAGGGGTGATGAAGGTATGACGGACAGCCGCTTTGAAAGCTGTATTGCTCTGATCAGGCAGGGCAGCGCAGAGGGGCTGAAGGAGATCTACGAGGCGTATTACAAGCTGATATATTCCGTGATGTATTCTGTATGCGCAAACAGGATGACGGCGGAGGACCTCACTGCGGATCTCTTTCTGAAGCTTTGGGAGAAGCTCGCTGACAGTTACAGGGGCGGCAGCGGCCATAAGGCATGGCTTGCGGCGTGCGCCCGTAATATGGCGACGGATCACATGCGCAGGAGCAGCCGTGAGCTGCTTACCATTGACGCTCCCGAGGAGGAGAGCGTACATACCGAGCCGATGACGGCAGATATCTCGGATGAGATCATCGGCAATATCACAGTAAAGGATGCCCTGAAGCAGCTTGACGAGAACGAACGGACGATAATCGACCTGAAGCTCTTCGCCGATCTCACCTTCAGGGAGATATCAAAAGCCCTTGCGATGCCTCTCGGTACGGTTACCTGGAAATATCGCAGAGCGATACAGAAGCTGAGTAACTATTTAAAGGAGGTGCAGGATATATGAACGAGCAGCAGCTTAAAATGCTTTTGACAGCCGAAATAAATGATTCTGCACCCGATAAGGATGCCCTCTGGGCGAAGATCGAGGGCAGGCTTCAGCCGAAAACGGCTCAGCCTGTTGAAGCTCCCCGAAAGAAGCCGATAAACCTCAATGCCATCAGGGCGGCAGGTATCGCAGCGGCGTGCATAGCGCTGATAGCCGCAGTGCCTGCGGCGTTCAACAGAGGCATGATGAACAGCGAACAGATGACGGATGCTGCAGGCGGCAGCATGAGCGTGGTGCAGGATGAGCAGAACGCCGCAGCTGATGAAGCACCCGAAAACACCGACTCCGTGCAGAGCAATAACGGCACGGCGGTGGTGGAGCCGACAGAATTCCTGAACTACAGGGAGCTTGAATTCAGCTCCTATTCCGAAACGATATACAGCTGCAGCGGTACCCCTTACGGTGACAGCTATTTCGTGGAGGAGGACGTGCTGGCTCAGACCGAGCGCATAGTCAGAGCGGAGGTTACGGCGGTGTATCAGACGGATGAGGAAAGCATCCGTTATGAGCTGGAGGTGCATGAGAGCTATCCGAAGAGCGATGAAAGCATCATCACCGTGGAGAGCCGCTCGCCTTACAAGCTGCGCAGGGGCAGGGAATATCTGCTACCGCTGGCGGAGACCGCCGACGGCTGGCGCACAGTTCAGGATAACGTGCCGCAGACGGAGTTCGATATCCACGGCGGCGCAGTTTACTACAACGGCTGGAGCAGCCTTGACACGGGCGGCTCACAGAGCCTGATATATCCGCAGGTGAGCGAGGACGCATATTTCTATGACAGGATGATGTACTCGCAGAGCGGCGATATCACGGCGCTTATAGGCAAATGGGAAAGCCTTGAAAGGAGTCAGACATGAAAAGAAGAATAACAGCTTTGACATCAATATTAATGGCAGCGGCAGTGCTTACAGGCTGCTCGGCTTCCGAAGCTATGGATGCAGGAAGCTATGTTAATGGCGGCGGCATGAATTTTGCCGCAGATGCAGCGGTGGGCGGCAATATGCAGGCTTCTCAAAGCGAGGGCGGATATTTCGCTGATGCTGACTACAACACCGAGGAATACAACTCCATCGTTGAGAACAGCTACAGGAGCGTTGCTGCAGAGCCGCTTTCTACTTTCTCGATAGATGTGGATACGGCGTCCTATACCAATCTCCGCCGCATGATAAACGAGGGCGGCAGCATCGTTTCCGACGCTATCCGCATCGAGGAGATGATAAACTACTTCAACTACGATTACTCCGAGCCTGCTGAGGGCGAGCCCTTCTCCGTCACCACCGAGCTTACCGACTGCCCCTGGAACGAAGAAACACAGCTCATGCTCATCGGTCTGCAGGCTGAGGAAGTGGATATGAGCGACCGTGCGCCGATGAACCTTGTATTCCTTATCGACGTCAGCGGCTCCATGTACAGCCAGAACAAGCTGCCTCTGGTGCAGAAGTCCTTCACACTGCTGACGGAAAATCTGACTGCTAAGGACCGCATATCCATCGTTACCTATGCAGGCGATGATAAGGTAGTTCTCGAGGGCGCTGACGGCAACGATCAGATGGCTGTTCTTGAAGCGATAAACGAGCTTCAGGCAGGCGGCTCCACCGCAGGTGCGGCGGGCATCAACACCGCTTATGAGATCGCAGAGAAATACTTCATTTCGGGCGGCAACAACCGCATAATCCTTGCCACCGACGGCGATCTGAACGTGGGCATCTCCAGCGAGGCTGAGCTTACCGACCTCGTAGAGGAGAAGCGTGAGAGCGGCGTGTTCCTTTCCGTACTCGGTTTTGGCACTGGCAATGTGAAGGATAACAAGATGGAGGCTCTTGCAGATAACGGCAACGGCAACTACGCATATATCGACAGCCTTATCGAGGCTAAGCGTGTGCTGGTTGAAGAGATGGGCGGCACGCTCGTCACCGTTGCGAAGGATGTGAAGATACAGGTGGAGTTCAATCCTGCGTACATCAAGGGCTACCGCCTGGTGGGATATGAGAACAGAATGCTCGCTGCTGAGGATTTCGCAGACGATACTAAGGATGCAGGAGAGATAGGTGCAGGTCACTCCGTTACCGCACTGTATGAGGTAGTTCCCGTGGACAGCCCCATGGAGTTCACCTCTGCCGATCTGAAGTACGAGAGCGCAGAGGCTGCAGGCGTAGACAACGGCGAGCTGCTCACAGTGGCACTGCGCTACAAGGAGCCTGACGGCAACGAGAGCAAGCTGCTGGAATACCCTGTGGCAGAGGCTGCATTCTCCGCTGAAATGAGCGATAACACCGCATTCGCTGCGGCTGTTGCGGAGTTCGGCATGGTGCTGCGTGAGAGCGAGTACAAGGGCACGGCTTCCTGCGAGAGCGTGCTGGAGCTGCTTTCTCAGTGCGATATCGCAAACGATCCTTACAAGACTGAATTTGCGCAGCTTGTTAAGGAGATGCAGGACAGAGGCTATTGATCCGCTATGATAACATTACAGAGGAGCGCTGAAAGGCGCTCCTTTCTTTTGTAGATGATAAAAAACGGCAAAAAGTGTGATTTATATTATATAAAATATTGAAATATGCGCTGAAAAATGATATAATAATCAATGTATATCCGTTTATAATCAACGATAGTGTGTTCGGGAGTGGATGATATGAAGAAGATCATAGTTACTGCCATTATCATAATAATCGCACTGGTGGCAGGTATATTGGTTATCAATATCTATGAAACAGACGGAGATGTCACTAAGGTGGCGACAAATGTGGGACTCATACTCAACGGCTACAAGGACGATAAAAGCTGGAGCCAGTCCCATTATGAGAGCCTGCAAAATACCGCAGAGGAGCTGAATCTGAATGTGATATGCAGAGAGTATGTCACTTCCGATAACGTAGCTTATGAGATACAGCAGCTTGCGACTGAGGGCTGTGAGGTCATCATTGCAAATTCCGATCTGTTCAGGGAGGATATGATAAAGGCTGCTGAGCTTTATCCCGAGATATATTTCCTGCATGCGTCGGGAACAGGCTACAGCAAGAATCTCTGTACATATTTCGGCAGGATGTATCAGGCAAGGTATCTTGCAGGAGTTACCGCAGGCATGCAGACCGAAACAAATTCCATCGGCTATGTGGCGGCTATGCCGATACCTGAAGTAAACCGAGGAATAAATGCTTTTGCGCTCGGTGTGCGCAGTGTGAATCCCGATGCGCAGATATATGTAAGATGGACGGATTCCTGGACGGGAGATCTCCCCGCCGAAACAGCGGCAGAACAGCTTATATCGGAGCGCAATACTGATGTTATCACTGTTCATACGGATACCATAGCGCCGCTTCTTGTGGCGGAGGAGAAGGGTATTTCGGCGATAGGCTACAATGTGGATAATCGTGAGGAGTATCCGAATGCCTACCTCACCGCAGCGGTGTGGGACTGGGAGCCTTTCTATACGACGAAGATACTCAGCTGCCTGCAGGGTAAATTTGTGGGCGATAACTACTGGGAAGGCCTTGAATCGGGCATGGTGTCGCTGGCACCGTTTTCGGACAATGTTAAGGAAGGTACCGAGGCTATTGTGAACGCTGAGGAGGAACGGATCCTTAGCGGAGCATACGATGTGTTCTATGGGCCTATATATGATAACAACGGCACTCTTCGTGTGGCGGAGGGTGAATGCATGACAGATAACGCCATGCTGAATGAATTCGACTGGTATGTGGAGGGCGTAGTAATTGAAGAATAACAAAGTGCGTCAGTGGCCGCTGATTGTATGTGCAGTGGTCGTGCTGGCAGTAATATTTGTGATAATGACCGTAACCGGCTCGGATATGAGTGCAGCGCCCAGAGTAGGTCTCGTTATGACGGGAAATGCCACGGACAGCGGATGGAACGGCATGCATTACAGCGGCGTGCGCTCTGCCTGTGAAAGGCTCGGCACAAAGCTCATTATAAAGGAAAATATCCCTGAGGATAAGGAGCTTTGCTCGCAGGCCATCGAAGAGCTTGCGGAGGAAGGCGTGCAGATGGTGATACTCTCCAGCTACGGCTATCCCGAGATAGCGGCGGAGACCATCGACAAATATCCCGATATCGTTTTTTACGGCATTTATTCGGGTGCTGATTATGATAATGTGACATCTTATTTCGGCAGGATGTATCAGGCAAGATATCTTTCGGGCATAGTTGCGGCGATGCACTCCGAAACAGGTCACATAGGATATGTTGCGGCGATGTCCAACAACGAGGTCAACCGTGGCATAAACGCATTCACACTGGGCGTGCGCAGTGTTTCTCCCGATACACAGGTGCATGTGATGTGGACAGATTCCTGGGACGACGCAGAAGCGGAAAAGTCTGCTGTGGAGACGCTGGTGAAGGATGTCGGTGTGGATATGATAGCCTATCATCAGAATCAGAGCAATGCAGCGGAAGCAGCGGATGCTCTGGGAGTATGCTCCATCGGCTATAATCAGGCGGTGGAGGGGCTTTCGGATAAATATCTCACCGCAGCGGTGTGGAACTGGGATTCCCTATATTTCGAGATAATCAGGGAGTTCATTCAGGGCAAGGGCAACACGGTGGAGCATCACTGGTTCGGCATTGAAAGCGGTGTTGTGGGATTATCTGAATACTCCGCACTGGTAAGCGAGGAAGCAAAGCTTGCTGTTGTGAATGCTCAGAACAAGCTTATCGCAGGCGAAGCAGTGTTTTCGGGAAATATTCAGGATAACGAGGGCGTTCAGCGTTGTGCTGAAGGTGAATCCATCGGAGATAAGATATTGCTTGAGGAAATGGATTGGTTCGTGGACGGAGTGGTGATTTATGAGAAATAAGCTTTCCACAAAGCGCATTATGAATGCGGTGCTTCTTATAGTTGCAGGCTTTGCGATGCTTGCGATAGTATGCTTTGTCATGTGGGGAAAGCTGCAGGAGATCACCAATGGTCAGGTGGAGAGCCACGTTGCAGGCTACAGTAACATGCTGGCTCAGATGATAAACAGCAGCTTTGAGGATGAACTGGAGCTGCTGGCAGATTCCACGGCGCTTGTGGATCTGGAAACCGGCGAGCTCAACGATATCTTCGGGGAGCAGGACGGCATATCCTACGGCGTGCTGCGTATCAACGGAGAGGCGACCTACGGAGAGCAGCTCAGCTTTTCGGAGTATGAAGGCATCGCTGACGCACTGCACGGAAATCCTTCTGTCAGCTGCTCAAATAAAAAGGATACCATACTTTTCGCCGTGCCTGTTTATAACGGCGAAAATGTGAAATATGTGCTGTACAAGGTCTATGACTGTGCTACTCTTGAAAAGAAGATCAACATGGTCTGCTACGGCAACGTGGGCGAATGCATGCTGGTGGACGGCAACGGACGTATACTCCTGCGCTCGCTGAACAGCACTGTAACCACGGATTTCTTTACATCCGATATACTGTCCGATGCGATGGGCAGAATATCTGACAGCATGAATGTGAACACCTCTGCGGCTGCGTATTGTCCCAATAATCATCTGATCGTTTTTGCTGCGGAAACCGCCCATTCAGGACTATATATAATGGGCTTCGTTCCCGATAAGGCGCCTGCGGGCAATATTTCGCTGATAATCCCGCTGGTGCTGTGGACGTTTGGCCTGCTGTGGGTGCTGCTTGTAATCATCACAATATATCTTCTCGGTGCGGAGCAGAAGGCGAAGGAGAGCGACGAGCTGCGTCAGGCAAAGGTCATGGCGGAGAATGCCAACAAGGCAAAGAGCGACTTCCTTGCGAATATGTCCCATGAGATCAGAACGCCCATCAATGCGGTCATCGGTATGAACGAGATGATACTGCGTGAGAGCGACGACAAGAAGGTGCTGGAGTATGCAGGAAATATCGAAAGCGCCAGCAACAATCTGCTTTCCATCATCAACGATATACTGGATTTCTCGAAGATAGAATCGGGTAAGATGGAGATATACGAACACGAATATAATCTCGGCGCTCTGCTGAATGATGTTGTGAACATGGTGAAAATAAAGGCGGAACAGAAGAAGCTGAACTTCGATATCTATGTGAACGAGAAGCTGCCGAATATTCTTTATGGCGATGATGTCAGGATAAAGCAGGTGCTGCTGAATCTTCTGAGCAATGCCGTGAAGTATACCAGCGAAGGCTATGTGAAGCTTAGCGTAAACGGTGCGGTGGATCGTCAGCGCCGCACAGTACAGCTGAGGATAGCTGTTGAGGATACGGGTGTTGGTATAAGGCAGGAGGAGCAGGCTTTGCTGTTCGAGAATTTCAGCCGCTTTGACCTGAACAAGAACCGTCACATTGAGGGAACGGGTCTGGGCCTTGCGATCACTCACCGCCTTGTCAATCTGATGAACGGAAGGATAAAGGTGGAGAGCGTTTACGGTGAAGGCTCGGTGTTCACTGTGTTTCTTATGCAGAATGTTATGGGCGATGAGGATATCGGAAACTTCCTCATCCGTTACAAATCAGGAAATGCCGATCATGAAGTGGGTCACACCTCGGTGTTCACTGCGCCGGGAGCGTCTGTGCTTGTGGTGGATGATAACCAGATGAATCTGATGGTGGTGAAGAATCTCCTGAAGGATACTAAGGTGAAGCTCACCTCCTGCATGGGCGGCGAGGAAGCTCTGGAGCTTGCACGCAACAACTGCTATGATATCATCTTGCTGGATCACATGATGCCTGTTATGGACGGCATGGAGACCCTGCAGCATCTGAAGAGCATGCCTGTGAATAAGAGCAGGGAAGCTGCAGTGATCGCACTGACTGCGAATGCGGTATCGGGCGTGCGTGAGATGTATCTGGAAGCAGGCTTTGATGATTACATGAGCAAGCCTATCAACGGCAAGCTGCTTGAAGAAATGCTGGCAAAGCACCTACCTGATGGTAAGGTAGTGTATACGAAGGTGGCTGCCGCACCGCCAGCGGAGGAAGCTCCTGCCGTGCAGACAGAGCAGCTGAACGAAGCAGCTGCCGTACAGGCTGTGCAGCCAACAGAAGCTCCGAAGACCGAGCCGCAGCCCGAGGAAGACCCCGAGCCGCTGTTCGATACGGTGCTCGGCATAAGATACTGCGCCGACAGTGAGGATATGTATCGTGAGATACTTGATATCTTCTGCGGCATGCGTGATGAAAAGATCGGCGAGCTGGAAAATGCCCTTGCGGCAGAAAACTGGTCGGATTACACTATCGGTATCCATTCACTGAAATCCAATTCGCTGAACATCGGCGGCAAGCGGCTTTCAAAGCTCTGCCTGCAGCTGGAGATGGCCGGAAAGAGGATCAAGGCTCAGGAAAATGTTCAGGAGAATATAGCGTACATCAGAAAAGAACATTCCGCAGCTATGGCTCTGTATGACGAGACCATTGCAGCGGCAAAGGAATATCTTGATTCTTGATATTGGAAAGGTAGGTATTGTTATGACAGGCGGAGAAATAGATCTGCGGGGCATACGGATGCTCTCGCTGGATGATAATATACTTGACAGCAGGGTGCTGGAAGAGGTGCTGAAGGATACAGGCGTGGTGCTTGATATCACGACCTCCACAGAGGAGCTGTTGAAAAAGCTTTCCCGTGAGAAATATGATGTGGTGCTGATAGATCACATGCTCCCCGGCGTTGACGGCATCACGCTGCTGAAGCTTCTTCGTGACAAGCATGTGTGCGACAGCACGCCCGTTATTGCAGTCACGGGAAACACTGTCATGTCCGCGAAGGAGAACTACCTGAAGGCAGGCTTCAGCGGATATGTGGCTAAGCCTGTGAAGAAGGATGTGCTGCTTGAAACGGTGGCGTACTGCCTCGGATTGTTCAGGGGAGAGGTGGAGAAGCCGAAGCGTCCCGCCATCCTCGTGGTGGATGATAACAGGATGAACCTGCTCGTAGCGCAGAAGATACTTGCTGAGGATTACAGCGTTTCTATCGTTACCTCGGGCAAGGCGGCGTTTGAGCATCTTCAGTATAACAAGGTGGATCTTATCCTTCTTGACCTGCGCATGCCTGAAATGGATGGATTTGAGTTCATGGAGCTTATCAGGCAGAATGAGGCGCTGATGGATATCCCGATAATCTGCCTTACTGCGGATGACGAGACGGAATCTGAAGTGCGGTGCTTTGAGCTGGGTGCAGTGGATTTCATTGCAAAGCCCTTTATAGCCGAGGTAATGCGCAGCAGGATAGGCCGCACACTGGAGCTTAACCGCCTGCGTGCCGAGCTTGAGAACGAGGTAGAGAAGCAGACTCATTCGCTGCAGAAGCACACAAGAAAGCTGGAGCGTCTGTCACGACAGGTGTTTGAGACGCTGGCAGGCACGATAGATGCTAAGGATAAGTACACCAACGGCCATTCCGTGAGAGTGGCTGAGTATTCCAGAATGATCGCTGCAAGGCTGAATATGTCGAAGCAGGAGCAGGAGGATATCTACTACATAGGTCTGCTGCATGATATCGGCAAGATAGGCGTCCCTGATGAGATCATCAACAAGACCTCACGCCTGACCGATGAGGAGTATGCGGTGATAAAGACGCACCCCACCATCGGTTCGGAGATACTGGAAAAAATGTCTGAGATACCCGATATTGCGATAGGTGCGAAGTATCACCATGAACGCTATGATGGCAGAGGCTATCCCGAGGGTCTTGAAGGCGAGAACATACCCCTTGTTGCAAGGATAATCGGCGTTGCTGACGCATACGACGCCATGACCTCGAACCGCAGCTATCGTGATGTGCTGCCTCAGACGCATGTTCGCAGCGAGATCGAAAAGGGTAAGGGTATGCAGTTTGATCCTATATTTGCGGAAATTATGATCCGCATCATTGACTCCGATAAGGAGTACAATTTCAGGGAACACAAACAGAACATATATGACAAAGGCTCCGCCAAGTGATTGGCGGAGCCTTTGTCATATATGTGGCATCAGATGCGGAAGTGCTTTACCTCTTCTCTGAGCTCGATAGCCTGAGAGTTCAGCTCCTGACAGGATGCTGCGATCTCCTGCGCTGCGGCGCTGTTGTTCTGCACCACATCGGATATCTCGCCGAGGCCGTTGGTGATCTGTTCGATCGCTGTGGACTGGCTGTCGGCAGCGGAGGAGATATCATCCACCATCTGCTTTGTCTCGCCGAATATCTCCACCACCTGATTGAGGGAGCGTGCATTCTTATCGGCGATCTGTCTGCCTTCCTCGACTGCTTCGGTGGCAGCGCTGATAAGCTCGACAGTGTTGTTGACGGATTCTGCGGATTTTGCAGCGAGGTTTCTTACCTCATCGGCAACCACTGCAAAGCCCTTGCCGGCTTCGCCTGCTCTTGCTGCTTCGATTGCAGCGTTGAGAGAAAGTATATTGGTCTGGAAAGCAATATCCTCAATAGCCTTTATGATGACCTCAATCTTAGCGGATGTATCTGCGATCTTCGCCATGGCTTCAACCATCTGATCCATATAATCATGCTGCTGGGTGAGTACATCGGATGCATTGTCTGCCAGCGCGCGGGCGTTGCGGGCGTTTTCAGCTGTATCGTGTACCTTGTCGGAGATCTCGTTGAGGGTGGCTGAAAGCTGCTCGATGGCCGCTGCCTGTCGTGTTGCGCCCTCTGCGAGGGAGTTGGAGCTTTCGGCGGACTGACCCGAGCCGTTGTATACGTTATCGGATGTGCGGTTGATGCTGTCGATTATCGTGCGCATCTGATCGCTGATATGCTCTGCGGAATCGCTCAGCGCCACGAAATCTCCCACATATTCCACCTCGGGATGCACGGTGAAATCGCCGTCAGCCATGGACTGCATCACCTTTGAGATATCGTTTATGTACATCGAGAGGCTGTCTCTCATGTTATCTACAGAGGTAAGCAGCTGACCCACCTCGTCCTTTGTGTAATGAACGTTCACGGGCTTGTATCCGAAATTGCCCTTTGCGATCTCGCCTGTCATTATGCTTATCTGCTTTACGGGTGTGAGTATCTTCTTCTTGATGACGATAAAGCAGAATATCGCAGCAATCACACAGGCGATCACTCCTGCGCCGCCGCCTGCAACGATCATCAGCATTACTTTGTCGGAAAGGATTCCGTTTACGGTTGTGGTATCGTATCCGCCGAAATAAGCGCCCACGATATTGCCGTTTGTATCTGTCAGCGGCTCATAGCATACATTATAATTTATGCCGTTTATGACCGCCTCGCCGTTGTATCTTTCACCGTTTGTCAGCACCTGTTCAGCAATGGCAGGATCCATCGTTGTGCCTTCAAAGCGTGCGCCTGTATCGTCTGTAATGGTGGTCGCATAACGGACATTGCTCTTGAAAACTGTGAAATGTCCGCCTGTTTTCTCTCTGATGGGATCGAGATATTCGTAAGCTCTGAGATCGTATCCGATAAGATATGAGCCTGCTCCGCTGAATTCCTGCGCATAGCAATAAAACATGCGCTCTCCGTTGACGCTGAGACCGTTTTCGACTGCTGCTGCAGTGAGACCTTCAGGGCAGTTATCGGTCTGCCATATCAGCGAGCCATCTGCGCCGAAAAATGCACCGAAAGAGCTTTCGTCAGAGGCATAGCTCTCATATATGTTTCTTGCGCCGTCGGCACTCTTTCCGCTGAGGGCTGTCTGAAGCTGGGGATCCTCTCCGATGATATTGAAGAGATAATCCGCCTCCACATCAAGCTCTCCGTAATCGCTCTGCATTATCGAGACATAAGAGGACGCCTGCTCATCAAGGATATTTCCGCTGAGACTGATAAGCGACTGAGTGGCGAGCATTATTACCATAGCCACCACCGCAATTACTGTTATCAGAATGATAACCAGCAGGTTTGTTCCGATCTTTGACATTTTCTTCTCCTTTCGCATTTGCGACATCGGTTGATTTATTTTATTGTGCTAATTTATTGCTACGATAAAATTCTATCACATAGTTACTTTTTTGTCAACTGTATGATGTAAGCTGTCGATTAATTGGAGCGATTCTTTTAAAGCGCATGGTTGAGCCATTATTTGACATTCGCCCGAGGAGCGTGTCAAAATTCACGCCGTTTTTTTGTTTAATTTACCAATATTTTTCTTTTGGCATGCAATTGCAGAGATGGCATACGTTCGCTTGCAACAGTGAAAAAAGCATGTATACATTTTATGGATAATATGTTGACAGATGTCAACAAATCAAGTATAATTAGAATATAATTGACAAAAAAGTGACAGTTTTAGGAGGAATCATGCTTCGTGCTCTGTTAAGGATCCTCAGGAATGATCTGAAGAACCTCAATGTAAAAGCGCTCATACCCGCTTATTTATTCATGTCAGCTGTGATGCTGGTGATGACTATTTTGAACATAGCGACCGAGGCGTATGCAACTGCTGTGGCAACAGGTGTTGTATCCGTATGGTTTCTGATCTGTCTGGGATTGTTCAGGCTTACAAACAGCAAGCGACAGCTGGTGTTCTGTATTCTTGTCGCAATTTATGCTATGATGATGACGTTCGTCATCAGTGGCGGAGTGGATGGCTTCTCTATCGTATGGCTGATGGTGGTGCCGCCTGCTTCTATGTTCTGCTTCAGTCTGTTTTACGGCGGTGTGTTCAGCCTGCTTCTGGGCATTTCCATGACCATCTATATGCTTCTGCCACCGATGGATTGGGGCTATGATTATTCAGAGGTATTTCGTCAGCGTTTTCCCATAGTGTACTTTTTTACCACAATTGTCTGCATTTTCGTGCAGTATCATCTGGTGGTCTCCAACGAGAAGCAAAACGCCCTTATTGAGAAGCTTGAGTATGCCAATCAGTCAAAGGGTGATTTCCTTGCGAACATGTCCCATGAGATACGCACGCCCATGAACGCCATTCTCGGCATGTGTGAGCTTGTGCTGCGTGAGGATATCAGCGATGAGGTGCGTGAGAACTGCACCAATATCCGCAACTCCGGTGATAGCCTGCTTGCGATCATCAACGATATTCTCGATTTTTCAAAGATAGAGTCGGGAAAGACGGAGATAATCGAGGAGGAATTCAACATCGGCTCTATGGTGAACGATGTCATCAATATGGCGGTCACACGAAAGGGCAACAAGAAGATCGAGATAATCCCCCGCATCGATGCTACTGTCCCCAAAGGACTTATCGGCGATGAGATAAGGATAAAGCAGGTCATCATAAACCTTGTGACAAATGCGATAAAGTTCACCAACGAAGGCTGCGTTGTGTTCAGAGTAACGCATGACAAGACCGAAAACGGAATAGATCTGCATGTTTCCATCAAGGATACGGGTATCGGTATCTCGCAGGAGAACTTAAATAAGATTTTTACTAATTTCCAGCAGGTGGATACAAGAAAGAACCGTGCGGTGGAGGGAACCGGTCTGGGTCTTGCGATATCAAAGGCTCTGATAGAGAAGATGGGCGGCGCCATCAATGTTTCCAGCGTTTACGGCGAAGGCTCGGAGTTCAGCTTCAGCATCCCGCTCAAAGTATCGGATGAAACTCCTTTTGTTGAGCTGAAGAAGCCTGATATCAAAAACGTTGCGATATATCTGGATGTTCAGAAGTTCTGTCATCCCGAGATCATCAGCCAGTATACCGAGCTTGTGAAGGAGATCAGCAGTCAGTTTTCTGTTCCGTTTACATTCTTTACATCGGCGCAGGAGCTTTCCGATGGAATAGATACAGGAAAGTTTGATTACTGCTTCGTTGCCAAAGAGGAGTATCTTGCAAACGCAGATATGTATGCCGCTCTCAGGGACAGGATAAGGATCGCTGTTATTCAGGACAGGTTCTATTCCGTGAAGCTTCCCGAGAATATCAAATGTGTTTATAAGCCGTTTTATGTTATGTCGTTCGTGTCGGTGCTTAATAATGAAAGCGTTGTGGTCAGCAATGATCGCCACAAGAACGCTGACCGCCGTATCGACGCTTCGGGCTGTAGGGTGCTGATCGTTGATGACAATCTGATAAATCTGAAGGTCGCATCGGGTCTTATGAAGCCGTATAACATGGAGATAGTGACGGCTTCGGGCGGCGCAGAGGCCATCGAGCTGCTTAAGGCGCAGGATATAGATCTGGTGTTCATGGATCACATGATGCCCGAGATGGATGGCGTAGAGGCGACTACTATGATCCGCACCACCGAGGGAGAGTATTACAGAGATCTCCCTATAGTGGCGCTTACTGCGAATGCCGTAAACGGTGCAAGAGAGGGCTTTCTGGCGTCGGGCTTCAATGATTTTCTGGCAAAGCCTATTGAACTTACCCAGCTTGAAAGAGTACTGCGTACCTGGCTGCCGAAGGCTGAAAAGCGGCAGGTGGCTGTGGTGCAGGAGGTCGTTCAGCCAAAGGGTGAGCTTATCGACTATGCAAAGGGGCTTGAGAATTCCGCAGGCATGGAGGATGTGTATCTGGAGATACTCAGGCTTTACGCCGATAAATCAGAGGAATACATAGCCTCACTGTCGGGACGTCTTACAGCGTGCGATTGGCACAGTTATATCATCGAGGTGCATTCGATAAAGAGCACATCCCTCAGCATTGGTGCGGTTTCGCTGTCTGAGCTTGCAAAGAAGCTGGAGTTTGCAGGCAAGGACGGAGACACCGACACCATCCTCAATGAGCACAACAGTCTTGTAGAGCTGTATCGGAGGGTCGTTGAGCAGGCTTATAAGTACCTTTCTGACAAGCAGTAAATATATAGCTCAGATTTTGTTATAATATTAATTCTGAAATGTCCGTTCATGTAACGGGCATTTTTGTTTGTGAGAATATAATTTTATAAATTTTTACAATCTTGTTGACAAATTGCACAATATATATTATAATATAATTACAAATTTTGAGTATTATTACCTTTTCTCTCGTGTCGATTCTTCCATTTGCGGGGATTTCTGACTTTTTGGATGGGTATGTAATACCATCGCTGTGGAGGTAAAAAACTATGAAACGTATGGCACAATCCACTAAGGGCAGGCTTCTGCTTATCACTGCAATGGTGATGCTCGTTATCGTTGCTGCGTGTTCGCTGGTGGTGAGCAATGTAAGCAGCAGGCTTGAGGATGCACTTAATGATAAGCATGATCTTTACATTGGTGCTGTCAACTACAAGACCGCATCTGAGTTCCTGACAAGACAGGCAAGAATGTATGCCACAACGGGTGACACAGTGTATTATGACGAATACATGAAGGAAGTTGACGTCACAAAATCCCGTGAGACAAATCTCGAGGCTATGAAGGCTATCGGTCTTGAGCCTAACGAGCTTGAATACATGGAAAAGGTAGCGGCAAACTCTGCGGAAATGTGCCTTTATGAGGACAGATGCTTTGCGTTCGTGCAGTCGGGCGATCTTGCTTCCGCTTCCAACGAAGTATACTGTGATGCATATAACGCACTGGCAGCACAGGTGACCGAGTATACCGATACCTTCAATCAGCTCATTCAGGACAGAATGCAGGCAAGAGTTGATGATTATCAGAGAGCCATGATGCTTTGCGATATCGGTCAGTACATAGCGCTTGCAGTAACGATAATCATTCAGGTGATCGTTGTTCTGTTCGTATTCAGAGAGCTGCTCAGACCCATCATCGCAACCGAAAAGAAGATGCTGGACTTCGTTCGTGGTGATATCCACTCCGAGTTCAATCTGAAGATCGACAATACTGAGGTAGGTCAGACAGCAAAGGCTATCGCTGACTTCCAGACATATCAGCAGGAGATCATCGCAGATATCAATTATCTGCTGGGCGAGATGTCCAACGGCAATTTCGTGATCGAGTCTCGCTGTCCCGAGAACTACAGAGGCGACTACGAGGAGATACTTGTTTCCATCAGAAACATCATCACCACTCTCAGCGCTACGCTCTCCGATATCTATGAGACTGCAAATCAGGTAGACAGCGGCGCTTCTCAGGTGGCTTCCGCTTCCATCAACCTTTCTCAGGGTGCTACAGAGCAGGCCGCTTCCATCGAGGAGCTTTCCGCTACTGTTAACGTAATTGCTGACAAGATCAAGGCAAATGCTCTGGATGCTGTTACAGCAAACAACAAGACCAATGACGCAGGCGGCGAGCTTGCTCAGGTAAATGATAAGATGGGCGAGCTGGTAAAGGCTATGAACGATATCGGCACCGCTTCCAACCAGACAAAGGATATCGTAAAGATCATCGACGACATTGCTTTCCAGACCAATATCCTGGCGCTGAATGCCGCTGTTGAGGCTGCAAGAGCAGGCGATGCAGGTAAGGGCTTCGCAGTTGTTGCGGACGAGGTAAGAAACCTTGCCAGCAAGTCCGCAGAGGCTGTACAGAACACCACAGAGCTTATCGAGAGTATAGTTCAGCGTGTGGGACTGGGCACAGGCCTTGTTGACGAGGTAGCAGAGAAGATGAGCATCGTTGCCAATGCCGCTGAAGAGGCGGCACAGCTTAACATGCGCATGGCTGAGGCTTCTCAGGAGGCTTCCGATTCCATCGCTCAGCTGACTATAGGCGTTGAGCAGATCGCTGATGTTGTTCAGACAAACAGTGCGACCTCCGAGGAGACTGCAGCAGCTAGTGAGCAGCTTTCCGCACAGGCAGATAACTGCAAGGAAATGATCGCTAAGTTCAATCTCAGATAACAAATTAGATATGCGCCGCCGTGTTCTTCATGGCGGCACATTTTTTATTTGTATTCACGAAACTGAAGGATCTTTGTTACGTTTTGGGCGGAAACAGAACAGTTTCAACAATGTGTCTGTAAAGGAAGTAAGGAATCATGTCGGTGTGAAGAGATGGTATTGAAATCATTTCAGCAATGTAGTACAATTATTATAGTTTATATGAAATGTATTCAGGTCAGCTTCTACCGATATCATAAATGCAGGGTGTGTATTCGGGAAAGCATCGTTCAGGCTTCCTGATGGCTGGTGTTTTATCGGAGGGATGGCGGCGGAGCATACGATATATTCCGCAGAGTGACGAAAATATATAGGAGACATTAGGAGGTAATTGCTCTATGGCAATGAAGAAAATGGTGTTGGGAGATAAAAAGCCTGTTCCCAAAGCGGTGCGTCAGTTTACCGACAGATTACCGTTCAGAGAAGCGTTCTTCAGAAAGTACAATGCCTTGAAGGCTGAATTGCCCGATGCGATGGAGCCACATGTCATTTCTTTTTCGGAGTGGGAGGTATCGGAAAATCCAGCCTTTTAAAGAAGCTGAAGGAAGAACTGTACGTTCTCGAAGAAACGCCTAAATGTGTGTACTTCGATTTTCAGAATATCGGTTCGGTCGGATGCGTGGATATCATGCTGAAGTTCAGGAATATGCTGTCTGCAAGTTTTTCCGTGCCGAATGGACAGACTACAAGCAGTCGCCGTTCGTGCATATTTTCCCGTACTGGGATTTCAGCGAGGGCGAGGATATAGATGTTCGGGTTACCACAAACGCACCTCATGTAAAGCTGTTCTTCAACGGAAATGAGATAGGCGCAAAGGATATAGATCACGATCATGTCAAGGAGCTGACACTCGATACCATACTGAAATACGAAAAAGGCGAGTTGCTTGCTATCGCTTACGATGAAAACGGAAATGAGATCGCAAGGGATGTGAAGCGTTCCTTCGGTGATACAGCAGAGATAAGACTGACACCCGACAAGACAGAGCTTTCTGCCGATGGCACGGATCTTATATTTGTGGATATCTCGGCTTATGACAAGGATGGCGAATTCGTAGCAAACGCAAACGACAGAGTGTTTGTTGAGGTGAAGGGTGCAGGCAGACTTATCGGTCTCGACAACGGCGATTCTACCGATTTCGAGCAGTATAAGGGAACATCACGCAGGCTGTTTTCGGGCAAGCTGCTTGCAGTTGTTGCGGCAAAGCTGGATGCGGGAGATATAACGCTGCGTGCAACCACATCAAGAGGTCTTGAAAGCACAGTAAATCTGAAAGCGGTTGCAGCCGAAAATATCAGCGGTGTTTCGGCTGTGGAGGAGAACGCTCCGAGAGAATACGACTGCACAGTGGGGGAGAAGGATATCCCCGTGAGAAAGATCGCTATTTACGGTGAAAGCAAGAGATTCACTTCAGAATGCAGTGAGCTTACCTTCCGCACGGAAGTATTCCCGTCCGATTCTACATATAAGGATGAGATAGAGTATCGCATCACAACTGTAATGGGCATAACCTCGAACCTTGCAGAGATAGTTTCTGTGGAAAACGGAAATGTAACTGTCCGCTGCAAGGGCGATGGCGAATTCTGGCTGCGTGCATTATGCAAGAACGGCACGGATAAATATCATATCATTTCTGCGATAAGGCTTTGCGGAGAAGGTCTCGGCGACGCTTTCATTGATCCGTACAGCATCGTAAAGGGCGGACTTCGTTCCGTTGAGAGTGGCAATATCGGCAACGGCTTCCAGAGAGGTGCGAAATTTGCAGGCGGCGACAGTTGGTTTGGCTTCCAGAATGTGGATTTCGGAGAAGTTGGAAGCGATACTATAACACTCCCTGCATTTGCATACGGAGCGGTCAATATAAAGGTATATGACGGCATCCCGGACAAGGGCGGCGAGCTTATAGGTGATTTCGTGTACGAACAGAAGGCTGTATGGCTGACTTACTCTCCGCAGACCTTCAAGCTGAATAAAAGGCTCAGGGGCGTGCATACGATATGCCTTGCTTCGCAAAACGGCTTTGATATTGAAGGCTTTGTGTTTGAAAAGCTTGCAAAGGAATTTGCCGAACTCAATGCGGCGGAGTGTGACAAAATATATGGCGACAGCTTTACCGTAAACGACACGGATGTAACAGGCATCGGAAACAACGTCGTACTGGATTTCGGTAAGTTTGATTTCACAAATGAGCAGCCTGCTGCTATTGCAATAACAGGCAGATCGGAACTGCCGCTCAATACGATCAACATCGACTGCAAGGGCGATACCGAAAAGCGTATCATAATCAACTTTGAAGGCTCAGACGAATACACAGAGCGCATATTTACGATCGAAAAGCTAAGCGGTGTGTGCAGTATCTCGTTCACATTCCTGCCAGGCAGTAATTTTGATCTCCGTTCGTTCAGATTTATTAAATAAACCACCGCACCGACAGGGTACGTCCCCTGTCGGTGTTTGCGCTGCAATGAACGATATGATATGCCGCAGCAAAAGTATCGCAAACAACAGTAATTGTCCGTTCTTCGGGATATTTATGGTGGTATAATAATATTATGAAGGAATTTATGCTTTCTTTGAAAAGGAGGGTCTGACAAATGGCAAGAACTATTACGGTAAAGGGTACAGGCAGGGTGTCTGCAAAACCGGATTATGTGGTGCTTTCTATGATCCTGGAATCCGGGCATAAGGATTATGACAGGGCAATGGATATCGGTGCAAAACACATTCAGCATCTCAATGAAACGCTGTTTGGCATCGGCTTTGAGAAAGGCTCTGTGAAAACAACGAACTTTAATGTCCGTACCGACTATGATCGGGTGAAGGATCGTTACGGTAACTACGAGAATGTGTTCCGTGGGTATGTTGTTACCCATCATCTGAAACTGGCTTTTGATTTTGATATGGCAAAACTGTCGCAGGCGCTCTCAGCAATTGCAGGGTGCTTGTCTCATCCGCAGCTGTCCATTGCTTTCACAGTGAAGGATACTACCGCCATTAATGAGGAGATGTTGCGTTCGGCAACTGTAAATGCCAGAAGAACAGCTGAGATCCTCTGCGAGGCATCAGGGGTCGTGATGGGCGAGCTTATTGCGATCAATTATAATTGGGGTGAGCTTGACATTTACTCGGATACCCGTTATGAATGCTGCGACAAGTTAATGGCTCCTATGATAGCAGGTGCCGCCATTGATATTACCCCTGAAGATATTGATATCAGCGATACTGCCACATTTGTGTGGGAAATCAGGTGAATGGCGGAAAGAGGGCAGAAGCAATAGTCTGATTTGTATAGCATAAATATAACTCATGAACGGCTCTGTTGTGACGATGAAAGATCGCATAACAGAGCCGTTATTTATTGTGATCGTGCTGTAAGAGATCGTCCGTAAAACGTGTATGAATACTTAGACGTGGACAAAGACAGGCATATTTGCCAGCTTTACAATATAAAAATTCAAGGCATCGTGCCGCTGAGCAAATATCAGGAAAGATTTTAAGGAAACACTTGACAAATCCTGTTTGCAGTGTTATACTAAGAGAACGTTAATTTTGAAAGGAGGCAGACAATATGTTTAAGCACACATACCGTATATCAACAATACTCATGTTCAGGAATGAACTCTTGTCTGCCGTTACCCGCATTATCTGATAATGCGTTATTATCTGCATTCATAGCGTGCATTTCTGTATGAAGTGCACGTTTTTTGTTTTTAAGGAGGTATTTATGGAAAAGAAATTTGACTGTTGCTTTTGTCTGGGCAAGGACTGGTTTCGCTACCGTGTCGGCGCAATGATCGTGTCAGACGGACATGCGTTATTCTCGTATGGTGAAAAATGCGGCTATTATTACACAGTGGGAGGTGGCGTGCATATCGGCGAAAAGTCTGAGGATGCGATACTTCGTGAGGTGTATGAGGAGACAGGCGACGAGTTCATGATTGAAAGACCTCTGTGCCTCGTTGAGAACTTCTTTGACGGTGACGGAGCATTGGAGGGGCTGAACTGCCATACGATTGAGCTTTATTACCTGATGAGACCAAAAGCCAAAAAAGAGTACAGCAAAACGAGCATCACAACAGGCGGCGATATGGAGAAGATGTGCTGGATCCCGATAGATAAGCTTGACGAATACGATATCCGACCTGCTATCGCTAAAAAGCTGCTGAAGGATTTGCCACAGGAATTTGCCGTTGTGGTGAATGACGACCGATAAGTAAACAAAACGCCTTTTACGGCGCTTGCATCATTTGTGGGCGCAATGTGCATAGGGCATATCTGTATACATATCACGGCGGCGATACACCAGCTCTGCGAAAAGCAGTTCCTGCCGAAGATGTATGCTATTGCCGCAACCGCTGTCACGATCAGAATGATACGCAATATAGTGAATCCTGTTAAAAAAGAAATATTAATTCTCATTTTTCTTTGCCCATGTATAGCCTATTCCGTAAACTGTTCTGATGTTTTCCTTGGCATTGAGCTTGTCACGCAGACGCTTTACTGTTACCGAAAGCGCATTTTCGTCCACATATTCAGAGCCGTCTGTCCATATCCTGTCCACAAGCTTGTCGCGTGAAAGTGTTATTCCTGCATTGTCGGTGAGAATGCGCAGAAGCTTCTGTTCAGTTTTGCTTAATTCAACCATAACATCGTCAACGCTGAATTCCATGCGTTCGAAATCAAAAATGAAATTGTCCGATACAAAGCGACCGGTCCTCTTTTTGTCAGCCGCTTTACGAAGCTGGGCGTTTACTCTGGCGCGGAGTACGGCAAGACTGAAGGGCTTTGTTATGTAATCATCTGCACCCGCCTCAAGACCTGCAACGATATCGCTTTCAAGATCGTTTGCTGTCAGCATTATAACGGGAATGCCGTATTCCTCTTTTATAATGGGGAGAAAATCAAAGCCGTTTCCGTCAGGGAGATTGACATCGAGGATAACAAGAGTGACTCCGCCTTTTGAAAGAAGTTCTTTTGCTGAATGTATATTATCTGCAGCAACAGTATCTGTTTCTTCATTTTTCATAGCACGGCACAATCCTGACGATAGTGTGCTGTCATCTTCTACTATAAGTATTTTGTTCATGTGGCACATTTCCTTATTGTCCTTGTTTGCCATTGAGATAAAAGTATAATAAAACATCGCAATTGCGCTTTTTAAATTATACCACACACTTTTGCATTTTCAATAGGAGTCGCTTTTGGAGATAAACAATATGTTTGCGATATTAGCGTAATTAAGTGAAAACTGTCACGGAAATTAGCCATATTTTAGCTTGAGATGATGCGTTTTTGGGCAAAAAACTTAATTAACTTTATTTATGTTTACAGATTACGCCCTGCGTTGTGCAAATTTGCTAAAGCAATTTACGTTAAATTGACCACTCTTGATAAACTTCACTTTTAACTATTGACACAAGGTAAAATTTGTGTATAATATTAACTAGATTAAGTTACATTTAACCGCCGTTAACCGACGGTTGGTGCATGCTTGAGCCAAAAACTACACGACATTGTATCAGGAGGTAATTTCTATGAAGTTCAGAAGAATTCTCGCAGGTATTCTCGCAGCAACAACAATGCTGTCCTTCGCAGCTTGCTCCGGCAACGAGACAAGCAGTGATGCAGGCACCGGCAGCAATGCAGGCGGCGACACCAGCACATCCACAAATGCAGGCGGCGACGCCGGCTCCAACGACGGTGAGCAGCTGGTACTCAAGGTACTGACCTGCCGTACCGACCGTGTTGAGGATGGTTCCCTCGACGCTGTTACAGATGCTTTCGAGGCAGCAAACAACTGCATCGTTGAATATCAGGGCTACACTGATTATGAGAGCGATGTTTCCACAATGATGAACACAACAGAGTACGGCGATGTTCTGATGATCCCCGGTACAGTAAAGCTCGCTGATCTGGGCAACTTCTTCGAGCCTCTCGGAACTTACGATGAGCTGAGCCAGAAGTACAACTGGGTAGACTCCAAGATGTACGACAATCAGGTATACGGTCTGCCTATCTGGGGCGGTGTATCCGGCGGTATCTGCTACAACAAGCGTATCTGGGCTGAGGCTGGCGTTACTGAGCTTCCCACAACTCCCGAGGAGTTCCTTGCAGCTCTGAAGCTCATCGACGAGAACACTGACGCTATCCCTTACTACACAAACTATGCTGATGCAAGCTGGACACTGGTTCAGTGGGCATCTCTTGTTAACTCCGCTTCCGGCAGCTCCACTCACGAGGTAGACAAGCTGGTTGCTAAGGAGGATCTGTTCATCGACGGCGGCGCATACTACGAGGTATACGAGCTGATGTTTGACATCTTCAGCAATCCCTCCCTCATCGAGGAGGACCCCATGACAACTGACTGGGAAGGCTGCAAGAAGGCAATCAACGATGGTAAGATCGCAACTATGGTAATGGGTTCCTGGGCAGTTGCACAGTTCCAGGAAGCAGGCGAGAACCCCGATGATATCGGTTATATGCCCGCTCCCTTCAATGTAAATGGTCAGCAGTACGCTGAGTCCGCTCCCGACTACACTCTCGGCGTAAATGTAAACAGAAGCGACGAGATCAAGGAGCTTGGCAAGAAGTACATCACATGGTTTGTTGAGGAATCCGGCTTTGCAGTTAAGGAAGGCTGCGTAGGCACTCTCAAGGGTTCTGAAATGCCCGCTTACCTCGATGCATTTGCTGACTGTGTAATGTTCACAACACAGCCCGCTCCTGATGGCCTTGTAGGCGTTTGGGACACCATCAACAACGATTCTGAGGTAGGTACATGGCAGGGCGACGCTGCTAACTTCAAGATCCTCATCGCTGAGGCTGCTTTCGCAGGTGAGGACAAGTCTGCTATGGTCGATATCATGAACGACGCCAACGCTAAGTGGGCAGCAACAAGAGATGCTAACGCTGATCTTGAGGCTTATCTCGCAAACAACGGTTGATCCGATTCATAGTTTCTCCCAAAGACGCATCGGGAGGGAGAGATCCCTCCCGAAGTGCGTTTTACTCTATGTATCTGATAAGAAAGGATAGATCATATGTCCGAGCTTACAGGAAAAAAGCGTACTCTTGCGCAGTGGCTCAAAGGCTATACAGGGCAGAAGTATATGATAACTATACTGTTTCTGCTGATACCTCTGGCACTGCTGATTCTCTTTACTATCATCCCCGCAACTAATATGGTGATATACAGCTTTCAGAAGCGTGACCAGCTTGGTGTCTCGGTCGAATGGGTCGGTCTGGATAACTATGTAAGGCTGTTCACCGATGAGAGCTATTTCAAGACCTTTGTCAACAGTATATATTATCTGTTCGGTTCATTCGTTCAGCTTTCACTGGCACTGTTTATTGCAACACTGCTGTGTTCCAAGATCAGATTTGCAAACCTCTTTAAAGGAGTAATGTTCTTTCCGTATCTGATGAATGGTGTTGCGGTATCGCTCATTTTCCGCAGATTTTTCCAGAAGGGCGACGGTATCACTAACACTGAAGGAACACTCAATAGTATTATCGAGATGCTTGGCGGCGATCCTATCAAATGGCTCTCCGATCCGAACATCGTCAATTTCTGTCTGGTGTTTGTATCAATATGGCGATACATAGGCTTTGATATCATTATGTTTATCGGAGCGATCCAGTCTATTTCTCCTGAGATCTATGAAGCTGCTGACCTTGACGGTGCAAACGCATGGCAGCGTTTCTGGTATATAATCTTCCCCTCGATCAAGCCTATCGTGGCACTTCAGCTGATACTTGCCATTAAAGGTGCAGCTTCCGTTTTCGAGATACCTTATATTATCACGGGCGGAAGAAGCGGAACCAACACCTTTGTAATAAAGACGATAGAAACGGCATTCCAATATCAGAAGGTTGGATTGGCATCGGCGATGGCGATAGTGCTGCTTGTGATAATCCTTATCGTCACAGGAATACAGAAGCTCTGCTTCAGAGAAAGGAAGTGACATCGGCATGGCAAAAGTAGAAAAGGAGTTCGATCTGAAGAATTATCAGTTCAAGGAAACTCCAAAGCCTGTAAAGGCGCTTTTTAAGGTGCTGGTGTATCTTTTTCTGATACTGTGCTGCCTGATGGTCATCGTTCCGTTGCTGGTAGTGCTTATCGGCGCATTCAAAACGCATGATGAGTATATTACCACAAGTGTTTTCACGCTTCCAGAAAAGCCTCAGTTCCAGAATTTCGTTACAGCTTTTGTGGACGGTGATGTTCTGCTGGGTCTGTTCAATACGGCGATAATCATGGTCGTTTCCTGCGTAGGAACCATTGTTACCGGCACTATGACAGCATTCGTGCTGCAGCGTTTTGGCATGATGTTCACAAAGGTCGTTAAGGCGCTGTTTCTGTTTGCGTCTTTGCTTCCCAACATTTCGATGCAGGTAACTGTATTCCAGATCGTAAGCAAGCTTGGCCTTTATGACAGCCTTATGGCTCCTTGCATATTGTATATCGGAACGGATATTATCTCTATTACGATATTCATTCAGTTCCTTAACAACATTTCAGTATCCCTTGACGAGAGTGCAATACTGGATGGTGCGAGCTATCCTCGCGTTTACTGGAGCATCATCCTCCCGATGCTCCGTCCCGCTATTGCTACCGTACTGGTAATCAAATTCGTAGGTATCTACAACGACTTCTATACAGCAAATCTGTATATGCCCAGTGACAAGCTGGCAGTTGTATCCACTGCGCTGTATCGCTTTATCGGCCCGTATGGCGCAAAGTGGGAGATCATTTTTGCGGGTATCATAATATGTATCATACCCTCGCTGGTGGTGTTCCTCTGCTTGCAGAAGTTCATTTACAGCAACCTTGTTACCGGTTCGGTCAAGGAATGATTCAGCCAATTTCATTGTTAGTGCCTTCATACCCCGGAGGCTACCCTCCAAAAAGCACCTGTACCCTATGGGTACAGGTGCTTTTTTATAGATCCTTTAGCTTCATAAAAAACATCCGCACATCTTACGATCGTGCGGACGTTTTGTCATATCTTTTTTACGG
>JAZSGG010000114.1:0-4662 GCA_045532595.1 Oscillospiraceae bacterium | reverse complement strand
ATAAGCTTTGCGCAGCCGTCAGTCACCGACATATCGGTGCAGCCGTAGTGGGAGGAGTTCTCCTGCGGGCGGATGTAATCCTCGTGCATGTCACGGATATCCGCTGCAAAGGCTCCCACATAGGTGGAGCGGTGCTTGTCGATGTAGCTTTCGTGGGGGCCGTAGCCGTAATACTCCACCTGAGAGAAGCTTCTCGGCAGGAACAGCCGCACACCGAAGCGTGGCAGGAGGGTTATCTTATTTGATGTGGTGACATGGCAGGAGATATCAAGTCCGCCGCCGTCTATCCTGTAGGTGACATCCGCCACCGCAAAGGGCTGATGGATGCTCCAGCCGAACGCCTGCTTTACATGAAGCTCTGCGGCGTTTTCAGTGACGCTGACCTCAGTAGAATGCACCTTTGTGATGTAGTCGTTCAGGTGCGTTCTGAACCAGTCCCAGCGCATGGGGTCGTTATCGGTGGGCGCACGGAAGAAGTTGAACTGCATGGGGCGTTCGAGAAGCTCGGTGCCGTTTTTCTTGATTGAATCAAACCAGCCGATGCGCTTGTTGAAGCTGTATACGGTATCGCCGACGGTGAATGTGGCGCGCAGAGGCTCGTCTGCGCAGGATATTTCCTCGGAAATAGCAGGCTGCTGCTCCTTTACCTCGCACAGCATAAGCTGATCGAAGCACACCTCTGCACCCTTTTCATAGCCGAGAGTTTCATCCGCCGCCGTGAAGATAAAGCGGATATATGTGGTGCGTGAGAACTCGCCTGCCGCCTCGGGGACTGAGATATCCGCACTGCCCCTCGGAGATATGCTGATATCAAAGCTGCCGCTGCCGAGAACGCCTGTTCTGTCGGTGATCTCCCAGCTGCCGCAGAGGAGCTTTCCCGCATCTGCGAAATCCAGCAGGCTGTGCAGCCTGAAGCTGCCGCCGCCGAGAGCCTCCACACGCACGGGGCGATATACCTGCTTTACCTCCAAAAGACCTGTGTGGGGCGTTCTGTCGGGATAAACAAGGCCGTCCATGCAGAAGTTACCGTCATTGTGGCGCTCGCCGAAATCGCCGCCGTAGCCGTATTTCCTGCGGCCGTCCTCTGTTTCGCCGAGGATGAAGCCGTGATCGCACCACTCCCACACGAAGCCGCCACAGAAGCGCTCGCTGCTATGGAACAGTCTGTGGTAATCCTCAAGATCGCCTGGCCCGTTGCCCATGGCGTGGCAGTATTCGCAGAGGATGAGCGGACGGGTCTCGTTCTCATCGTTCAGGTGCTTTGTCCAGTCCTCAATGGAGGGGTACATTCTGGACACCATATCCAGTACATCATCCGAGGTATCATCCAGCTTGTGAACACTCTCGTAATGCACGAGTCTGCTGTCGTCAACGCTGTGGAGATACTCCGCCGCCGCACGGAGATTCGTGCCGTAGCCGCTCTCGTTTCCGAGCGACCAGAACACCACGCAGGGGCGGTTGTTATCACGCTTATACATAAGGCGTGAGCGGTCTACTATGGCTTCCTTAAAGCGCTCATCGCTTGCAAGGAGAGCTATGCCGTCATAGCCCTTAGACCACTTGAAATCATTGTACACCTCAACGCAGCCGTGCATCTCAAGGTCGGCTTCGTCAATTACATAGAAGCCGTATTCATCGCAGAGATGATAGAAGCGTGGATCGTTGGGATAATGGGATGTGCGGATGGCATTAATATTGTGGCGCTTCATAAGGGTGAGATCTCGCTTCATCTGCTCTATGGAAGCAGCGTAGCCTGTATCGGGGTAGCTGTCGTGGCGGTTTACTCCACGGAACTTCACTGCCCTGCCGTTTATGAGGATAACGCCGTTTTCGGCTCTCACGTCACGAAGTCCCACACGCTCGCCGATCATCTCAGTATCGGTGGTTATGGTCAGGCTGTAGAGGTAGGGTATCTCAGCCGACCACAGCCTTGCTTCTGCTACATGGATGAGCGCTTCTCCGCCCGCCTGCACCGCAGCGCTGCCGATGACATTTCCCTCGGTGTCGGTGAGGGAAAACTCCGCATCGCAGCCCTCGCAGGAGAGCTTCACATCTGCGCTGCCGTCCGCATTGAGGACGGTACGCACGCCGTAGTTTTCAAGGCGCTTTTCGGGTCGGGAAAGCACATACACGTCACGGAAGATGCCCGAAAGGCGGAACTTGTCCTGATCCTCGAGATAGGTGCCGTCGCACCATTTCAGCACCGCAACGGTGATGGTGTTCTCACCCTCGTTCAGCTTATCTGTGATATCGAACTCTGAGGTCATGTGGGATACCTGAGAATATCCTGCGAACACGCCGTTTATGTAGAGATAAAGGCAGCTGTCCACGCCCTCGAAGCAGAGTATCCTGCGCAGACCGTCGGGTGCATAGGAATACTCCCTGCTGTAAACGCCGACGGGATCCTCGTCAGGCACATAGGGCGGATCGTAGGTTATTGGATAACACACGTTAGTGTACTGCGGTTTATCGTAGCCGTGAAGCTGCCAGTTCGCAGGCACAGGGAGGGTCTTTTCCGCCTTTACGGAGATGAAGTCGTCCTCGAGATCTATTATGCTGTCGAAATAGCGGAAGCCCCACTCTCCGTTAAGCAGTTCGAAGCGTGAAGAGCTGTCACGCTGTGCGAAGCAATCCTCACCCTTTGCAAAGGGGATGAAATAGCAGTGCGGCGGCAGTGTGCCGATGTGCAGCGAGGAGGGATCCTCGTGATAGATCATATAGCTTTTTGCGGAGCCTGATGCGGCGATCTTTGAAATATCCATGATGCTTCTCCTTTCGGAAATCCGTTCTTATGTGTTAATTATATTCTCCCTTGACAGAAAAGTCAATCAATGATATTATTAGATCATAACGATATGAACATGAGTTTTCATGGGAGGACAAGATGTTTTTCAGTGATTTTCCGATAATCCGCAGCGAGAGCAGGCTGCCGTTATATCTTTTCAGCGTGGGTATGCATGAATGTCAGCCGCATACCGTGCGCAGAGAGGGGTATCCTTATGCCCAGATACTGTACGCCGCCAACGGCAGCGGAACGCTGGTGCTGGAAAACGGTAAGCTTGCTGTGCCGCCGTACTCCGCCATATTCCTGCCTGCGGGATGTCCGCATGAATACTACCCCGACGGCGAGGTGTGGGATATCCGCTGGGTAGTCCCCTGCGGCAGTGCGGTGAACGGTCTGCTGGAGGAATTCGGGCTTACCTCGGCGCAGATATATCCGCTGAGGGATATCCGCACGCTGGAGCATCACTTCCGCAAGATGCACGAGGCGCTGATAGGAGATCAGCTTTACGGCAACCACCGTGCGGCTGGGTATCTGTACGATTTTCTCATTGAGTTCAACAGGCTGATAACCGCTACGGCGTCCTCATACGCAAGTCCTGCGGTGGTGCGTGCCATGGACTACATAAACTCCAACTACACTCGTACTATCACCATGGAGGAGCTTTGCGAGATTTCGGGAGTTTCAAAGCAGCACCTGTGCAGGCTGTTCCGCTCGGCGCTGTCCGCAAGGCCGATGGAATACATCGCCAAAAGGCGCATACAGGTGGCAAAGCAGCTGCTCTCCGAAACGGATATGTCGGTGGAGGAGATAGCAGAGCAGACAGGCTTCTGCACGGGCAGCTATTTCACGAAGCTTTTTAAACGTTATGAGGGCATGACACCCTCGCAGTTCAGGAACGGCTGAGAAAGGAGCAGTTATGGACATTACTTTACTAAAGACAGACTCTATTAAACACTATTCCGACATCGAAAGGTTCCTGCCCTTTGTGAGCACCGAGCGTCAGCAGCGTATCGAGCGGCTGAAGCCCGAGAAAAGCAAGGTGACCTCGCTGCTGAGCGGCATGCTGCTTTCTGCAGTGCTGTCGGACAGGTGCGGCGTTTTCCCCAACGAGCTGCGGTATTCCTATGGCGAGCATGGCAAGCCGTTTCTGGAAAGCCATCCCGAGTGCTGCTTTTCGCTCTCCCACAGCGGCGGACTTATCGCTCTCGTATGCAGCGATATGCCTGTGGGCATTGACGTGCAGAGGATAGACCGTGAAAAGGAGCATGCGCTGCGTTTTCTCCATGCGAATGAGCGGCAGAGCATACTCACCGCCGAGGACAAGGCGGCGGAATTCTGCCGTATATGGACGATGAAAGAGGCTTATGTTAAGCTCACGGGCGAGGGCATGTCACGGGCGTTCTCAGACTTCGATGTGCTTAACATGGAGGAATGCGGGTTCCGTACCCAGCGTATCGGGGATTATATGCTGACGATATGCACAAATACTTTCACCTCCGAGCCGAAAATTCACACAATTACCGAAAATGAGCTGATAGACCGTCTTTTTTATTGACGAAATCGGGAAAGTGTGGTAAAATTAATCTACTTAATTAAATATATAAAGAACACAGGAGGCAATCAATGAGCGTTTTAGGTATCACCGCAGGCGTTATCGGCGGTATAGCAGTCCTCGGAGCGGCTGGCTCCCTTTACGGCGCAAGAAAGCTGTACAACATGACCATTCCCCGTCAGGATGTGACACGAGTTGCCGCTAAGGAAGTCGGCGACGCTGACAAGTGGGTAGGCTACATAGATTTCATCCACAAGAACAAGGATTATCTCTCCGCCCGTGAGAGCGAGAAGTCGGAGGCCAAGCGGTCTTAGGAAGACAATAC
>JAZSGG010000057.1:0-9904 GCA_045532595.1 Oscillospiraceae bacterium | reverse complement strand
TCAGAACGGTAGGAGCAGATGTTTTCTACAATGACGGCATCATCAGAGAATATTTTGATATGTACGGTGCAGATGGTACACACTGGTCCCTCGATTATAATGGAATCACCATGTATTTCGATGCGGGCGAGATAGCGGATCTCGGCGTCGGCAGCATCAACACTACGATAACATTTGCGGAAAATCCCGAGCTTTTCAAGGAAAAGTACATGGCTGCTCCCGATGCGTATATCGTTTCCCTGCCGATGAAGTATATGTTCTACACAGATCTTGACCTTGACGGACGCTGCGAGGATCTTATCATATACGACCGCTACAACGAGGAAAACAATTATGAAGCAGAAGTGGATATCTACATGGATAGTTACTCTTATACGGAAAGCTGCTGGGCGTATGGCTGCGAGCCGTACTATGTAAAGACCGCTGACAACAGGAGCTATCTCTACCTTTTCACCGAGCTTGAAACTCAGATGTACCTCTATGTTTATGACCTCATGAACGGAATGATAGTAAAGGTCGGCGAGGCTGATCTGTCACCGTACTATAACAACGGAATCTCAGCAGTGCTTACAGACCCTGAAAACATGCATTTCGATATCTTTGGTGACGATGCTGGCGGCGGTGTTTCCTCAGGCAGCGATATCTTTGCGATAAACACTGATGGTATGCCCGCAGTGGGATAAAGGAGATTCATAATGTATTGTTCCAGACACAACAACGAGATAACATATTTTTTTACATGGGGCAAACCCGTGTGCATTGAGGGCAAGGGTGCACTATGCAAGGAGGACACCGATATTGGCAAGGAGAACTGGACTTCCGAATACACCCGTCTGCACATAAAAAACGGCATTACTGAGGTAAAAAAAGGCTTTCTGGAGTCCTTTGTGCTGCTGAGGGAGCTTATCATCGACAGCACAGTGGAAAATATAGAAATGACGGACGAGCTGCTTCAACTGCTGAACAACAACAAGATCACGATCCGTGGCGGCTACGACACCTATGCAGAGAAATTTGCAGCGGAGAACGGCCTGACATTTATCCACAAGGACATTTACCTCGGAATAAGACGCAACGAAGAGCATAATGAATCAAGAACGATCACGCTGCACTTTGAGGAAAGCGGTGAGATGTGCCTGCTGTATGAGGATTTCTGTCAGGGCATATCGGCTGGAAACACAATGGGCGGTGAATTTACAAGAGATATGCCCGAAGGATTCCACCGTGGCTGCACAGTCGAGGAATTTGCGTACATGATGCCCGAGGCATTTTTCGACCAGATAATGAAAAACAAGGAGCTTGAAGCTTTTCTTGCGGGATATGCGGACAGGAATCAATAACAGCAGAAGAAATACAGCGCAAGCTCAGACATAATTATTCACATGTGAAGAGTCCGGAATTACTCCGGACTCTTTGTTCATCTTATCTGAATGGTTTTCGGATATTCGGAGCGATTGGAAACAGGCTCGCCCAATTGCGCCAAAAAAGGTACATATAGTATGGTAATCCGCTCTCATACTGCCTGTGCTACTGTGCTGTACGGCTTTATCTTATCCACCATGACAGCCTTCTCGCCGTTTGTCATGAGTATCGCTTTATCATGAGGCATACACAGGATGGCCTCGAGGGTCTTATACGCCTTGCAGCCGATGAACTCCGCCGTCTGTCGATCCTGCGAGCCGAGATACAGCAGGTGATCGCAATTATTGAGGATAGTCGTGGCTTCGGCGTTGGTATACATACTCTCAAGCTGTGTAAGGCTCTGAAGGATGAGGCTTACAGATATCTCACGGGAGCGTATTACGGAAATGACCTTGCCGAAATCAGGGATACGGGCGCTTGAAGCGAAATCATCCATGATGATCCTTACAGGCACCTTCAGCCTGCCGTCGGGATTGGCGTCAGCCTCAGAGCAAAGCACCTGCAGCACCTGCGTATAGAAAATGTTCACCAGATGATCAAAGGTGCTGTCTGTATCGCTCACGTTAAGGAACAGCACTGTCTTTCTCCTGCCGAGGCTGCTCAGGTCGAAGCTCTTTGGGTTTTCGAAGATGGTTCTCGCCTCCTCGAACTCGAACGGCTCCAGTGCACGGTTGGCGAACTCCATGATGCTGGACCACATTTTATCGGCAGCGGTACCTGCACGGATCTGACGGAACTTCTTTGTGGCAAAGGAGTTGGGATGGCGCTCCGTCCACTGCAGGAAGGAAAGATCTCCGTTGGGCTTTATGAACGCCTGATGCAGGCGGCAGACGCTTATCATGTTCTGCTCTTCGGGAGTGAGAGCCTCCAGACAATAGGCTATCAGGAATGCGATATATCCTGCAGCCGCCTTTTCCCAGAACGGCTCGCTGCTGTCCAGTATCGGCATGATATTGTTGGCAAGCGTCAGCACATCCTGCTCACGGTATTTTCCGTTTGAGTAGCGGCGTATTCCACTCAGGGGATTGTAACCGCAGGACTTCAGAGGGTCAACAAGGTCAAGCGTAAACACCTGATAGCCTTTGGCTTTCAGCTCCTTTGTGAAGCGCTTTGAGAGCTGCCCTTTGGTATCGGATACCACCATACTTCCCGAAATGTTCTGAATGTTCGGGATAACGTATCCGCCTGTCTTGCCCGAACCCGAAGAGCCGATTATCATGTCATTGTTGTTGAGACCTGTTGCTCTGGTGTCGCAGCTCACTGTGATGCCGTCTGCAAGGACTCTGATGCCGCAGTTGATTGTAGTTGTTCTGTTCTTCATACTTATCATCCTCCTGTATTGTCAAAACCGAATGTTATCGGTGTGTTTACATTACGTCGGTGCTGTCGAGTATCTCGGTGGCAAGACCGAAGTCTATTGCCTCAGAAGCGCTGTAGTAAGTGTCGTTAGCTGTCACATCGTAAATCTCATCCAGTGTTCTGCCTGTCTTTTCGGCGATTATCGCAGCAAGCGCCGCTCTCGTCTCGTTGAGCTTGTCAAGCTCATGCTGTATCTCATGGGGCTTTCTGCCGCCGATATCGTGGTGGCTGTACGAGGGATCATGTATCATCAGACGGGTGTGCGGCAGCATCTGGCGCTTCCCGCCCGCAAGGAACAATATCGCTCCCATGCTTGCCGCTGTGCCGATGCAAACCGTCCTTACGGGCGACTTCATCATGCTGATGTAGTCGTACACTGCAAGGCCGCTGATGACCTCGCCGCCCGGGCTGTTTATGTAGATGGTTATCTCGCTCTCGCTGTCCTGCCGCTCGAGATACATAAGCTGCTTGAGCAGCTCGTTTGATGTTCTGGCATCCACAGGATCCACCATGAAGATCTCCCTTCCTGCGAGGAGTTCGTCCTCAATTGTCACCACATCGAAGCCACGCACTGTTTCCTTGATAATATTAGCCATGTTCATTCTCCTTTCACTTTGAACGTTCAACGAACGAATACTTCTCCAGTCTTTCACGGGCAACAGCCTTGCGCTTTATCAGCTCAAGGCTGAACTGTCCCGGATATGCTGTTTTCATACCGCTTACAAGCAGCACATCCACCACCTCGTGGGCAGCGTATATCCTGTCCACATACTCGTCGATATCCTTCAGCGGATACCAGTATTCCTGCATTGCACTGCGGGCTTTCTCCAGAAAGCAACCTATAGTGTAGCTATCGTTCAGCTTGACATCTATGGCATTCAGTGCCATTATCTTTAATGCGTCAAACCGCTCTGCGCCATCTGTTCTGCCTGCCTGCTCGTCAAGATATTCCATATACGCCCTGACGCTTACAGAGAGAAACAGCTTTACCCAGGGACATCTGCGTGCCGCCCTCAGCAATGCTCTTGCGATAGCCTCCACATAGTACAGACGGCACGCAGCATAATCAGAGTCGTTGACACGGGTCTCGTAATTGAACCTGATGGAATCCGTAACGCACAGCATATCAGTATAGCTGAGGCTGTTAAGATAGCTCTGCGGGATGTCTGTTACCTCAAGTCCGACATCGAAGGTCTCAAGGTAATCGAAGCTGCAGTAATCATTCAGCTCCTTCAGGGTGATGGCGGTGAGATGCTCCATGATCTCGCCTATGTCACTCACCCTGTCGATATAGCCCATTTCAGAGCTGTAGGTGGCTTCTTTCAGACTTGTTGCCATACACATCATCTCCTTTACTGTAAATGCGGCTTACACTGCTGAGGCAATTAAATCTTCCTGCTGCTTAGCAATCATCCTCGTAATGCCCGTATGCAATATCCTGTGTCAAGGAAGCACCCTGCGGCCGCAACCATAAACATATTCGTTTCAGGGTATCGAAAGGTTCACATGTGCATAAAAAAATCGGTCCCGACGCTCAAAAGGATCACACAAAATGAAACATTTTAGTCGTCAGGACCGTTCGTTGATTCAAACAAGTCAGATAAAGTAGTCTATGCCTGATATCAGAGAGTTATTGCCAGATCAGTAACCGCCACAGCAGTGCACACATGTTTGCTGCCGTTTATCATTATGGTATGGGGATAATGCTCGGATCTGAAGCCGATAGTCATCCCGTCTTTCATCATCATGGAATCTGCCATGAATTCACGCTGCAGTACAGTTCTGCCGTTCTGATCTATATACTGCTCGATAAGCACTCTATCGCTGAAGTCATCTGCCTGTATAACGCATACAGTATCGAACGTTCTGCCATCGATGTTTACTTCATAACAGCCGACAACAGTGCGCTCTCTCACGCTGAAATCTATGGTGTAATCATCGTAGTCGTCACGCTCGGCAAAGGACTCCTGCTTTATGTGCGTCTCACTGCCGTACTCATTCACATCATGACCTGATATCTCGTCATCGTAGAATGTGAGATATCTCTTGGTATCGCCGTCCTGCTCAAAGAATGCAAGAAATCCACAGCGGATATCGGACAGCTGTACGATGAGCTGCGTGTTCTTCACACTGCCGTCTGTCCTGTGAGTGGCTGCGGCAATCTCCACGCCCTGTATGCCGTGAACTATCGCCTTGTTTGTTGCTTCGGTTTCAATGGAGCATATGCGCTCGCCTGTAAGAGTATCGTAAACCGCAAACTCGGAACGCTCGCCGAGCTTCGGAATGATAAACCAGCCTCTTACCTCCTCGCAGACAACGGGGAGCGCTTCCTTATTCAACTTTCTGATAGAAATATCGGGAATCATATTTGAAAAGTTTTTCATGGTCAAAACTCCTTTATTCATAAAAAAACAGTGTTCTTTCGGTCAGTCGGGAGAGCCGTATTCCGCTTTGAAATGCTTTCGTGCGGCGTTGAGACGGCTCTTTACGGTTCCTTTGGATATACCCAGAATGTCTGCGGTCCTTTCCTCAGAATAACCCTGCTGACAGCGGTAACGGATTATCTCACTATGTATTGGATTCAGCTTTTCAAGCGTCTGCTCGATCATTATCTGCTTCTCGATGTCTTCAGCGAGATCGGTTGCCGTATCCTGTATTTCGCTCTCATTCTTCGGGGGGTATTCGGTATTCGCTCTGGTGCGGTAATATCTCCGCAGATGATCGGTGCACTTGTGATAAGCAACACCGATCATATACTTGCGGAACTCATCCTTGTCTGTCGGAACTTTCTGTGGCTCATTCTCATGCTGTTCACACAGTGCCAGACAGACCTCCTGAACGATATCCTCTATGTCCTCGCGGGCGTGCCCTATGAGCTTCGCTGCGACAACACGGGATATCGTTCTGCGATTTTCATTGATCAGCTGTTCAAAATTGACCATATATCCACCTCTCTCTTTTTTATTGACTGAAGAAAAAGGAACAGGCTGCCACTATCAGCACATTTCCCGCTGACCGCAGCAGCACAATGCTTACGCCATGGAGTTATACGTCTCTAAAGATAAAACATCCTCCTTTTTGCTGTCGAAAGCTTGTACCGATCAGCGGCATACGGCCGCCTTCACATAAGTATTCGCTTTCAACGCCCAAAAGGTTCACCAATTTCAGAAAAAATTTTCATTGGTACTGCTGATCTCGATAGAGAATCTTAATTATATCGCATAACATCGCATCTGTCAAGTTTTTTCCGATATTTTAAGAAAGATTTTATTAACGCAACGCAAAACGATAGTAACACATTAAATCCAATTGACTTTTGAAGTAAAATATGATACAATTAGATATAACTATACAATATCTGCAGATGACAGGTGGTGTTTCTAATGATAAACAGCCATAAGGTTATAGGTGTTTGCGTCACCAGAGTACAATACAGTGCTGAATCCATATATCTTAATCATCTCAACGAAGCTGCGGCAAAGATGGGATATAAGGTCATGGTGTTCAATAGCGTTGCAACCACCACCAATTACTATGAGGAAGGCGCAAGGTCTGTTTACAGCCTCATAAACCACGATATCATTGATGTACTGGTGATACTTTCCAGTACCTTCACCGAAAAAGAGATAGAAAAAGCAATCATCGCAAAGGCAAAGGCACACGGAACTCCCGTTATCCTTATAGACAGCGAAGCTGAGGGCTGCTTTTCTATCGTAAAGCACTATGGTGCGGCACTCAAGGCTGTCATCAACCACGTCATCCGTGACCACGGAATTACAGATACCTTCTTCCTTGCAGGACATAAGGAAAATGATCCGTCCTCTGATTTCAGGATACAGTGCTATAAAGAAGCACTCGCCGAAAACGGAATTACCTTCTCCGATGAAATGATGGATCACGGCGAATACTGGAGCGTTCCTGCCAGAAAGGCTATGGAAAGGCTCTTTGCAAGACGTGCCACACCGCCGGGAGCAATAATCTGTGCCAATGACCACATGGCTACTGCTGTCTGCGAATATCTGCATGAGCATGGCTACAATGTTCCGAAGGATATCATTGTAACAGGCTTCGGCTGTGCGCCCAGCGCCCAGTATTTCAGTCCCAGACTTACAACCTGCAAAGAAGATATATCTCGAATTGCAGAACTCACCATACAGGCAGCCGAGGACGCCCTTGTAAGAAAGCTTCCATGCAGTGTGTACACGCACGAGATGGTTCCTGTCATATCCGAATCCTGCGGCTGTGCTACCAATCTCAGCAACATTGAGGATTCCGACCACCTTTTCCATATAATGCAGGCGTTCAAGAACCATGAGGGTCATGTACTCTCCTGGCTTGACAGAATGGTGGAGAGCAGCGATATGGACGACCTCTGCAAGATGCTCGCCCGCTGCATAATGCCGGATTCCTGCCTTTGTCTGAAAGAAAAATACGTCAAGCCCATTGACGCTGAACTGTCAGACGACAATAACATTCTCACCGCCGTCCACCATTCGGAAACGGACGAGCCTGACAAGTTCGAAACGTTCAGCGCAGACAGGATGCTTCCCTTCCTTGAAGAATGGGCAGAAGGCAATACCTGCTGCATTTTCACTGCGGTTTTCGTATGCCAGACAGTGTGTGGTTACTATGCGGTATGCACAGACGATGTCAAGGGCATGTCGCAGGATCTGAACCGCCTGAGCAAGATCATTAATATTGCCTTCAACGCCGCTATAAATCACAGGCGTCAGGTTATGATGCTGGAAAGCATACGCAATGCAAACATCGTAAACCCCATTTCCAAGCTGCCTAACCTGAAGGGTGCTACAAGATGGTTTGAGGATTTCTCTGCACTGGATGATAATCACAATAAAGCAGTCATCGTTTCTGTTTACGGTCTGCCTAAGTACAAGTTCATATACGAAAACTACGGCATGAAGGATATCGAAGCCACTCTTTGCTTTGTGGCAAAGGCGCTTCAGGCAGCAAACCCCGCAAACTCCTTCGTTGCACATATTGCGGAGGATGAATTCGCCGTTATCAATTATCTTGACGACCCTGCGGATATCTCCGTTACGGTTGACAACGCTGTAAAGAAATTCTACAACAATATTGAAAAATACAACGCCTCCAGTGGTCTCGATTACTATGTGGAGGTCAACTGTGGATGCGTATCAGCCATGCCAGGCTGGGAGGGTACATTTGCAAACCTCACCAAGCGTGCTACAGGCGAGATGTATATCAACCGTGTCAGAAACGGCATGGGCTCTGCTACCAAGGAGCGCATCACGCCTAAAGAGCATTACGACAAATTCAACACGCTTATCGATCACAACCTGTTCAATTATTACTTCCAGCCTATCGTCAACGCAAAGAATGGCGAGATAGTTGCTTATGAGGCTCTCATGCGTACCGATCCGAGTATTGGTATGAATCCTATGGAGGTCATTGAAACTGCTGAAGAATTCAATCGTCTGTACGAGATCGAAAAATGTACGATGTTCAATGTTCTGGAGCGTTTCACAAAGGACCGTAGCAGCTTCAACGGCTGCAAGATATTTGTAAACTCCATACCCGGCTATTTCCTCAACGAAAATGACAACGCCGAATTCGGAAGGCTCTATGCCCCATATCTTGACGATATCGTGTTTGAGATAACCGAGCGTGATACCATAACCGACGGCGAGCTTTCAACGCTGAAGCATCTGGGAAACCACGAGAACGAGATCGCTATCGACGACTATGGAACAGGTCATTCCAACATAGTAAACCTGCTGAGATACTCGCCGCAGGTGATAAAGATAGACAGGTTCCTCATCACGGATATCCACAAGGATGCCAACAAGCAGATGTTCGTGCGCAGCACTATCGAGCTTGCAAGGATGAACGGCATCAAAGTGCTTGCAGAAGGCGTTGAGACATCAGATGAACTGCGCACTGTAATAGGCTTTGGCGTGGATCTCATTCAGGGATATTATACAGCACGCCCTGCCCCTGAGCCTATCGCTGAAATAAGCGAGGACGTCCGCAACGAGATACTCAGGGCAAATCCGCTGTTTGATACGGATTATTAAGACGCAAAAAGATCCCCCGATCTTCATCAAGAAAGATCGGGGGATTCTTATTATTTCTGTTATTCCATATAGCTGCTGATAATGTTATCCATAGCAGTAGCGTATTCCTCGCTGTACTGCGCCCAGGATGCGCCGCTGAATATAGGCTCATCAAGAATGATATTACAGATGTCATTCATCTCCTGATTGAAGCCCCAGCAATCGTCGAACGAGAAATTGAACTTTTCGGGATCGGTCATATCCTGCAGCAGGTCATACACACGCTCATCCCATACGAGAGTCCATTTCTGCATACCCTCATATTTGCCTGAAGTGTATGTTACCTTTGCGGGGTTTATGGCGTCCTCACGGGCGGTGGCAAGCAGACCCTCGTCCGTCTGATAAACTCTGTTGAGATTTATCCAGTCCACTGCGCCCTTCATGTTGGGAGCACCCTTGGGAACAAGATATCCGAAGGTGTCAAATGCAATATTGTAGGAATCCGATGCGGGATCTCTCGGGAACGGAACAAATGCAAAATCCGAGGGAACGCCACAGATATCATTCTCAACGCCTGTGGGATTCTGTATCTCCTGAGCGGCTGCGGAATAGGTCCATTCGGGATTCATGCCGAGGAAAAGAAGCTTGTCGCTGTTCTTTGCCCACAGCTGCGGAGAAACCCAATCACCGAACTCGCCCTGATATACCAGTCCATCACGATACAGTCCCGAGCAGAACTGCATTGCCCTTGCCACATCGGGAGAATTGATGTTATTAACGATCGTGCCATCTGCCCTTACATCCACAAGATTGGTGCCTGTGGTGGCGATGAAGCTCATGCCGCCCTCGCCGTTATAGCCGATATTACCCTCCTCCGCATTGCACCAGTCTATCAGCAGCTGACGGAAGGTGTCCCAAGTCCAGTTGTTCTGCATATAAAGATCATAGGGATCTGTCAGCTGGTACTTTTCAAGCGAAGCACGGTTATAATTGAGCGCATAGTTCGCAGTGATCTTATAAGGATAGTAATAGTGCTTGCCCTTGTACGCAAACTACTCGATAGAATCAGTCATACCCGACCACAGAGG
>JAZSGG010000037.1:0-8106 GCA_045532595.1 Oscillospiraceae bacterium | reverse complement strand
AGGCAAACCGACAGACCGCCTGCGAGTGTGATGGTAGCGTTGCTCTCAGCAAACTGAGGTGTGAGATCAAGCTCCACATTCTTCTTGTTGGACATATTTACTGCGAACAGACCGTTCTGCAGGTTCAGGAACTCGCCAACGCAAGCCTCAACGAACTCGTCCACCTCTTCAAACAGGCCGCACTCCTCGATATCATCAATATCCTCGTTAGTATCCACTGCATAGCGGGATGCGAGATTGATAAACGCAGCGTCTCCGCCACCGATAGCGGTGTAATATGCAACGCCCTCGCCTGTCAGATCCTGGGATGTGAGATGATCGCAGGTGATCTCGATATCCTTCTGACAGCCTGCAAGAACGAAATCATCGCCGATGAAACGGATAGCATTCTTTGTCAGCAGCATTATGTAGTCAACATAGAAATCCTTGTTGGGATCGTTCTCCAGATCAAAGATGGATACGATATCCTCAGCAAGAGCCGCATCGTTAGGCTCGTCGCCTGCAAAAGCAGCAGTAGATTTGTATTCAGCAAGAGCGTCCTCGAACTGCTTATTGGTGATAAAGCCTGCATCGATAAGCGCCTGACCCAGAACGATGTTTGCGGTCTTCTGCTTTGAAAGCAGCTCGTGCATCTGTTCCTCGGTAAGGAAGCCCATCTCAACAGCGATGTCACCGATGCGCTTATCAACGTGCATCTGCTCCTCATGAACAGCCTCTACCTGCTCTGCGGTCATATAGCCTGCGTCGATTGCAAGCGCACCGATCTTTACACGGGTGCTGTTCTTAGCTTCCAGCGCTACAGCAAGCTGCTCGCCTGTGATTATATTCTTATTGAGTAGAAAATGTCCGAATAATTGTGTAAACATTAAATTGACCCTTTCCTTTCAGGAATTTTAACCTTCCATGATCTTAGCGATGATCTTATTGACATCCTCGTCCTTAACGGGCTTCTGCAGGAACTCATAAGCGCCTGCCTTGATAGCGCTGACGAGATGGCTCTGTGTACCGATCGTGGAAGCCATAACTACCTTGGCACTGGGATCGAACTCCCTGATCTCAACAAGGGCGTCAAGACCTGTTTTGCCGGGCATTACGATATCCATGAAAACGAGATCGGGCTTGATAGCCTTATAGTTATCAACTGCCTGGATTCCGTCCTTAGCCTCAAAAACAGCGGTGATGCCTGCCTTCTTGAGGACATCAGTCAGCTTTCTTCTGACGAGGATAGAGTCGTCACAGATCAATACTTTAAGCTCTGAAATATTCATTGTGCATTGTTCCTTTCATTTTCCGACATGCTGTCGGTAGATAAAATCGTACATTTATATTATACAATACAGTGGCAGAAATTACAAGGGTTTTTGAAGTAATTCATACATTTGGTATAACACAACGGTCACAAATTGTGCATTTTGCACAAATCACCCTCCCAAAACGGGAGGGTGAGATATATCGTGAATTATGCCTTGATCTCAGTGCCTGCGGGGAGCATCTCATATCTTGCGAATTCAGCGGTAAACTCGCCGAGACCCTGTGTGATCTGACGAAGCACCAGTGCGAAATCAACGATCTCAGACTCGGGAGCCTCTGCAAGCAGCTCGGTCATGCCGCCGCCTACGGAGTTCATGCCGAGAACGCTGCCACGGCGCTTGGAGAGTACGCTCATAACATCGCCCTGCTTGTCGTCGGGAACGAGGATGGTCAGGCTCTTCAGCGGCTCGAGCAGATAAGGCTGAGCCTCCTTCATGCAATCCTTGAACGCCATGGAAGCAGCGGTCTTGAACGCCATTTCGGAGCTGTCTACGGGGTGGTAGGAGCCGTCAACCAGAGTAGCCTTCAGGCGAACTACAGGGAATCCGCCGATGGAGCCATGCTCTGCAGCCTCCTGCAGACCCTTCTCAACTGCGGGGTGGAAGTTCTTGGGTACGGAGCCGCCGAAGATCTTCTCCTCGAAGATAAGCTCATCGCCCTCATGGGGAGCAAACTCGATCTTAACGTGGCCGTACTGACCGTGACCGCCGGACTGCTTCTTATACTTGCTCTCGATGGTAACAGGCTTGCGGATAGCCTCACGGTAAGCGATCTTGGGAGCGGACAGAGCCACTTCCATGCCGAACTTTGCCTTCAGCTTAGCTGCCGCAACGTCCAGATGCTGCTCACCGAGACCGCCGATGATGCGCTCGTGAGTTTCATGATTATGAACATATTCCAGAGTCTTATCCTCTTCAAGCAGACGGCGGATGGCAGTGGAGAGCTTGCCCTCGTCGCCGTTGCCCTTCAGTGTAACTGCCATGTAGTAGCAGGGCTTGGGGAACTCGATGGGTGTCAGCGCCTTCACATCGGAAGGATCGCAGAGAGTGTCGTTTGTGTTGCCGTCAAGCTTTGTAACAGCCACGATATCGCCTGCATAAGCCTCAGCGATCTCATCCTGCTTCTTACCGCACAGGGATACCAGCTTTCCGAACTTAACAGCCTCGCCTGTTGTGGCGTTTACCAGCTCGGACTTGCCGTTGATGGAGCCCTGAACTATCTTCAGGCAGCTGATCTTGCCTACGAACGGATCGGCGATGGTCTTGAATACAAATGCCTTCAGAGGCTTTGTGTCGTCATATTCAACCATATCGTCCTCAGTCATCTCGAGGCTTCTCTCCAGCGGAGAGGGCAGCATGGAAACAACAGCGTCCAGCAGCATATCAACGCCCGAAAGAGTATCGTTAGCGCAGCATACAACAGGTGTGATGGCGCCGCTTGCGATACCGTCGTGGATGCCCTTTACATCTCCTCCTGAGTGAAATCCTCGCCCTCGAAGAACTTCTCCATGAACTCCTCGTTGGTCTCTGCAACAGCCTCAGCCATCGCAGCACGCAGACCTGCGATACGGTTCTCGGATGCGGGGATCTCCACCTCGGTGGGAACGCCGTTCTTATCGTACTTGTAAGCCTTCATGGTGAGCAGGTTCATGTACGCTTCAACGGGGCCGTGCTTATCATAAGGAACTACGATGGGACAGATAGAGGGACCGAAAGCGATCTTCAGATCTGTATGTACTTTATAGAAGTCGGAATTCTCCACCTCCATGCAGGTAACGGCGATCATTCTTGCCTTGTTCTGCTTGCATGCGAGGTTGTAGGCCTTGATGGTGCCGGGGCAGACGCTGTCCTTGCCGTTTACTGTGATGATAACAGATTCAGCGGCACGAACGCCCTCGTACATTCCGCCCACGAAATCAAACTGACCGGGAGCGTCGATAACGTTGATCTTTGTATCCTTCCACACTGCGTTTACAACAGCGGAATTGATGGAGATCTTTCTTCTGATCTCCTCAGCGTCAAAGTCGCATACGGTATTGCCGTCAGCTGTGTTGCCCATTCTGTCGGTCAGACCGCACTTGAACAGCATTGCCTCTGCAAGGGCTGTCTTACCGCTTTCGCCGTGTCCGGCGAGGACAACGTTTCTGATACTGTCAGCTTTGAATGTTTTCATGGGGTAACCTCCGAACAAATTTATTTTAAGAATTAACCAAAAGCACAGATTGTATATATTAACTAAAATACTACTCCCCTTGGAAAATGTCTTGTGTATATTATATAGTAAATTTACATAAATTGCAACTGTTTTTGTGGAGTTTTTTTGACGTTGGATGTACAAATGTTAAAGTCGCTTTTGTGCAATTTGAACAAACAACATTTTTCAAAAAGCGCTTGAATATAGCAATATAATAGTATATAATATATAATAGGTCAATATAGAACAACAAATCAGAATTTGAAATGCAGAGCGTTTCAAATTCTAATGAATATTGAATAGAGAATAACGAATAATGAATAATTATTGTGGTCGCCTGCGGCGACGTATTTTAAATAATCGGCGAAGCCGCACCGATTTTATTCATTTTTCAATATTCATTATTCATCATTCATTTGAGCGTAGCGACACATTCTGTTTTACTGCAAAGGAGATGTAATGAGCGGAGAATACCACGAATTCTGCATAATGCCCGAAGCGCCTGTTTCGGGGCGGCGGTATGACGAATACGAGCCGCATAAATACAGCGACATCGCCCTCATCCATGACGACGACCTGCTGACTATCCGTCACGGCGGCGATATAGATTTCTACTGGCACACTCTTGATGTGAGCGGAAAGGGGCTTGCCGCTTACGGCATCACTCTGATATCCCCCGAGGCTGCAAAGGAGCTTGCTTCCCTGCTCCCTGCCGAGGAGACTTTTCTCGACCTCGGCGGTCTGCTTACTAAGGCGATTTCTGAAAACAAATTTATAATACACTTTGGGATCTAAGGAGGAAATTATGACAAACGAGAGCAAAACGCTGTTTATCCCCCTGTACGGCAAGGCTATGATGAGCCGTGAAGGCTTTTTCGATGACGTATACGCCGAGGAGATCGTTGACACCTGCGGCTATGACTTCGAGGATGTGGACAAATCCCGCAAGCTTGCGATATTCCTTGCCATGAGAGCCATGCAGCTTGACGAAATGACCGAGCGCTTTATCGAGAAATGCCCCGACTGCATCGTGCTGCACCTCGGCTGCGGACTTGACAGCCGCTGCGACCGTGTTCAGCTCCGTGCAAAGAAATGGTACGATATCGACTTCCCCGATGTCATAGACATCCGCAAGGAGTATTTCACCGAGAGCGATAACTACCGCATGATAGCCTCCTCCGTAACAGACCTTAAATGGCTGGATGAGATCGAATACAACGGCGAGAACGTGCTTGTTATCGCCGAGGGTCTCACCATGTACCTCACACTGGATGAGATGGTAAATCTGATGAAGGAGTTCGGCAGCCGCTTTGCGCAGACCGCCTTCCTGTTCGACGCTTACTCCGACGCTGCTGCGAAGCTCTCGAAATTCAAGAACCCCATCAACAAGATGGACGCTCAGATATACTTCTCCATGAGCGACCCTGCGGCACTGGAATACCGTGTAAAGAATTCAAGGTGCGTTATCAACAGGAGCATCATGCAGAAGCGATATATTGATAAATTAAGCGGCGCAATGAAGGCTCGCTACACCTTTATGGGCGGCTTCGGCTCGGGCTTCTACCGCATCTTCGGCTTCCGCATCAAGGGAGAAAAGAAATAATGCGTGTGCTGGTGGTATATTGTCATCCCAGCAGGAACAGCTTCACTTATGAGGTTATGGAGCATTTCTGCAGGGGGCTTGCGGACGGCGGGCATGAGATAGTTATGTCCGACCTGTATGAGATGGATTTCCGCACCGATATGACGGAGGAGGAATTCCTGCGTGAGACCTACTACCGTGCAGATCTCCCCATCCCCGAGGACGTGCGCAAGGAGCATGAGAAGATAGAAAGCTGCGACGGCATTGCTTTCGTCTACCCTGTTTTCTGGACGGAGGCGCCTGCGAAGCTTGTCGGCTGGTTTGACAGAGTGTGGTCTGTAGGATATGCCTATGCGGACTGCACCATGAAAATTCTCGGCAAGGCGCTTTTCATCGCCTGTGCGGGAAAAACTCTGCAAAGCTTAGAGGAAACAGGCAACAAGCAGGCTATGGAAACGGTAATGCTCGGCGACCGCATAAATCAGCGTGCAAAGGAAAAACAGATGGTGTTTCTGGACGGCATCTCCCACTATGATGAGGAGCTTATCGCACGCATGAAGCCGCAGCACCTTGAAACGGCGTACATGCTCGGAAAGACTTTCTGATATAAGGAGAACTCAACTTGAACATATTCACCTGCCCCGTCTGCGGAGAGAAAAACGGGCTTGACAGCGCTCCCCTGCTGCATTTCGAGGGAAACAGCGCCCGCTGCCCGAAGAACCACTGCTTCGATATCTCCGCAAAGGGCTACTTAAACCTGCTGCTGTCGCAGCACAAAAATGTAAAGGATCCCGGCGACAGCAAGGAGATGGTCGCTGCAAGGCGTGATCTCCTGGGCAGCGGAGCATATCAGCCGCTGCTGGATGCTCTGTGCGCTGCGGCAAGGGAGCTTTGCTCCGATACAGATTCGCCTGTTATCGCCGACTGCGGCTGCGGCGAATGCTGGTACACCGCAGGCATTCACGACGCCCTTAAGGCGGACGGCAAAGCGCCGCACCTTTTCAGCGTGGATATCTCAAAAAATGCGCTTGCGGCTGCAAAGGCGAGGGTGCGTGAGCGGGATATCTCCACCGCCGTGGCGAGCGTTTTCAGGCTGCCGATAAAGACGGATTCCGCAGATATGGCGACGGTCATCTTTGCGCCGTTTATGGCTGAGGAGCTGCGCCGCATCGTGAAAAACGGCGGATATATCGTAACTGCGATACCTGCCGAGCGGCACCTTTTCGGGCTGAAATCCGTGCTTTACGATAACGTGCGCCTGAACGAAGTGAAAGCATACGATGTGGAGGGCATGGAATTCCTCGGCAAGAGCGAGGTCGCCTTCACGCTGAAGCTTGATTCTCAGGAGCTGCTGAATGCGCTGTTCATGATGACGCCGTATTACTACAAGACCTCTCCCGAGGACAGCAATAAGATATACTCCTATTTCGGCACTCACGAGAGCTTTTCCACAGAGTGCGCATTTGAGATACTAAGATACAAGGTAAGGAAGTGATGGCATGATAATTCTCCCTGCACAGGTCACCGAAGCCATAGGCGTGCTGGAAAACGAGGGCTATGAGGCTTACGTTGTGGGCAGCTGCGTGCGTGAGCTGCTTATCGGCAACACACCGCAGGATTTCGACATCGTCACCAACGCTGAGATAAACGATATACTGTTCGCCTTCAGGGATTACCGCATCTCTGACGAGGGCATCCAGCGGGGCGAGATACTCGTAACGGTGGTGGGCATGATAATCAGCGTGTCGCCGTTCCGCAGAGAGGTCGTAGGCAACCGTGTTATGTATGCGGACAAGCTGGAGACCGATCTTGCAAGGCGTGGCTTCACGATGGACGCCATGGCGTACTCCACAAAGGAGGGACTTATCGACCTTTACGGCGGCAAGGGCTGCCTTACGGGCGATGAGAAGCGAGTCGTGGCGATCGGCGAGAACATCACACGCAACACTAAGGAAAACGGCAAGCCTGTCACCGAGACATATTACGATATGTCCTTCAGCTTTACGAACGAGCCTTCACGCATACTCCGTGCGATACGCTACTGCGCCGAGCGTGAGTTCGTGATAGACGAGGCGACCAGAGCCGCCATGCGCCAGAACGTCAGCTGCTTTGAATATGCGGACACGAAAAAGGTGTTCTCCGAGCTGCAGCGCATCGTTATGGGCAAATACGCCACAAAGGTGCTTATAGAATACGCCGATATACTTATGCACGTCATCCCCGAGATAGAGGCTTGTGTGGGCTTCGAGCAGCACACGCACTTTCACGATTTCACCGTGTGGGAGCATATCGCACGCTCGGTAGGCTATGCAGTGCCTGTGCCTGCTATCCGCTTTGCGATGTTCTTCCACGATATCGGAAAGCCTGACTGCTGCTATATCGACAGCAAGGGTCAGGGGCATTTCAAGGGTCACGGGGAGCGCAGCAGGCTGCTTGCCGAGGGCATCATGCGCAGGATGGAATTCGACCGCAGGCTTGCGGATGAGATAAGCTGGCTGGTCTACCACCACGATGTGAAGATCCCCGAGGACAGAAAGGCGCTGAAGGAGCTTATCCGCAGGCTGGGCGCAGAGGATCTGAAAAGTCTGCTGCAGTGCGAGATAGCGGACAACCGTGCAAAGAAGCAGGACACCGAAACGCCCGATGTTACAAGGCTCAGGAACAGCCTTGCGGCACTGAACGAGATAATCACCACGGGCGAGTGCTACGATATCTCGCAGCTTGCGGTGACTAAGCGTGAGCTGATGGAGCGCCGACTGGTCACCACCGAAAAGGAAGCGGACGAGCTTATAAACGTGCTGTTCGAGATAGTGCTTGACAAGCCATCCTTCAACACAAAGCTGATGCTGTTCGATATGGCACAGCGCTCCAAACAGAAGGCGGAGGAGCTTGCCGCCGCCCGTGAGGCCGCCCTGCGTGAAAAGCAGCAGGCGCTGAAGGACCGCACAAAGGAGCCTGTATTCTCAAAGAGGAAGAAAAGAAAGCTGTAATACCGACAGCGAAAAGTAAGAGCCGTGAAG
>JAZSGG010000005.1:0-1960 GCA_045532595.1 Oscillospiraceae bacterium | reverse complement strand
CACGGCTGCCTTGCATCTGCGCACTTCTCTCCCGACTTATTTATTGTGATTATTTTAATGTTGATTTAATTGTATTTCAGAATAGCGAGTATCAGCTCTCTCAGCGTTTTGCATGCGAGGGCTGTGCTTGCACCGCTTGCGTCCAGCATGGGGGCAAGCTCGTTTATGTCGGCGCCGACGACTTTTCCCGTGCCGCAGACCGCCTTGATAGCCTCCAGCAGCTGCATAAAGCTGATGCCACCTGCTTCGGGAGTGCCTGTGCCGCTGAAATATGCGGGGTCAAGGCAGTCGAGGTCGATGGTGAAATATATCGGAGCGCCGTCTGTCGCTGCGAGGGCGTCTGCGAGTCCGTCCAGCGTGAACTTGTGCATGTCCGTGTGCTTTTCTGCGAAGCGGAACTCCTCCCGCTCGCCGCTGCGGATGCAGAACTGGTGGATGCGCCCGTCGCCGATAATGTCGTGGCAGCGGCGTATCACGCAGGCATGGGAGAGCTTAGCGCCGAGGTAATCGTCACGCAGGTCGCAGTGAGCGTCAAAGTGGATGATATGCACATCGGGATACTTCCTCTGCACCGCACGGAACGCACCGAGCGTGACTAAATGCTCGCCGCCGATGAGCAGTGGCAGCTTGTTGTCGGAAAGTATCTTTTCCGCCCTGTTTTCGATATCCGCAAGGGCGCTCTCCGCCGAGCCGAAGCACAGCTCTATATCTCCGCTGTCGAACACCTTGTAGTCCGTCAGATCCTCGTCCTGATAGGGGGAGTAGGTCTCTATGCCGAAGCTCTCGTGGCGTATCGCAGAGGGTCCGAACCTTGCCCCGGGGCGAAAGCTCGTAGTGGAATCGAACGGCGCTCCGAAAAGCACGATATCCGCATCCTCGTAAGCAGCGTCACAGCCGATGAAGTTCTCAACGTTTCTCTGCATCACTCCACCTCCTTCAGCATCTCTTCAAGGAACGCAGGCAGGTAGAATGCACCTGCGTGAAGCTGCGTGGTGTAGTATTTCGTGCGCATGTTGTGCTTCTTCCATGCCTCGGCGTCGAGGTCGTTTATGGGGTGATACTTCTTGCTCGCAAAGCCGAACAGCCAGTAGCCCGCCGCATAGGTGGGGATATGTGCCTGATACACCTTGCTTATCGGGAAGGTCTGCACGATGCGCTTGTGGCTGCGCTGCATGGCTTCGGCGTCCTGCTTATAGAACGGGCTGCCCTGCTGGTTCACCATGATGCCGTCCTCACGCAGAGCGTTGAAGCAGTTGCCGTAGAATTCGAGGGTGAAAAGTCCCTCTGAAGGTCCGAACGGGTCGGTGCTGTCAACGATGATGAGATCGTATTTGTTCTCGCAGCGGCGTATGAACTTCAGCGCATTCTCAAAGTAGATATGCACACGGCAGTCGTCCATACGGCAGGCGTTTCCGGGGAGATACGCACGGCAGGCCTCAACCACCTGCGGATCCATCTCCACAAGGTCGATATGCTCCACACGGTCGTAGCGGGTAAGCTCTCTCACCACGCCGCCGTCGCCTGCACCGATAACGAGGATGTCCTTTATACCCTGATGCACCGCCATAGGCACATGGGTTATCATCTCGTCGTATATGAACTCGTCACGCTCTGTCAGCATGACGTTTCCGTCAAGGGCGAGAACACGCCCGAACTCGGGGGTCTCGAATATATCTATCCGCTGATAATCGCTCTGCTGAGAATACAGATGGCGATTTACACGGATACTATGCTTCACATCAGGCGTGTGAAGCTCACTGAACCATAATTCCAATTTATGTACCTCCTTTATTTCAATTAGGAATGAGGAATTAGGAATTAGGAATTGATGTATCCGACTTCGTCGGATGGATTTCAAAGCGGCTGCGCCGCAGCCCTGATCGACGTTACGGCGTAGCCGTTATTCAGATATATCGCCGCAGGCGATACCTAAATTCCTCATTCCTCACTCCTCATTCCT
>JAZSGG010000150.1:0-16027 GCA_045532595.1 Oscillospiraceae bacterium | reverse complement strand
AAGCAAAAAATAACAGCCGCTTGAGCGGCTGCTAGTGAATGAGATGCGGTTGCCAGACTTTCAGTGTGCCTTCAGGCACAAGCCGGTAATACGCCCTTGAAGGGCGAGAGCAAACCACCAGTTCAACTGGTGGTTTTGATTGTTCAAAGTGTAAATGCTACTATTTTATATTATTTTTACAATATCAATATAGCGTATTTTACATTGCCTTGTTATAATTGAGCTGTAAAAAACGAAAGGAAGCTTAATTATGAAAAGAAGAATGATATGTGCTGCTGTTGCAGCTATGACACTGGTAAGCTCGACTGTCAATGTAGGTGCAGAGCAATTTGGACAGATGAACGAAGCCACACTGACATTTGAAAAACTCGGCGGCTACACCTCGGGAATGTCCTGCCTTGACGGAGGTGTGACCGAAATACTTTCCTATGACTATGTAAACCATAAAGCTTGGGTGGTAAACGGAATGGCAGGCACACTGGAAATACTCGATCTGTCTGCGCTTGATAAGGACAGCACAGTAACATCAGTATCCATTGATATTGGTGCTATGGCGGAGGATGCAGCAGACGGCTATACCTACGGCGATATGACTTCCGTAAGCATCAACAGCGAAGCGGGCTTAGCAGCAGTGGCATTGCAGCATTACGAATATGACAAAAACGGTTATGTCGCACTGCTTTCTGTCGAAGGTGAGCTGCTTGCAATGCTTGAAGCAGGCTGTCAGCCTGATATGGTGACGTTCACTCCTGATGGAAGCAAGATACTTGTGGCAAACGAGGGTGAGCCTAGAAACGGCTACGGTAATGATATAACCGACCCTTGTGGCTCTGTAACGGTCATTGAGCTGAATTATAATGATCTGTCAGAGAGCTGTTGCACAAATGTAGATTTTACGGCTTTTGACAGCTGTCGTGATAAGCTTGCGGAAAGCGGCGTGCTTTTTGTAAAGGACGCACTTCCCTCTGCTGACTTTGAGCCTGAATATATCGCAGCTGATGACAGCAAGGCATATATCACGCTTCAGGAGTCGAATGCGATAGCTGTGCTCGACATTGAGAGCCTGATCTATGATGGGGTATATCCGCTGGGCTTCAAGGATCTCAGCCTTGAAGAAAATGCTGTTGACCTTATAAAGGATGGAGCTTATCTTGCAGACACCTACCAAAATGCGGTGGGAGCATATATGCCTGACGGTATTTCGATATATAGCTATGACGGTATAACCTACCTGCTCACCGCCAATGAGGGCGACGCCCGTGAGTGGGGTGCTGATGAAAACGCATACTGCAACGAGATAAAAACAGCTCTGACAGCTTCTGACGGCACTGTTGCGGAGGATATCCGAGTGCTTGACAATGCAGTTACCGATGGAATTCCCGAGGGAAAGACAGCCCTGTACGGCGGTCGTTCATTCTCCATATACAGAGCAGATGCGAACGGACTTACACAGGTATTCGACAGCGGAAGTCAGCTTGAAGCGATAACAGCCGAATTTGCGCCCGAATATTTTAACTGCTCCAATGATGATAATGAAACAGACAGCCGCTCGCAGAAAAAAGGCCCGGAGCCTGAAAGCGTGGTAGTCGGAACTGTCGGAGACAGGATATACGCATTTGTAGCACTTGAAAGATTCGGCGGTATTGCCGCTTTTGATATCACAGTTCCCGAAAACACGGAATTTGCAGGTTACATCAACACCCGTGACTTTTCCGATGAAATGGAGCTTACCGAAAATTACTCACACTTTGAAAGTGACATATCTCCCGAGGGACTGTGCTTTGTAACCGCTGAACATTCCCCAACAGGCACACCCTTGCTTCTTGCAGCGTTTGAAGTAAGCGGCACGGTTGCAGCATATTCGGTGGATGAGCTTGACATAAGCTCCGATGAAAACACAAAAAATCCCGATACGGGAGTATCATCAGGCAGCATAACTGCACTTCTTGCAGCTGCGGGTTCGTTGATTATGGTTATGGCAGGCAGAAAGAGAAAATAATTTTACATTGATTTTACAAACAGCCTCTTTGTGATTTTACAATGCGTTGGTATGATAATATCGTAACCAAATGAGAAAGGAATAACTACAATGAAAAAGATCATCAGTATTTTAACAGCGGCACTTGTTATGTGCGGCACACTCGCAGGCTGCTCCTCTGAAAAGGAAGCGGTATCAACAGACGGCTCTACATCCATGGAAAAGGTGATAGGTGTTCTCGGCGAGACATTTGAGCTTGACACAGGAATTACAGTTACTTACAACCCCACAGGTTCAGGCTCGGGTATCAAGGCAGTAGCCGCTGGAACCTGCGATATCGGACTTTCAAGCCGTGATTTAAAGGACGAGGAAAAGGCACAGGGACTCACAGCGACAGTTCTCGCATACGATGGAATTGCGATCGTCGTAAATCCTGAAAACCCCATTTCTGACCTTGATGTTGAAACTATCGCCAAGATCTACACAGGCGAGATCGCAAACTGGAGCGAGATAGGCGGCAATGACAGCGAGATCGTACTTATCGGACGTGAAGCAGGCAGCGGCACAAGAGACGGTTTTGAGTCCATCACAGGCACAGAGGACAACTGCAAATACCGTCAGGAGCTTACCTCCACAGGTGATGTTATCACAACTGTTGCAGGCAATCCTGCGGCTATCGGCTACGCTTCTGTAGCGTCTGTAAAGGACAGTGTCAAGATGCTGACAGTGGGCGGAGTTGCTCCCTCTGAGGACACTATCAAGGACGGCAGCTATGTTGTTCAGCGCCCGTTCGTGCTGGTAACAAAGGCTGACACAGAGCTTTCGGAGAGCGCACAGGAGTTCTTCGATTACATCACCTCTGAAAACGCAAGAGAAGCAATTTCCTCCGCAGGTGTTGTTGCGGCAAACTGATATAAATAGGTTACAGTAGCGGCGGGGCTGTCCTGCCGCATACTGCTACGGAGCGAACTTATGAAGAAAAATAAAATGATAGAAAGAGCCATCCACGGCGTATTTCTGATACTCGGACTGCTGACAGTCGGCTGTGTTCTGCTTATCACTATATATCTCGTAATATCGGGTATACCTGCAATAGCGGAGATAGGACTTTTTGACTTCCTTTTCGGAACGGAGTGGGCATCAACCGCCGCAGAGCCGAAGTACGGAATACTTCCATTTATCCTGACAAGCGTTTACGGAACGGCAGGAGCTATCCTTATCGGCGTTCCCATAGGATTTTTTGCGGCGGTATATCTTTCAAAGCTTGCAAATCCAAAGGTAAAAGCCTTTATGGAAGGAGCAGTCAGTCTGCTTGCAGGTATTCCGTCCGTTGTGTACGGTCTTGTAGGTATGCTGGTGCTTGTGCCTGCTGTGCGTGAGATATTTGATATACCCGACGGTGCAAGCTTGTTTTCGGCTATAATCGTTCTTGCAATTATGATACTTCCATCTATTATAAAGGTGTCGATGACTGCCCTTGAAGCAGTGCCAAAGGAATACGAGGACGCATCGTTAGCTCTCGGTGCAACTCCTGTCGAGACATATTTCAGAGTTTCCGTACCTGCGGCAAAAAGCGGAATCGCGGCGGCTGTCGTACTCGGTGTAGGACGTGCGATAGGAGAGGCTATGGCGGTCATGATGGTGTCGGGAAATGTGCCGAATATGCCGTCGCTTTTCCAGAGTGTGCGTTTCCTCACGACCGCTGTTGCAAGCGAAATGTCCTATTCAAGCGGACTTCAGCAGCAGGCGCTTTTCTCGATAGCACTTGTGCTGTTCCTCTTTATAATGCTTATAAACGCAACGCTTAACTTTTTCTTGAAAAAGGAGAAAGACTGATGCTTAGTAAAAAAAGAAAGCTTTATATCGGCGCTATGAAAGCCGCTATGTATATCTCTACGGGACTTACTGCGGCGCTTGTGATATTCCTTGTGGTGTATGTTTTTGTCAAGGGCGTTCCGCATATCTCGTGGGAGCTTTTATCCACAAAGCCTAGCTACATAAGCGGTAGGATAGGCATTCTCCCCGATATTTTAAATACACTTTATATCGTCCTTGCGACGCTTGTTTTCGTTATTCCTCTCGGTGTAGGTGCGGCGATATATCTTACCGAATACGCAAAAAACAAAAAGCTTGTTGGAATGATTGAATATGCGGCGGAAACGCTTTCAGGTATTCCGTCTATAATTTACGGACTTGTCGGAATGCTGTTTTTCTGTCAGTTCTTAGGCTTCAAGACTTCGCTTCTGGCAGGCTCGCTGACCCTTGTAATTATGAATCTGCCGACTGTTATGAGAACTACACAGGAGAGCCTTAAAACAGTTCCGCAAAGCTACCGTGACGGTGCCTTCGGACTTGGCGCAGGAAAGTGGAGAGTAATAAGAACTGTCGTTCTCCCCGGCTGTGTTGACGGAGTTATAACAGGCTGTATCCTGTCGATAGGACGAATTTTAGGCGAGTCTGCCGCACTTCTCTTTACAGCAGGCTTTGCCCATGCTCTGAATGGAATTTTCGAGGGGCTTACCTCCCCAGGCGCTTCCCTTACCGTTGCACTTTATGTCTACGCAAAGGAACAGGGAGAGTTCGGAGTTGCCTTTGCGATAGCAGCGATACTTATGATACTTACGCTTCTTATAAACTTTTCTGCCACCCTTGTCAGCAGATATTTTGCAAAAAAGCGTGAGCTTTAACCGAAAGGAATGATACAATGAGCGATATAATGACAGCGAAAGACCTGAATCTATGGTATGGCCAGACGCAAGCTCTCAAAAACGTAAATATCACTATCCCCGAAAAGAGCATTACTGCTTTTATCGGGCCGTCAGGCTGTGGAAAGTCCACATTTCTCAAGACCTTAAACCGTATGAATGACCTTATTCCCTCGGTCAGGATAACAGGCGAGGTCTGCTACAACGGACAGAATATCTACGACAGCAGTGTTGATGTAAACGAGCTTCGCCGTGAGATCGGCATGGTATTCCAGAAGCCTAATCCGTTCCCTATGAGCATTTACGACAATATTGCCTACGGACCTCGCACCCATGGCATAAAGTCAAAGGTAAAGCTTGACGAGATAGTTGAGCAGTCCCTCAGAGATGCGGCGATATGGGATGAGGTAAAGGACAGGCTGAAGAAAAATGCGTTGGGAATGTCGGGCGGTCAGCAGCAGAGATTATGCATTGCAAGGGCGCTTGCCGTAAAGCCGAAGATCCTTCTTATGGACGAGCCGACATCTGCCCTTGATCCTATCTCAACATCGAGAATTGAGGAGCTTGCAATCGAGCTGAAAAAGAGTTATACTATTGTCATAGTGACTCACAATATGCAGCAGGCAGACCGAATCTCCGACAATACGGCATTCTTTTTACTGGGCGAGCTTATCGAATACGGCGAAACAGAAAAGCTGTTTTCACAGCCGACAGATAAGCGCACCGAAGATTATATTACAGGAAGGTTTGGATAATGAGAAGCAGATTTGATGAGCAGTTGAATATACTTAACACTGAAATGATAGAAATGGGCGCACTCTGCGAGGAGGCTATCGCCCTTGCCTCAAAGGCGCTTACTACGGGAGATATCAAGCTTGCCGAAAACGTTTCGGCAATTTCATCGGATATCGACCACAAGGAGCGTGACATAGAAGCACGCTGTATGAAACTACTTTTACAGCAGCAGCCTGTTGCAAGGGATTTAAGACAAATTTCCGCCGCACTTAAAATGATAACCGATATGGAGCGTATCGGCGACCAGGCGGAGGATATAGCAGAGATAATCACCTATCTTGAGGGCAGAACAGCCGAGGAAACGGTGCATATCCGTGATATGGCGGCTGAAACTATCTCAATGGTGACAGACAGCGTTGACGCCTATGTAAAAAAGGACACCGAGCTTGCAAAATCGGTCATCGTCCACGATGACAAGGTCGATGAGTATTTCGACAGGATAAAGGGCAGTCTTATTAAGATGATCGCAGAAGATCCCGATAACGGCGAATATGCCCTCGACCTGCTGATGATAGCAAAGTATTTCGAGCGCATCGGCGACCACGCAACGAACATAGCCGAGTGGGTGATATTCTCAGTAACAGGCGAACATAAGAACTCATAAAGGAGTTGATTTTATGATATGGTGCGTTGAGGACGACGCAAGTATCCGTGATATAGAGGTCTACGCCCTGCAGTCAACAGGGTTTGAAGCAAAGGGCTTTGAGGACGGCGACAGCTTTCTTTCTGCGCTTAAAACGGAGCTTCCCGACCTTGTAATTCTTGATGTGATGCTCCCCGGAAAAGACGGTATCGAGGTGCTTAAAACTCTCAAAAGTACGGCAGAATATGTGGATATTCCCGTTATTATGGCAACCGCAAAGGGTGCTGAATTTGATAAGGTGCAAGGGCTTGACCTCGGCGCAGATGATTACCTTGTAAAGCCTTTCGGAATGATGGAAATGATCTCGAGAGTAAAGGCGGTCATGCGCCGCTGCAAGCCTAAAACAGTAAGCCGTATTTTACAGGCAGACGGACTTTCTCTTAATCTTGACGAGCGTACCGTGACGGTAAACGGCGAAAAGGTCTCGCTTACCTACAAGGAGTTTGAACTGCTGGCGCTTTTTATGAAAAATGTGGGACTTGTCTTTTCGAGAGATACTCTCTATAACGAGATATGGGGAGCTGATTTTGTGGGCGAAACAAGAACGGTCGATATGCACATCAGAACGCTTCGTCAGAAGCTGGGCGAATACGGCGAAATGATACAGACTGTCCGCCACGTTGGTTACAAGTTCGGAGGCGGCTATGACAAGTAAGATATTTCGTTCCATTTTTGCTACCTCGCTGGTTGTGCTTCTGGCAACCCTTGCGATAATAACGACTTTTCTATACGATTACTTCACGAATATCCAGATAAATCATATCAAAGACGAGCTTTCCATCGCTTCTGTGGGAACAGAACGATCGGGTGCAGAATATCTTAACGAGCTGAGATCGGATAACTTCCGTCTGACCTGGGTAGCAAGCGACGGAACGGTGCTTTTCGACTCTCAGGCTGACAAAGCGACAATGGATAATCACCTTGACCGTGAGGAAATAGCAGAGGCATTTGAAACAGGAAAAGGCAGCAGCTCACGCTACTCGGCAACCCTTACTGAAAAAACGCTTTATGAAGCGGTACTCCTTTCGGACGGAACGGTGCTTCGTATTTCGGTAAACCGTGCAAGCGGACTTGCGCTCCTGCTTGGTATGATGACCCCTGTGATAATCGTTGTCATCATTGCAGTGATAATTTCAGCTGTGCTTGCACATAAGATGTCAAAAAGGATAATTGGGCCGCTCAATAAGCTTGACCTTGATAATCCGACGGAAAATGACGCTTATGAGGAGATCGCTCCATTGCTCCGCCGTATCCACAAGCAGAATATGAAGATCGAACGAAAGGCGGCAGAGCTTAACCGCAGAAAAGACGAGTTCGAGCTTATCACAAAAAATATGCGTGAGGGACTTGTTCTGCTTGATAAAAACAGAAATATTCTGACTATAAATTCTGCGGCAATGACGATCTTCAGCACAGATGAAAAATGTGTGGGTAACGAATTTCTGACGATAAACCGCAGACACGAAATAACCTCAGCGATCGAAAAGGCACTCACAGACGGACACGCTGAAATTCGTGTAGGACTCGGTGAAAAGGAATATCAGTTTGACATTAGCCGTATTGAAACGGACGGAGAAACAGTCGGTGCAGTCGTTCTTGCATTCGATATAACAGAGCAGGCTGACGCCGAGAGACTTCGCAGAGAGTTTACGGCAAATGTTTCTCACGAGCTTAAAACTCCGCTTCAGACTATCACGGGCAGTGCAGAGCTTATTGAAAACGGACTTGTAAAGCAGGAGGATATGCCACGCTTTGTGGGACATATCCGAGAAGAAGCAACACGGCTTGTAACGCTTGTAGAGGACATCATAAGGCTTTCACAGCTTGATGAACAGACGGAGCTTCCGAAAGAAAATGTTTCGCTTTATGAAATAGCAAACGAAGCCTGCGGAGTTCTCCGTGACAGTGCAGATAAAAAGGATATTACGCTTTCCGTATCGGGCGACAGCGGAAATATTTTCGGCGTAAAGCACCTGCTTTTCGAAGTAATCTACAACCTTTGCGACAACGGTATCAAATATACTCCTGACGGCGGTAAAGTTGATATTGATATTTCAGAAACAGAAAAGGAAGTAATACTTACTGTTTCAGATAACGGAATAGGCATTGCTCCACAGCATCACGCAAGGATTTTTGAGCGCTTTTATCGTGTGGATAAGAGTCACTCCAAAAAATCAGGAGGAACTGGCTTGGGCCTTTCTATTGTAAAGCACGCTGTGCAGTACCACGGAGGTAAAATTTCAATTCAGAGCGAGGAGAATAAGGGTACTGCTGTTACGGTGGTTTTGCCGAAAGAAAAACATTGATCGGATAATTTTGTATCAATTACCGCAATCTTTGCCAATAAAAAAGGGACTACAAAAGGGAGCATTCACTACAGAAAAAGTTGTTAAGACAAAACAGCGGAATATGGCAAATCGGTATCATTTTTGTGATACCGATTTCGCTATTTATATAACTGAGTGAAAATATATGGTTATCAGCACATCGCAGTTCAACCGCGTTTTCAGGCAGGCGACAGGTGCTGCACCATGGGACTACATAACAAAAAAGCGACTTACCGTCGCAAAGGAGCTGCTGAAAAACGGCATTTCCGCACAGGAAGCGGCTGAAAGCTGCGGATTCAAGGATTATTCTGTATTTTACAGGGCTTATAACAGATATTTCGGACATCCGCCAAAGCACAGCCGTACAAATCGCTGACAACTTCGGTTCGATATCCTGCTAATAACAAAAAACAGCGGAGAAATTTCACCTTCTCCGCTGTTTCTTTGTTTTTGCAGATGTTGGAGGAATATATCTGCCATGTTGTTATCTTTGTATTCTTCCGCTTCCGTCACCGTCTGCAAGCTTTTCTACTTCCGCAACAGTGACCATATTGTAATCTCCTTCAACGGAATGCTTCAGCGCAGATGCAGCCACCGCAAATTCCACTGCAGACTGCGTATCCTTGCCGTTAAGCAACGAATATATCAGTCCACCGCCAAAGGAATCTCCGCCGCCTACTCTGTCAACGATATGAAGATCGTACTTTTTTGAGAAGCAATACTCATCCTTGCTTACATTATAGAGCATAGCACTCCAGCCGTTGTCAGACGCAGAACGGCTTTCTCTCAGAGTTATCGCTACCATCTCAAAACCGAATCTGTCAGCAAGCTGTTTTGCCACAGATTTGTAACCATCACGGTCAATGACACCGCCGTATATATCCGTTGCATCCGCTTCAATACCGAACACATCCTTTGCGTCCTCTTCGTTTGCGATGCAGATATCAACATACTGACAAAGCTCTGTCATCACTTTCCGCGCGTGCTCTCTTGTCCAGAGCTTGCCTCTGTAATTGAGATCGCAGGATATCTTTACGCCACGTTCCTTTGCAGCAATGCACGCTTGACGGCATATCTCAGCGACATTATCACCGAGTGCGGGTGTGATTCCTGTAAAATGGAACCAATCCGCACCGTCAAAGATATTGTTCCAGTCAAAATCCTCTGCCGAAGCCTTCTGGATTGCAGAGCCTGCACGGTCGTATATACATACCGAGCCACGCTGTGACGCACCCTTTTCGTTGAAGTAGATGCCCACACGCTCGCCGCCGCGGACGATAAGGGAGGTATCAACGCCATAACGTCTGAGGCTGTTTACCGCAGCCTGACCGATGGAATGTGCAGGGAGTTTTGTCACGAACGCTGCATCCATGCCGTAATTCGCCAGCGACACAGCGACATTCGCCTCACCGCCGCCAAAGGAAAACTGCACATGGTCGCACTGAACGAAACGCTCGTAATTATAAGGCTGCAGTCGCAGCATAAGCTCACCGAATGTAATTATTCTTGACATGATATAGCTCCTCTCAGCTGTGTCAGCACTCGCCCTTTGCCGCTGCACGGGCCTCAGTGCATAGCTTTGTTATATTCTCGAAATTACCTGCCGCTATGTCATTTCTCGGGCATACCCAAGAGCCACCCACTGCATGGATAAACGGCATATCGGTATATTCCTTTATATTAGAAGTGTTTATGCCACCTGTCGGCATGAATTTCACGCCCGCAAAAAGAGCAGAAAGGTTTTTGATCGCATTCAGCCCTCCGTATATGTTGGCGGGGAAAAACTTGACCACTTTAAGCTCCTTGTTTACTGCTGCCATTACTTCAGTCGGAGTAACACAGCCGGGGGTAACAGGAATATCATGTTCGATGCACCAGTCAACGACCTCTGCATTATAGCCGGGCGACACGATGAACTTTGCGCCCATCTCCACCGCCAACTTACACTGATCGATATCAAGTATCGTTCCTGCACCTACCAGCATATCGGGACAGTCTTCCGCCACCTCTTTGATCGCCTGCGCCGCTGCGGATGTACGGAAAGTGATCTCCATAACATCCACGCTGCCTGCTGCCAGTGCTTTTGCAGTGGGGACAGCGTCCTTAGCATCATCTATCACAACGACAGGAACAACGATGGCTCGTGCAAGTCTTTCAAGTACTGTCATCATTCTGAGCCTCCTGTATTATACGCCCGAGTAAGCAGAGAAGCCTGCGTCAACGGGAAGAACTACACCTGTTATAGCGGAAGCGCTGCGGTCATCGCACAGGAACAGCGTTGCTCCGATAAGCTCCGACGCATCCACATAACGATTTGTGGGAGTACCGTTGAGTATCTTTGCGGAACGCGCCGTGGGAGTTCCGTCATCATTGAACAGAAGCGCTCTGTTCTGCGCGGAAACAAGGAAGCCCGGAGCGATCGCATTGCATCTGATACCCGTGCCTGCGAAATGCGTTGCAAGCCACTGGGTAAAGTTGGATACAGCCGCCTTTGCAGCGGAATATGCAGGTATCTTTGTCAGAGGTGTATATGCGTTCATCGAGGAAATGTTGAGGATACAGCCGCTCTTCTTTTCGGTCAGATCCTTTGCGAATACCTGTGTGGGAAGAAGTGTTCCCTGGAAATTCAGCTTGAACACAAGATCAACTCCGCCTGATTCGAGATCAAAAAATGTCTTGCTGTTCGGCTGAGCTTCATGCTGATATTCGTTGGTCGTGGTCGCACTGGGATGATTTCCTCCCGCACCGTTTACGAGTATATCGCATTTTCCAAGATCACGGATGACCGACTGGTGTACCTGTTCCAGTGCTTCGGGATCAAGAACATCTGCCTTATAGCCCTCGCACACATATCCATCTGCTTTAAGCTCATCTGCAAGCTTTTTTACAGCTTCCTCATTGAGATCGAGAGCAGCTACCCTTGCGCCGCTCTGCGCAAAAGCCCTTGCCATAGCACCGCAGATAAGACCGCCTGCGCCTGTTACTACTACTACCTTGCCTGTATAATCAATATTGATCGGAAGTTCCATCATTTCATATTACCTCATTTCAGTTTTTGTCAGAAAGTCTGTCAAGCATATCCCATACACCAAGCATATACATTACGCCAAGTGCGCGATCATAAAGTCCGTATCCGGGGCGTACGTTTCCCGGACCCTCATCCCATAGATGACGTCCGTGGTCAGGGCGGATATATCCCTCATAGCCGCAGTCATGGTACGCTTTCAGGATGTTAAGTATTCCTGTATCTCCGTCGCAATCACGATGGCTCGCTTCGGAAAAATCTCCGTTTTCAAAGTGCTTTACGTTGCGGATATGTGCAAAAGCAATGCGGTCGCAGTACTTTCTGACTATATCTGCCACTTTGTTGTTCGGGTCTACACCATGCGAGCCTGAGCAGAGCGTCAGACTATTACAGGGATGGTCTTCCATCTTCAGGAAACGATCGATATTCTCTTCGTTTATCAGCAGACGGGGCAGCCCGAAGATATCCCATGGCGGATCATCCATATGGATAGCCATTTTTATATTGCATTCCTCGCAGGTAGGCATGATAGCTTCAAGGAAATACCTGAGATTCTCCCAGAGCTTTTCGTGATCCACGCCCTCGTAGTCCTTGAATAGCTGATCCAGAGCCGCCATTCTTTCAGGTTCCCAGCCCGGGAACGACATACCGTACTTCTCGGTAAAGCTGAGGATGTATTCCGCCATAGCATTATAATCATCCTGTATCATATTCTTTTCATAGTACAATGCAGTCGAGCCGTCACCAACGGGATGGAAAAGATCGGAGCGTGTCCAGTCAAAAATGGGCATGAAATTATAGCAGATGACCTTTACACCGAACTTCGAGAGATTGCGGATACATTGCTTATAGTTTTCTATGTACATATCTCTCGTGGGCTTTCCTATCTTTATATCGTCATGCACATTTACTGATTCCACAACATCCATATTGAAGCCGTATTCGTCAAGCTGACGTTTCACCTCGGCTATCTCATCTATCTCCCACACCTCGCCCGGAAGCTTATGATGAAGTGCCCAGACTATGCTTGTAACTCCCGGTATCTGCCTGATATCCCCGAGAGTGATATTGTCGTTGCCTTCGCCGTACCAGCGAAATCCCATCTGCATTGGCATATCCTTGTCCTCCTGTGTTTTTCCTAATCAAAGGCTGAAGTAGCGCGCGGCATTGTCATGACAAATGTCCGTTACCAGCTCACCGAGCTGCTCCATATCAGCAGGATATTCTCCGTTTTCCACCCATTCACCGATAAGGCAGCACAGTATCCTGCGGAAATATTCATGACGAGTATAGCTTAAAAAGCTTCTGGAATCTGTAAGCATTCCTACAAAATTTCCGAGAAGACTCAGGTTTGCAAGCGAGATAAGCTGCTCGCGCATACCCTGCAGATGATCGTTGAACCACCACGCGCTGCCATGCTGAAGCTTTCCCGCGATCTCTGTTCCCTGAAATGAACCTATAAGAGAATCGAGGAATGCATTGTCAGTTCCGTCAAGGCTGTAAAGTATCGTTTTGGGAAGTGCATCCGCTGCATACAGCTTATCAAGCAGCTTAGCCAGCTTTTCGCTTCCGTTCTGCGGCCCTATGCAGTCAAAGCCTGTATCAGGTCCGAGCTTCAGGAACATAGCCGTATTCGGATTTCTCAGACAGTTATAATGCAGCTGCATTACCCATCCCATGCGTTTGTATTCATATGCACAGAACATAAGGAGCTCTGTTTTGAACGCCTCTGCCTCCGCCGCGCTTACGGTACCGCCATTGAGCGCTCTGTGCATCACAGTGTCATTATCTTTTCTGGAAGCCTCAGAGAATATCATGTGGTCAAGTCCGTGGTCGCTGACCCTGCAGCCCATGGAAGCGAAATATTCCATCCTCTTTGAAAGAGCCTTTTTCAGCGACGCCATATCATATATCTTCACACCTGAAACAGAAGAGAGCTTACCGATATATTCCTGCCAGCCGTATTTATCTATATTCAATGCCTTGTCAGGACGAAAGGATGGTGCAACCACGGTTTTGAATGTGTCGTCGGCGGCGAGCCTGCTGTGCCATTCGAGGTTATCGGTAGGGTCATCGGTGGTTCCGATGAATTCGACAGATGACTGCCGAATAAGCCCACGGACGCTCATGTTGTCCTCTTTCAGCTTTTCACAGGTGAGCTGCCACACCTCCTCGGCTGTTCTGCCGTTGAGGATACCGTTGTATCCGAAATATTTCTTCAGCTCCAGATGACACCAGTGATACATCGGATTGCCTATTGCCTTGGGAAGTACCTCGGCAAACTTCTGGAACTTTTCACGATCCGATGCAGCACCCGTGATATAATACTCATCCACGCCGTTTGAGCGCATGATACGCCACTTGTAGTGATCGCCCGAAAGCCATGCGTCAGTCAGGTTCTCAAAGCGCTTATCCTCATAGATCTCTTTTGGACTGACATGGCAGTGATAATCGATTATCGCGCATTTTGCTGCGTACTCATGATACAGTACGCGAGCCGTTTCAGTGGACAGGAGAAAATCATTATCCATAAAAGCTTTCATACCAAATACTCCTTTAGCATCTTTTGTGCTTTCAGTATATCACAAAATATTGGCAATGTTAATTGCGAATTTTGCTTGCATTATTGCAAATATTGTGGTAAAATCAATATATACCAGACACGAAGCGGAGGGAGCAATATGCGTCAGAGGATACAGCGTTTCGACCAGCGTCAGGAGATGAAAACATCCAGCTATGAGGTCTTCCATTACAACGAGCCTATGCTTAATGAGGTAGAAGTACACAACCACGATTTTTATGAGATATTCTTTCTTCTGGGCGGCAACATTTCTTACTGGATGGAGGGCGAAGTGTTTCATCCCTGCCACGGGGATATCATGCTAATTGACCCTATGCTGCTGCACCGCCCCATAATTCCTCCCGATGAGCCGTCCTACGAAAGAATAGTAATGTGGATACAGAAGAAATATCTTGACAGCTTTTCGGTGGGAGATATGCGGTTATCCGCCTGCTTTGACAACAAATCCACCTGTCTTATCCACCTGAATCCCACACAGCGCGCAGAACTTACCGACAAATTCAGCGAGCTTGTACGGGAACACTACTCCACGGATTACGGCGCTTCAATATATGCCGACGGACTGTTCATGCAGATCATGGTGGAGATAAACAGACTCGGCATGAGATCCACAGAACCGCTTCGTTCGGAAAAAGCATCGCCGTTGATCTCAAGAGTGGTAGAGTATATCGGTGAACATTATGAGGAAGAGCTTTCTCTTGATATGCTTGCCGAAAAATTCTTTGTGAGCAAATATCATCTGTCTCATGAATTCAGCGACAATGTCGGTACAAGCGTATACAGATACATAATGCTCAAACGCCTGAGCGCAGCAAAGCGTATGCTGATGAATGATGCCGCTCCGGGAGAAGTGTGTGTCAGATGCGGCTTCAGGGATTACACAAGCTTCTTCCGTGCGTTCAAGGCGGAATACGGAATAAGCCCCAGAGATTATGCGTCCAGACTATGACGAGCCACCCGAACAGATAAGCTTTTTTGAGCAGGTCAAAAGTTTACCGATATATCTTACACAAGGCTTGCTGCGCTAAGCGGCTTATCTCCACAAATAAAAAAAGACTCTGTAAAGCGATCTACAGAGTCTTTTTCATATATTTCAAGATACGTTTATATCTCCATATAGTTACCGCAGTGAGTAAGGGTAAGCAGCTCAAGCTCCTCGGCAGTGAGGATAATCTCCTCACCGAAAAGAGTGCGTGCGGTCTTTGGAATGACCACTTCCATCGGCACTCCCTTGTGCAGGTCGAACCAGTTATCCGAATAATCAAGAATGTACTTCTCATGATTTATGCACAGCGACTTTACAAAGCCATCCGTTTCAAGCGAAAGGATAAAGCTGTCCTCATGCTCAACAACTGTGTGCTTTATCTCGGGAGCGTTGAATTCAAACTCCTTGGGGCGCACAAGCAGCTCGGTGCCCCTGTAAGCTGTATTCCCGCCGCACCCGAATGAAAACTCGATATAGCGGGTGCGTTTCTCCTCTCTTGTACCGAAGTATCCTGAAAGATCGACCGACGCAACAGTTTTCTGCATAAGCGGCTCCACGATGACATCCCATTCTGCCTTGCTGATGACCGTGCCGTTATTATCACGCACATTAACGAAAAGACTGCCCGCACATTGCTTTGTAAGCTCCGAGGATGCCACAAAAACAACGGTTCCGATATCGTCCGTATTGCAGGATATCAGCACATCACCGAAAAACCTGCGGGAGAACCAGTGAAGACCCTTTTTATTGCCGAAATAATCTATACTCGACCAGGAGATAACAGGCCAGCAGTCGTTCACCTGCCAGTACAGTGCACCCATGCTTATGCCACGATTGCGGCGAAGATGCTCCACATCGCAGCGGATGCACTCAGCCTGAACGAGCTGTGAGGCATAGGTCATTCCACGCATAGTAGGGGGGATATGGCACATCTGTGCTATATAGAACATCAGCTTTTCGTTGCCGAGGGTACACTTCTGATGGGCCT
>JAZSGG010000076.1:0-41825 GCA_045532595.1 Oscillospiraceae bacterium | reverse complement strand
CACCATCCGAAAGGAGATGCCCAACACAAAGCTTCAGATGCTGTTCAGAGGACAGAACATGCTGGGCTACCGTCACTATGCTGATGACCTCGTTGAGTACTTCGTACAGAAGTCCATCGCAAACGGTATCGACATCATCCGTATCTTCGACGCACTGAACGATATCAGAAACCTCGAGACTGCCATCAATGCAGCAAAGAAGGAGCAGGGTCACGCACAGGTTGCTATCTCCTACACCCTCGGCGAGGTATTCACACACGAATATTACATGAACTATGCAAAGCAGGTAGAGAGCGCTGGCGCTGACTCCATCTGCATCAAGGATATGGCTGCGCTGCTCACTCCCTACGAGGCCGAGACTCTCGTTCGTGATATCAAGAGCGCTGTTAATATCCCTGTACAGCTGCATACACACTATACCTCCGGTCTTGCATCCATGTGCATCCTGAAGGCTGTTGAGGCAGGTGTTGACGCTGTTGATACAGCTATGTCTCCTCTGGCGCTGGGTACATCCCATGCTCCCACAGAGTCTATCGTTGCTACATTCCAGGGTACAGAGTACGATACAGGCATTGATCTTGTGGCTCTGACCGAGGTAAGAGATTTCTTCATGAAGCTGCGCAAGAAGTACATCGAGAGCGGTCTGCTGGATCCTTCCATGCTTGCTACCGATGCAAATGCGCTTATCTATCAGGTACCCGGCGGTATGCTGTCCAACCTGCTTTCTCAGCTGAAGCAGGCAGGCAAGGCAGATCAGCTTGACGAGGTACTCAGAGAGGTTCCCAGAGTTCGTAAGGACAGCGGATTCCCCCCTCTGGTTACTCCCACATCCCAGATCGTTGGTACACAGGCTGTGTTTAACGTTATCACAGGCGAGCGCTACAAGACCGTTACCAAGGAGTTCAAGGGCCTTGTTAAGGGTGAATACGGCAAGACTCCCGTGGCTATTGATCCCGAGTTCCAGAAGAAGATCCTCGGCGATGAGGAGCCTATCACCTGCCGTCCTGCAGATCAGCTCGCACCTGAGTTTGAGGCAATGAAGGCTGAGGCTGCTGAGTGGATCGAGCAGGAGGAGGATATCCTCACTTACGCTATGTTCCCGAAGGTAGCTCCCAAGTATTTCGAGAAGCGCCGTGACAGAAAGCTGGGCATTGACGCAGATCACGCTGACAAGACTAATAAGGTACATCCCGTATAATGAACGATCCCTGCTGAAGAAATTCGGCAGGGATATTCTATATTAATATAGTATACCGAAGAAAAAGTGATTTGTACAAATTGTATAAAGGGTGTTTAATGCAAAAACGTCCGTAACGTTTGATAAAATGTCAGGAAATGAAAATGGGTGCCACAGGATGTGTTTCGGGGAGTTGAAATTGAGTAAATACCTATAAAAATCTCTGGAAAAACTGTATATTTTTACTGATAACGTTTACAAAATGAGGATTTGAATTTTTCGGCACTTTTACCAAATCAAAAGTTACAACTTGGTAACAAAAAGGTTACAGAATAATTGTCGGTCGTCAAATATCTGGTTTGCAAGTCGAAAAAACGGCTTGGTTGAGCGAAATTCTGAGATTCGGATTTTTTGTGAAAGTTTTTTAGGTTATAAAGAAAAAGTGTTGTAATTATGTACAATCAAAGGGAATTGAAAACGTTTTCGCAATGCTGTGGAAGAAAAAGTTCAAAAAAAACACTTGAAAATTGGTTTGATTTATGGTAAACTTACTAATGAAATCAGGACAACTGTAATATTACATAGTTTTATTGCATAGCCTGATTAGTAAAACGAGTTCCGTTTATCGGAACGACAAAACCTATTTATGGGAGGAAAAAACCTATGAAGAAAAGAGTTTTAGCAGCTCTGCTTGCATCTGCTACAGTTCTCTCTGTAGTTGGCTGCTCCAACACAGAGACATCCGAGTCCGGCGCAGCTAACGATGGCGGCAATGCTGGTGGCGACACAAATGTATCCACAGACGGCGGCGACGCAGCTGCTGAAGAGGGCAAGGTCCTCAACATCTGGTGCTGGAATGACGAGTTCCAGCAGAGAGTAACAGCTTTCTATCCTGACTACACCGATAACGGCGATGGCACAGGTAAGATCGGCGATGTTACTGTTAAGTGGACAATCAACGCTAACGCTGACAACGGCTACCAGATCCCCCTCGACGCTGCTCTGAAGGATCAGGACAACGTTGCTGCTGATGAGAAGATCGATATCTTCCTCATCGAGGCTGACTACGCTGACAAGTATGTTAACTCTCCTTACTCTCTGGATGTTAAGACACTGGGTCTGACAGATAATGACATGGCTCAGATGTACACATACACCAAGGAGATCTGCACAGACGCTTCCGGCGCTCTGAAGGGTGTTACATGGCAGGCTACTCCCGGTCTGTTCGCATACAAGAGATCTATCGCTACTGAGGTTCTCGGTACAGATGATCCCGATGCAGTTCAGGGCTATGTAGCTGACTGGGCTAAGTTCGAAGAGACCGCTAAGAAGATGAAGGACGCTGGTTACTTCATGCTCTCCGGTTACGACGATGCTTACCGTACCTTCTCCAACAACGTATCCGCTCCTTGGGTTAACGATGCTAACGAGATCATCATCGATCAGAACATCCTTAACTGGGTAGAGCAGACAAAGAACTTCACAGACAACGGCTACAACAACAAGAACGGCCTGTGGTCTGAGGGTTGGGCTGCTGACCAGGGTCCTGCTGGTAAGGTATTCGGCTTCTTCTACTCCACATGGGGCATCAACTTCACACTGCTGGGCAACGCAGGTGAGGAAGGCTTCGGCGACTGGGCAGTTTGCTACGGTCCTCAGTCCTACTACTGGGGCGGTACATGGATCTGCGCATCCTACCAGACCGATAACAAGGCTCTCGTTAAGGACATCATGTTCCAGCTCACATGTAACGGTGACATCATGAAGGCTATCACTGAGGATACTCAGGATTACACCAACAACATGGCAGCTATGGAAGAGATCGCTGCTTCTGACTTCAAGTCCGACTTCCTCGGCGGTCAGAACCACATCGCTCTGTTCACAGAGAATGCTAAGAAGATCGACATGTCCAACATCTCTGCTTACGACCAGGGTCTGAACGAGTCCTTCCAGGCAGCATTCAAGGATTACTTCGATGGCAACGCTGATTATGATACAGCTCTTGAGAACTTCTACACAGCTGCTACCACAAAGTATCCTGCTCTGACAAAGCCTGCTAACTAATTCAGGAATAGAGCAATTTTAGTCTGACTTAACATCTTCGGACTGCGGTGTAAAAGCCGCAGTCCGGTATGTTAATGCCATTTTACATTTTTTATCATTGTAAATCGGTATTAACATACCTTAATAGCAGTTGTGCGTTTGACTGCTATGGATGTTGAGTTGGCACAAATTCTATGAAAGTGATGGTGATTCTTCTGTGAAGCGCAAGTCGATCAGTTACGCAAAGTGGGGCTATTTCTTCATCGCTCCTTTCTTTATTACGTATGCGATTTTCTCTCTGTGGCCTCTTATTATGACAATTTATAAGAGCTTCTTTGAGAACTATTGGGATGGTCTGAATGAGATCGGTCCCAACTTCATCGGTCTGCAGAACTATGTAGACTTTATTACAGGTGCCCAGGGTACTCCTGTAATGACACTTGTACATAACACAATCGTAATGTGGATCATGGGCTTTATTCCTCAGCTCGTTGTATCTCTGCTCTTCGCTTATTGGTTCACTAATAAGCGTCTGGATCTGAAATGCACAAGCATCTTCAAGTCCATCATCTATATGCCTAACCTTATCATGGCTTCGGCTTTTGCAATGCTGATTTTCTCCCTGTTTGCTAACACAGAAACAAGCTTAGGTAACTCTATCCTTATGGGTCTTGGCATTACTACCGAGAAGTTTGACTTCCTCTCTAATACCTGGTCTGCACGTGGACTGGTTGCTCTGATGAACTTCATGATGTGGTTCGGTAATACAACTATCCTGCTGATGGCTGCTATGATGGGTGTTGACGAATCTCTGGTAGAGGCTGCTGATATTGATGGATGTACTCCTAATCAGATCTTCTGGAAGATCACAATTCCGCTGATCCGTCCTATCATGGTTTATGTGTTCATCACATCTCTCGTAGGTGGTCTGCAGATGTTCGACGTTCCTCAGGTTCTTACAAGAGGTCAGGGTGGTCCTAACCTTACCACTAAGACACTTATCATGTACCTTAACGAGAACATCTCCGTTTCTCAGAACTATGGTCGTGCAGGTGCTATCTCTGTTATCCTGTTTATCGTATGTGCTGCACTCAGCCTTATGGTTTACTATTTCTTTACCGACAGAACACTTGGCGGTGCTAAGTCCTTTAGCACAAAGAAAAAGAAGCAGAAGAAGGGAGTGTAAGCAATGGCTAATAAATATGATGTAGTTCATAACGAACGTAAATTCTGGCTGAACTTCAGAAGAACTGTTGCTTATATCGTGCTCACTTTAATGTGCATCCTCTGCCTGTTCTTCTTCTATGTAATGCTGATCAACTGTACACGTACTCACGCTGATATCAATCAGAAGGGTTTCGTACTTTTCCCCGGCATCTACTTCATTGAGAACCTTGTTGCTGTTTTCTCTGACGTAAATATTCCTCTGTGGCGTGGTCTGATAAACAGTATCATCGTATCTTTCGGTACAGTATTCTGTTCTGTTTATTTCTCCGCTATGACCGCTTATGGTCTCCATGTTTATGACTTCAAGGGCAGAAAGCTTGCTTTTAACTTCATCCTGATGGTCATGACAATCCCCACACAGGTTACCGCTCTCGGTTTCTTCCAGATGATGGTTGATTGGAAGATGACAAACAACTTCATCCCGCTGATTATCCCTGCGATCGCTTCTCCTACAGTATTCTTCTTCATGAAGCAGTACATGGACAGCTCGTTGCCTATCGACATCGTAGAGGCTGCCCGTATTGATGGTGCGAATGAGTTCAGAACATTCAACTCTATCATTCTCCCCATTCTGAAGCCCGCTATGGCTGTTCAGGCGATCTTCACATTCGTATCTTCCTGGAACAACTACTTCACACCTAACCTGCTGCTCTCCAGAAACATGAGAACACTTCCTATCATGGTTTACGCTTGGCGTTGTAAGGACTGGGCATCTATCAACATGGGTCATGTTTACATGGTTATCACAATATCCATCCTGCCCATCATGATCGTATACTTCCTGCTCTCCAAGTACATCGTTGGTGGTGTAACACTCGGTGCAGTAAAGGGCTAATCCAAAAATCAAACCTCCCGATCTTCGGGAGGTTTTTTATATGCATTAAAAAGCACGCTACAAATGTAACGTGCTTTTATATTATACATGATGCTTAACTCTGTCAGCTTCCTCGCTGCGCTTGGCGTTGTTGAAACGATCAAGTGTGCCTACCAGATAACCTGTTATTCTGCGTATGCGCTGGAACGGCTCGGTTTCAAAGTGATATGCACAGTTGACGTATTCGCCGTCAACTTCGAAGTCGATGGCAGTGATCACTTTGTCAGGATACTTTTTCTGTGCCTGTTCAACATAATAGTCGATCTCATACTGAGAAAGAGTTCCGTTGGTTACATTAATATTGATCATAATATCACCTCGTAAAGTTGTTGTTGTGGTTGTGATATTATTTTAGCACAATATATAGTGCTTGTCAACCGTTATATTTCACAATATAGTGGATTCTGTTTTGTGTATTTCTTTGGAGAGACAGAGTGATGTGAGCGTGAAGCCGATAATAGCGCATAGGACTCCGATAAGCAGCTCGGTATAGTTTGATGAGCTTGGAATAAGTTCTTTCAGTGAAAAGAACATGAATCCGATGATAACAAGGTAGGTAGCTTCAGTGTTATCAAGCATTCTGGCTAAAAGCTTAGCTGTCAGTAATGTTCCTGCTGCGCATCCAGTTGCCAGTGGGAGAAGTTTCAGAATATCAAGCTCGGATATTGCCATCATTACTTTCTCGTATAAACCAAGCGTCATCAGCATCTGTGATCCGCTTATACCCGGCAGTACCAGAGCTACAGCTAGAATAACACCGCTTGCAAGCTGTATGAGAATGCTGTTGGCAGTATCTGCGCCTAGAGAAACCTGAGGAATCATTGTGATCAGAGCAGCAGTGATTATACCTGCTACCATAAGAAGCAGTTTTGTCAGCTTAAGAGGGATGGCGTTTGACTTTTTAAGGACCGGCACCATTGCAGCCACCGCTGCTCCAAGGAATGCATAACGCAGTGGCACTTCTGCGGCGGTTGAAAGTATCAGGGTCACAAGCTTGGCTGAAGCAAGAAACCCTAATGCACCTCCGAAAGCAAATAATGATAGGAAAGCCAGTGTGTCTTTAATGTCAGACAGTATATTTGCTATGGAATATATCAACTTGTTATATATCCCGAGCAGAATTGCCAATGTTCCACCGCTTAATCCGGGCACACTCATTCCTGCGCCTATAACAAAACCTTGAAAAATTGTCTTAAATCTGTTCATATCTTCCTCCTGAATGTTATATATTCTATATATGTGTCTAATTAGTATAATATACTTTGTTAGTTTTGTAACAATTGCAAAAAAGTATTGATTTTTTAATTGATTTGTTGTATAATTTTAATATAATATTGCCTTACTACGCCTAGTAGGGATGATCTTGTAATTCTACTATTATCCAAAGGAGTGAGATAGATTTGTTCGGTCTACATTCAATCAAGCTGCCGCACTTCAGCAGCTCCGCAGACCAGGTAACACGCAGGCTTAAGCCACCTTCCGTCGTGTCTATCAGTATGTCTCAGCATATCGGTGCCCCTTGTGAGCCGCTGGTGAAGGTCGGCGATTATGTTACCGTGGGTCAGAAGATCGGTGATACTGATGCGTTTATGGCAGCACCGATCCATTCAAGCGTGAGCGGTGAGGTCAAGGAGATAAAGGAAGTAGTAGCGCTTAACGGCAAGCTCTGCAAGACTGTTGTTATCCAGAGCGATAACAGGATGCAGCTCTGTGCTGATATCAAACAGCCTGTAATCGAGACCCGTGAGGATTTTATTAAGGCTGTGCGTGAGAGCGGTGCGGTAGGTCTCGGCGGCGCAGGATTCCCCACGCACGTTAAGCTGGCGTTCGACCCCGAAAAGGTACATATTGATACTCTGCTGCTGAATGGTGCAGAGTGCGAGCCTTACATAACATCTGATTATCGTGAGCTTATGGAGAATACTGATGCGGTTCTCGGTGGTATCAAGCTTATCATGAAGCATCTTGAGATCCCTAGATGCATTATCGGTATCGAGGCAGACAAGCCTGAGGCTATCGAGAAGCTGCGCAAGCTTACTGCGCCTATGCCTGCTATCAAGATAGTAACACTGAAGTCTGCTTATCCGCAGGGTGCCGAAAAGGTGCTGGTATATTCGCTTACGGGCAGGATCGTCAAGGAGGGCAAGCTTCCTTCCGATGTCGGCTGTATGGTGATGAACGTTTCTACTGCCGGTTTCATCCACAACTATTGCAGAACAGGTATGCCGCTTGTAAAGCGCAGAGTGACTATTGATGGCAATGTGGTGAATTCTCCCGCAAATATGTTTATTGCGGTGGGAACTCAGCTGCATGAGATACTTCGTGACGCAGGCACCCGTAAGGATCCTGACAGAGTTATCATGGGCGGTCCGATGATGGGCGCATGCGCATTTGATCCTGATACTCCTGTAGGTAAGACAAGCAACGCAGTGCTGCTCTTTGCGGAATCCCCCGTATATAAGGAATCGCCTTGCATCCGTTGCGGAAGATGCATAAGAGCCTGCCCGCTCAATCTCATGCCTACAGAGCTTGAACACGCATATGATGCAAGAGATGCAAAGCAGCTTGAAAAGCTGAAGATAAATCTTTGTATGAACTGCGGTGCGTGTAGCTTTGTATGCCCTGCGAAGCGTTCGCTGGCAGAAAAGAATCAGCTTGCAAAGGACTATTTACGTCAGCAGCAGGCTAAGGAAAAGAAGTGAGGTGTTACCGTTGAAGAAGCTTATCATTGAGCCGTCTCCTCATATCAGGAGCAGCTGGACTACTCAGCGTGTAATGCTGAATGTTATAATCGCATTGCTGCCTGCGCTTATCGCAGCAGTTGTGATCTTTGGTATCCGTGCGCTGACTCTTACGGTGATCTGCTGCACAGCCTGTGTTCTGTTTGAGTGGCTGTTCTGCCTTATTACCAAAAAGGAGCGTACAATATCCGATCTTTCCGCTGTTGTAACGGGTATGCTGCTGGCATTCAACCTGCCTGTGGATATTCCCGAATATATGGCGATCATCGGATGTTTCGTTGCCATCTTCATCGTTAAGATGTTGTTTGGCGGAATCGGTCAGAACTTTGCAAATCCCGCTATCACAGGACGTATCGTTCTGATGCTGTCCTTCACATCCTATATGAGCAGCTGGACCGCTCCGTTTGCATATAAGGACGGTGTGGATGCTGTCGTATCCGCAACACCGCTGGTGGCTTCCGCAGAGGAGCTTCCCACGCTTATGGATATGTTCCTCGGCGTGCGTGCAGGATGCATGGGTGAGACCTGCGCTCTGGCACTGCTCATCGGTGGCATTTACCTCGTTGCAAGGAAGATAATCACCCCAGTGGCGCCGCTTTCTTTTATCGGTACTGTGGCTATTTGTGCTTTCTTCTACGGCGGCGGAGATGTTCAGTACATGATCTATCAGGTGCTTTCTGGCGGACTTCTGCTGGGCGCAATCTTCATGGCAACGGACTACTCCACCACACCGCTCACCAATTACGGAAAGCTCATCTTCGGCATCGGCTGCGGACTGCTCACATTCCTTATCCGTGAGTTTGCTTCTCTCCCAGAGGGCGTGTCCTACTCGATACTGCTGATGAACATTCTCACTCCCTATATCGACAAGATAACCATGCCGAGACCTCTCGGAGCAAGGAGGGCTGAGAAATGATGAATGCACTCAGACCCATACTTGTGCTGGCGGCTATCGCGGCGATAGTTTCCGCACTGGTCATCGTTACATACAATATAACCTATGTTGATACTTCGGGCATCCTTACCGATAAGCAGTCTGCTGCGGCTATCGCAGTGTACGGCGGCACGGCAGAGGATTACTCGGTAGTTCCCATGGATGAATGGCAGCCGCTTCTTCTCACCGAAGAGGACAGCGAGCTTGAACGCATCGAAAAGGTCATCCGCAAGTCTGACGGTAGTCTCGCATTTGAGGTGGTCGTAAAGGGCTACAAGGACGGTTATGACATCCTTGTCGGCGTCAAGGACGGTGCTGTGGCAGGCGTTTCTGTCGTATCCACAGGCGAGGAGACCCCCAAGCTTGGTACAAAGACCGCAGAGCCTTCTTTCCTCGAACAGTTCAAGGGTATCACAGGTGAGGCGGTTATAGTTAAGAATGCTCCCTCCGCTGACGGAGAGGTGCAGGCGGTCACAGGCGCAACCTTCTCTTCCAAGGGCGTTGCGAGCGCTGTCAATATCGCACTTGAAGCATACGCACGCATGAACGGAGGTGAAGCAGGATGAGTTACACAAAAGAGTTCCTCAAGGGACTTATTAAGGAAAACCCCACTCTTGTTTCGCTGCTGGGTATGTGTCCCACACTGGCGGAAACTGTATCCTCTTCAAACGCTGTGGGGATGGGCGCTGCTGCGACCTTCGTGCTTATCTGCTCGAATCTCGTTATCTCGCTGCTGAAGAACTTTATCCCCAAGGAAGTCAGACTTCCTGCGTATATCGTTATCATCGCAGGCTTTGTAACGGTTGTAGGCTTTATCATGCAGCGCTTTATGTCGCCGATATATGACGCATTGGGAATCTTCCTGCCGCTCATCACCGTAAACTGCATCATCCTCGGACGTGCCGAGATGTTCGCAAGCAAGAACACTCCTCTTGCATCCGTGTTCGACGGTGCAGGCATGGGCGTTGGCTTTACACTGGCTATGCTGGCAGTAGGCTCCATCCGTGAGATATTCGGCTGCGGCACATGGTTTGATATCCCTCTGGCTCCCTCTTTTATCGAGCCTATGTCGCTGTTTATCATGCCCGCAGGCGGATTCTTCGTTCTGGGCTGCGTTATCGCACTGGTCAACAAGATCTCGGGCAAGAAGCCTCCTGAAGCTACAGGCTGTGCAGCTTGCCCCAACAGAGAGGGATGCATAAGCTGCCCCTCCAACTCCGCAGCAAAGGAGGGCGATGAATAATGGAGCTTGCAAGAAGCATGATGATCATCCTCCTGACAGGCATCCTGACCGACAACTTCGTCCTTTCGAAGTTCATGGGTATCTGCCCGTTCCTCGGAGTTTCCAAGAAGGCAAGCAGCTCGCTCGGCATGGGTTGTGCTGTAACCGCTGTAATGGTGGGTGCTACCGCCGTTACCTATCCGCTTTATCATTCCTTCCTCGTACCAATGGGACTGGAATACATGAACACTATCCTGTTCATCCTTATCATCGCTCTGTTCGTGCAGATCGTTGAGATGGTGCTGAAGAAATACGTTCCTGCGCTTTACAAGACTCTGGGCGTATATCTGCCGCTCATCACAACAAACTGCGCTGTTCTCGGCGTGACGCTGCTCAATATCGAGAGCGATTACAGCTTCCTTGAATCCATCGTGAACGCACTGGGTGCAGGTCTCGGCTTTATGCTGGCTATGCTGATATTCTCGGGTGTGCGTGGACGACTGGAGCGCTGTGATATTCCAAAGGCGTTTCAGGGAATGCCGATCACTCTGGTGGCGGCTTCCATTGTGTCGCTGTCCTTCCTCGGCTTCGGCGGAGTTGTTGACGGCTTGTTTGGAGGTGTGTAATGGAGATATTCATGACCTACATACTTCCCGTTATCATCTTTCTGGTGATAGGTGCAGCGGCAGGCGGACTGCTGGTGCTTTGCTCTAAATTCCTGTATGTAAAGACGGATGAAACTGTTGCTCAGCTGACAGAGACCCTCCCCGGTGCCAACTGCGGCGCCTGCGGATTCTCAGGCTGCGAGGGCTATGCGAACGCCATTGCTAAGGGGGAGGCTCCCACGAATCTCTGTAACCCAGGTGGCTCGGAGGTGGCTAAGAAGCTCGCAGAGATCATGGGTACCGAGGCTCTGGAGACTATGCGCAAGGTAGCATTCGTGCGCTGCAACGGCTGTATCGGTGCAACAGAGGATCGCTACATCTTCACAGGCACACAGACCTGTGCGGCTACAGAGCGTTTTTACAACGGCAAGAAAAACTGCCGCAGCGGCTGTGACGGTCTCGGTGATTGTATCGCAGTCTGTGATAACGACGCTATCTCTATCATAAACGGCGTGGCTGTGGTAAATCCCAGCAAGTGCGGCGCCTGCGGAAAGTGCGTTGAGGCCTGCCCGAACAAGCTGATCGAGATAATTCCTGTGGATCAGAAATACGGCGTGCGCTGCTCCAGCTTCGATAAGGGCAAGATCACCCGTACGGTCTGCAAGAACGGCTGTATCGGCTGCAAGATCTGCGAGAAGAAGTGTCCTAAGGCGGCTATCGTGGTGGAGAACAACCACGCAGTCATCGACGGAATGCTCTGCAACGGCTGCGGAGCGTGTATGGCGGCGTGTCCGCAGAAGTGTATTGCACTGCTTCCTCAGTGTGAGAATGAATAAAATATTTCGGAGGAAAAACCAATGATAACAAAAGCAGAATTCGGTTCATTCAGAGGCTACAAGTGCTGGCTGATGACCCTCACAAACAAGAACGGCATGACCGCACGCATCACCAATTTCGGCGGTGCAGTGGTAGGTCTGGATGTTCCCGATAAAGACGGCAATATGGCGGATGTAGTTCTCGGCTACGATACTCTTGAGGGATATGTTGAGGGCAACAGCTCCCACGGCGCTCTGGTAGGACGTTATGCAAACCGCATCGGCGGTGCGAAGTTCTCCATCAATGGCAAGGAGTACAATATCGCTCCCAACGATAACAAGGTGAACCATCTGCACGGCGGCTTCTTCGGCTACAACAAGCGTGTGTGGACAGTTGACGCTCTCTGCGACGGCGACGAGCCTTCCGTAACTCTCGGCTACATCAGCCCCGACGGCGAGGAGAACTACCCAGGCACAGTGAAGATCGCTGTTAAGTATACACTCACAGCAAGCAATGGTCTGGAGATCGACTATACCGCTGTTTCTGATGCGGATACCGTTATCAATCTCACAAACCATGCATATTTCAACCTGAAGGGCGCAGGAAACGGTGATATCAAGGATCATATCGTGCAGATAAATTCCGAGAAGTACACACCCGTAAACGAGCTGCTCATTCCCACAGGAAAGCTTGCTTATGTTACAGGCACAGCGTTTGATTTCCGTGAGCCTAAGAGAGTAGGCGAGGATATGGACAACGGAAAGCTTCCCAACGGCTACGACCACAACTTTGTTCTCGGCGAGCCTAAGGTTATGCGCACCGCTGCTGAGGTATACGAGCCTACGACAGGCAGAGTGATGACCGTCACTACCGACAAGCCTGCTATCCAGTTCTATATCGGTATCGGTCTTGATGGTGAGGCAGGCAAGAACGGCGCAAGCTACAATAAGTATGCGGGTCTGTGCCTTGAGAGTCAGTATTCTCCCGATTCTCCCAATCAGCCCACATTCCCCGACTGCGTGCTGAAGGCAGGGGAGACATATCACTTCACAACTACTTATACTTTCTCTGCCAGATAATATAATCGCTCCCCGAGGTCATGCTTCGGGGAGCTTTGCAAAGGAGCGGCTATGAAAAAGCAAAAGACACCACAAAAGTATTTGAATATCTATATCGCAATCAATACCGCTGTGCTTTTGCCTGCGTTTTTTATCATACTGTTTCGCTGGGAAGCAGTGGGCAGGCTGCTGATTGTTCCGTTCCTTTTACCGTTGGGATTGTATTCGCTTTTGGGTGTTTTCGTGCAGTATATTATCCTGATCGGTGTGCTGATATACGCCGTGTACCGTTTAGTCAAGGACAGGATAGTACCAATATTTATCATGACGCTGGTGCTTATTGCGGTAAATCTGGTGGTCAATATTTATCTTATGAAGATGTTTTTCATAATGGCGATGCAGTGAAAGATCGACAACTTCAAGTATATTGAAAGGTCAATAAAAAACTCCCCCTGATCTCTCAGGGGGAGCAGTTATGTAATCAGAAATTACTTAACGAAGGGGTTCTCGGAGGGATACAGCATACCAGCAGGCTGGTTGAAGCCGATATCCTCTACGCCGAGGTATCTGAACAGGTTGAACAGAGCCTTGCCGTGGTGACCGAATGCAACAGCACCGTGGTGAGGATAGTTCTTCTCAATCAGAACGTGACGGTAGAAGCGACCCATTTCAGGGATAGCGAATACGCCGATGCCGCCGAAGGACTTTGTAGCAACGGGGAGGATCTCACCCTGTGCAACATAAGCACGGATCTGAGCGTCAGCGGTGGACTGCAGACGGAAGAATGTGATGTCGCCGGGAACGATGTCACCCTCGAGTGTACCCATGGTAACCTCCTCAGGCAGGCTTCTTGCCATGATCATCTGATTCTTCATTGTGCCCTTAACGAGCTTGGAGCTGCATGTGTTACCGCAGTGGAAGCCCATGAATGTATCGGTGTGCTTGTAGTTGAACTTGCCCTTGATGGACTCCTCGTACATATCAGCAGGTACGGAGTTGTTGATATCCAGCAGAGTAACAGCGTCCTGAGTGATGCAGGTGCCGATGAACTCGGACAGAGTACCATAGATATCAACCTCGCAGGATACGGGGATGCCGCGGCCTGTCAGTCTGGAGTTTACATAGCAGGGAACAAAGCCGAACATTGTCTGGAATGCAGGCCAGCACTTGCTTGTGAGAGCAACGTACTTTCTGTAGCCCTTGTGAGCCTCTACCCAGTCAAGCAGAGTGATCTCATACTGAGCCAGCTTAGGCAGGATGTCGGGCATCTTGTTGCCGTCGCCAAGCTCCTTAGCCATATCAGCAGCAACCTCAGGGATTCTGGGATCGTCTGCGTGCTTCAGGAAGGACTCGTACAGATCCAGCTCGGAGTTCTCCTCGATCTCAACGCCGAGGTTGTAAAGCTGCTTGATAGGAGCGTTACAAGCGAGGAAGTTGAGGGGACGAGGACCGAAGCTGATGATCTTCAGCTGAGAGAGACCAACCATAGTTCTTGCAACAGGCAGGAACTCGTGGATCATATCAGCAACCTCAGCAGCTGTGCCAACGGGATACTCAGGGATGTAAGCCTTGATGTTGCGCAGCTTCAGGTTGTAGGAAGCGTTCAGCATACCGCAGTATGCGTCGCCTCTGCCCTGGATGAGGGAGGTGTTGGAGTCTTCCTCTGCAGCAGCAGCGAACATTACGGGGCCGTCGAAGTGCTTAGCGAGCAGTGTCTCGGAGATCTCGGGACCGAAGTTGCCGAGGTAAACGCACAGAGCGTTGCAGCCTGCAGCCTTGATATCCTCGAGAGCCTGTACCATGTGGATCTCGCTCTCAACGATGCAGATGGGACATTCGTAGATCTCAGCTGCGCCGTACTTTTCTGTGTAAGCCTTGATAAGAGCCTGTCTTCTGTTTACGGACAGGGACTCAGGGAAGCAGTCACGGGAAACCGCAACTACGCCCAGTTTAATTTCAGGAACGTTGTTCATTGGTGTGGATTCCTTTCGTTTTAAAATTAGGCGAAGGGTATCGGTAAAACGTTTTCACAAGAGCGTAAAGTAATACCCTAACACCACTTATATATAGAATATCATAAATTATCGTTTTTGTCTAGTATTTTTTTATCGGAAATGTGTAAATTAATGTGATATATGTCATTTTGGTGAAGACAGGCAGAAACACTGCTTATATAAGCAAATAGCCCTTGCAATTTCAGGGCATATGTTGTATAATGATATATGTAATGTTGTGCTTTACAGCACTGAATTATCGGCGAAAGGACAAAAGTAGAAATGAACATAGCAGTTATCGGTCTTGGACTTATCGGAGGATCAATTTGCAAGGCTCTGAAAGCCAATACCTTCCACCATATCATGGGTATCGACACCAACAAGGAGGCTGTCCGCAAGGCTCTGGAATGCGGCGCTATTGACGAGGAGATCGACGAGAGCCGTCTCGGAGAGGCAAACCTCACCGTTGTTGCACTTTACCCCATCCCCACCGTTGAGGTCATCAAGAAGAATGCGGATAAATTCCGCAAGGGCAGTATCGTTATCGACGTGTGCGGTGTAAAGAGCTATATCGTGAACGCCTGCACTCCTGTACTGGATGAGCATGGAGTCATCTTCATCGGCACTCACCCCATGGCGGGTACAGAGAACAGCGGCTTCGATTACGCTACTACAGACCTGTTTGCTAAGGCAAGCTACATCCTTACTCCCACAGAATCTACACCGCAGATCGCTATTGATCTTGTTTCCACTCTCGGTGCCTGCATGGGCTTCGGACAGGTAGTTATCGCAACACCCGAGCAGCATGACGCAAACATTGCCTACACATCTCAGTTAGCGCATGTTGTATCCAATGCGTATGTAAAGAGTCCTGCACTGTTCAGGGCAGACGGCTTCTCTGCAGGTAGCTTCCTTGACCTTACACGAGTTGCAAAGCTGAACGAGGAGATGTGGTCAAGCTTGTTCCTGTGCAACAAGGAGCCGCTTCTTGAGGAGATCAACTGCATCATCAATAGTCTCGGCGAATATCGTGATGCAATGATGAACGACGACATAGACACCCTGCGTGATATCCTTCGCATAGGACGTGAGCGCAAGGAGAAGAGCATGGAATTCTACGGACAGGAGAAGAAATAATGTCAGCTAAGCAGAAGCCGCATATAAGCTATATAGTATCACTGTGCGGCATTATGTGCGGACTGGCGCTGGTGATGATGTTCTTTCTGAGCATGATACCGGCATTTGAATATGTAAGTCCTGCGGTCTCGGGCGTGCTGCTGTGGGTGGTGTATGAGCGCCTCGGAGCAAAGTATGGCATTATCAGCTATATTGCGGTAAGCCTGCTGTGCCTTATGTTCACAGTAAACTACGAGGCAAACCTGATGTTCATCTTTCTGCTGGGATATTACCCTATGCTGAGAGATCTCATCATGAAGGTGCGGTATGCAATACTGCGCTGGATAATCAAGCTGGCGGTCTACGCATCAATGGCAACAGTATGCTACTGGCTGCTGATAAATCTGTTCAACATGAAGCAGCTGTTGGAGGATATCGGAGAATTCGGCGAGTACGGCGCTCTGATACTCCTCGGAATGGGAGCAGTGGCATTCGTGCTTTATGATGTTTTCCTCGGACTTTACCGCCCATTTTATGAGCAGATACTTAAACCCAAAATACAGAAGAGAATGAAATAACAGGCGATTAACCGCCATTTATATCGGACAAAATAGTAATAAACAAAAGGAGTACAGACATGGCTGAAAGAATACCCCAGAGAGCGGATGTTCCCGCAGAATACAAATGGAGATTAGAGGATATCTATGCAACCGACGAGGCTTGGGAGCAGGATTATGCCAAAGCGAAGTCCTTCCCCGAAAGGATATCTGCATATAAGGGACAGCTGTGCACGAGTGCAGACAAGCTGTATGAATATCTGGAATTTGAGTGCGAGATGGCTGTGTTGCTGGACAGTCTTGTGAACTATGCGCAGAGAAGAAGCGATGAGGATACCAGAAAGTCCGAGTATCAGGACATGGTGAGCCGTGTGGAGATCGTTTATGTAGAGATAGCGGGCGCCGAGTCCTTTGTTACTCCCGAGCTGCTTTCCATTCCCGAGGATACTCTGGATGGCTTCTACAAGGCTCAGCCGAAGCTGGAGCTGTATCGCAGGAGCATTGACCGCATCCGCAGCCAGAAGGCTCATATTCTTTCCGAAGCAGAGGAGAAGATCATGGCGCTTGCAGGCGAGATGGCAGGCTCTCCCGATACGATATACTCAATGTTCAACGATGCTGACCTGAAGTTCCCCGATGCAGTGGACAGCGAGGGTAACACCCATCAGGTGACCCACGGCAGCTTTATTCCGCTCATGCAGAGCAACGACAGGGTGCTGAGAAAGTCTGCATTCGAGTCTCTGTATCATGTTTATGAGAGCTATAAGAACACCACAGCTGCGATACTTGCTTCTCAGACGAAGTGCCTGAATTTCCGTGCGAAGGCGAGAAAATACGAAAGCACTCTCCATGCAGCGCTTGCAAACAATGAGGTGCCCGTTAAGGTATATGAGCAGCTTATTGAGTCTGTGAATAAGAATCTCCCCTATATGCACCGCTATGTGAGACTGCGCAAGAAGCTTCTCGGCGTGGATGAGCTGCACGCTTACGATCTTTATTGCCCCATCGTTGCGGATGTGGATATCGAGATACCTTTTGAGCAGGCAAAGCAGGAGGTCTACGACTCCCTTGCTCCCATGGGGGAGGCATATCGTGCCATCTATAAGGAAGGCTGTGAGAACGGCTGGATAGACGTATATGAGAACGAGGGCAAGCGCAGCGGAGCATATTCCGCAGGTGCAAGAGTGCATCCTTTCGTGCTGCTGAATCACAAGGACACTCTGAACTGTGAGTTCACGCTGGCACACGAGATGGGTCATGCTATCCACTCCTATCTCTCCAATAAGACTCAGCCTGTTGTTTATGCGGATTATGTGATATTCGTGGCAGAGGTGGCTTCCACCTGCAACGAGAGCCTGCTGATGCAGCATCTTTTAAAGACCACCACAGATAAAAAGCGCAGAGCTTATCTTATCAACTACTTCTTAGAGCAGTTCCGTACAACTCTCTACCGTCAGACTATGTTTGCGGAGTTCGAGCTGATGATAAACCGCAAGTCCGAAAACGGCGAGAGCCTCACTGCAGACGTTCTGTGTGAGATGTACCGTGAGCTTAACCTCAAATATTATGGCGAGGATATCGTTATTGATAGCGAGCTTGACATGGAGTGGGCACGCATCCCGCATTTCTACTATAATTACTATGTATACCAGTATGCGACAGGCTTCTCTGCTGCTATTGCGCTGTCTCAGCGCATATTGAACGAGGGGGAGCAGGCTGTACAGGATTATATCGGCTTCCTCAGCGGCGGCTGTTCAAAGGATCCTATTTCTCTGCTGAAGGGCGCAGGCGTGGATATGACATCCGAAAAGCCTGTCAATGATGCACTGGAGCTTTTCAACTCTCTGCTTGATGAGATGGAAGAGCTTATAGGTTGATATCATGCTGATAACTGCGACAAACGATCTGATGCAGAAGGTGTCCTCTGCCATTGCTGAGGGCAAGCCGATGTTCGTGCTTGATGAGCAGCGCAGATGCCTTATGAGCGGCTGCAGGGAGAGAATGGATCAGGGTGAGATACTGGATCATTATCTTGCCACGAGCAGACGGGTGAATGATGAGATCTACGAGGGTCCGTTCCTGCGTATGGGTCGTTCCTACTGTGTGCGGTATATGCAGGTGGGTGAGATCTATGTGGGAGAGATACTGAGCGCAAACGAGATATCCCTGCTGATGGATAACACTGATGGCGTAGGCGGTCCGCTTTCTCTTTACAGCTCTATGGAATATGATCTTTCCATCATCTGGCGCAGCAAGCATGCGCTGGAGCAGGAGCTAGGCGGAGTCAGCAAGGCGGTGCGTGAGCTGTTTTATCAGATGGAGCGCCCGCTTTACAGAATAAGTGCAAACACCAGAAATCTGTACGAGTATTTCAGCATGATATGCAATGCACCGCAAAGAACGGCGGTGGATATCGTGCGTTTATGCGAGAAGGTAGTGGGGCGCTGCAATGAGAGCCTGCTGCCTGTCGGCAGGCATATAGAATGCCATCTGCCGAGAGATAACAAGATCTATATCCGTTCGGATATACGCCATATTACTGCGGCACTGGTAAATGCGATACAGAATGCGCTGCTGTATTCTCCTAAGGATTGCGTTCCTGCGGTGGAAATGTACTGCAGGGGCAGAATGGTGAGCATAAGGGTGGAGAATGCAAACGCTTCATTCGGCATGGAGCAGGAGCCTGATATCCGACTGGTGCGCAGCGGTTACGGCATTCCTATAATCAGGCGTTTTATCTCTCATGTCAAAGGCGAGCTGGAGCTGAGCCTTGAGGATGCAGTGGCTACGGTAACGCTCAATATGCCGGTACTGACCGAGGAGGAGATATCCGAATATTCCCTCGAAGCGGCATATATCGGTGCGGAATATGACGCAGGAGTTCCCGATTACATCTCGCTGCAGATGATACAGGTGACGGAGTTTTTCTCTGACTCTCTGTAAAAGACAGAAAACGTTCAGTGCGCTGTCACAGAATGTTCATAATTATATATTATATTTATATCAACAGATCAAGATCAGCGGCGTTCTCGGAGAATTTTTCGGAACGCTGTTTTTACAGGAGTGATGAAATATGTATAAGATCCTTGTGGTAGACGATGAAGAGCATATCCGTGAGGTTATCAAGGAATATGCGGAGTTCGAGGGTCACGAGGTAAGCGAGGCTTGTGACGGCATGCAGGCTGTGGATATGGTCAGAAGCAACGATTATGATATCATCATTATGGATGTTATGATGCCGAAGCTCGACGGCTATTCTGCCTGCAAGGAGATACGCAAGATAAAGAATACTCCCGTTATGATGCTTTCTGCCCGTGGTGAGGAATATGATAAGCTGTTCGGCTTTGAACTGGGTGTGGATGATTATGTGGTGAAGCCGTTTTCGCCGAAAGAGGTCATGGCACGCATCAACGCCATCGTCAAGAGAAACAGTGCGGCTGTGCCTGAATCGGCGGCAGAAACGCTGAAATTCGAGGGACTGGAGATAAACTTCACATCCCGTGACGTGTACATCGACGGCACAAAGGCAAACCTTACTCCAAAGGAGTACGATCTGCTGTTTTTCCTGGTTCGCAACAAGAACATTGCTCTCACACGAAACCGCCTGCTTGAAGAGGTATGGGGTTACGATTTCTTCGGTGATGACCGTACTATAGACACACATATCAAGATGCTCAGAAACAATCTCGGCCCGTACCGCAAGTTCATCGTAACACTGCGTGGAATGGGTTATAAGTTCGAGGTATGATATGAACCTCTTCCGAAGTATCAAATTTCAGGTCTGGCTGAAATTCGAACTGGTCGCCGCTGCAATGCTGGCGCTAATATATACCTTTCTCGTGCTGCTGTTTCCCATGTTCTATCAGTGGATGAAGGTGTATGAGGTCAGTGATTCGCTTTCTGCGATACAGTCAGGCTGGAATAAAAGTAATGTGCAGGAAGTAATCGAGGATGTGGCACTGGATAACAAACTTTACGTTGAGATCCATCTGGCTGACACATGGCTTCCACCGTTCCGATTCAACAAGATGGGCGGCGGACTTTCCATTGCCAATATCTCAAAATCAGGTTTCATTACAGAGATAAATGCATCAGATACGGGCATCATCTATCGTGAGTTCGTGGACGAGCAGGAGGATAACACCGTAATGATGGTAGGCTCCTATCTCGGTACAAGGGAGGAGCCACAGGCGTATGTGTTTATATGCTCCTATATCCAGCCGCTGGGCTCCACCATGACGATACTGCACAGGCAGTTCCTGTTTGCTGCACTGGCGGTGGGTACGATAACAACACTGATATCGGTGTTGTTTGCGGTGAGGATATCAGCGCCAATAATCCGCATGAATAACGCTGCAAAGGAGCTTGCGCAGGGCAGGTACAGCAACCCTGTCACGGAATATGATTATGCGGAGATAAAGCAGCTTTCGGAAACGCTCACTTCGGCGTCAAAGGAGATAGCAAAATCCGATGATCTGCGCCGTGAGCTTACTGCGAATATCTCTCACGATCTGCGTACGCCGCTTACTATGATAAAGGCGTATGCTGAGATGATAAGAGACCTTTCGGGCGATAATCCCGAGAAGCGAGAGCGCCATCTGAAGATAATCATTGATGAGACCGACCGACTTACATCGCTTGTTAATGATATTCTGGATCTCTCAAAGCTTGAAGCGGGCGTTGCGGAGATAGAGAAGCAGCAGTTCAACTTTGGCGAGCGCCTGAACGGCGTTGTGCAGAGGTTTGACATCCTGCGTGAGGAGGGTATCGTTATAGAGCTTCACGCAGGCGCAAGCATCCTGATAGACGCCGACCCCGTAAAGCTTGAACAGGTGGTTTATAATCTCATCAACAACGCAGTGACGTATGTTGGTGAGGATAACACGGTTATAGTACGTTTGTATCGAACCCCCAAGCGAACTGTGCGCTTTGAGGTGACGGATCACGGCGACGGTATACCGCCTGAGAATCTGCCCCTTATCTGGGATAGATACTACAAGGCCAGCGAGCGTGGCAAGACTCACAAGCGTGCCAAGATGGGCAGCGGAATCGGTCTTTCCATCGTAAAGAATATCCTGCAGGCGCATGACTTCGAGTACGGAGTTGACAGTGAGGTCGGAAAGGGAAGTACCTTCTGGTTTGAAGCTCCCGACCCGCAGGCGCAGCCTGAGCCTCAGCCCCAGAAGCAGGGTCTGTGGAGTGTACGGATCAATAACGACAAGAAATAAAACAACGCCATCCTTTTTACGGGATGGCGTTGTTGTGTGTGAACAGCTTAGAAATTCATTCCGTTCCAGCCCCAGTAGGAGGTGGGAGAATACTTCACATAGATCTTGTCCCCAGGTACACCGAGAATGTCGCTGTACTGCCTGCAGATCTCAGTTGTAAGGCTTCTGTAGGCGGAATCTCCTGCGTCACCGAGAAGGCTTACTTCAACATAAGCGATCTTTTCGGATTTCTGTCCCTGAAAATAAAGGGAGCAGTTCTGCTCGAAGCCCAGCATCAGCCACTGCTCGCTCTTGCCGAGAATGGTGATAGCCTTGCCGAGGGCGGTCTTGAGAGCCTCCTCCTGCTGAGGGGTGATCTCTGAGCTGTACTTTGTGTTGATGAATGGCATGGTGTTTATCCTCCTTGATATGCAGTTATTAATCTGTCAGCGTTTTCCTTGAACGCAGCCAAGGCTTCGTCGTAAGTTGCCTCGCTGCGTATGTAGTCACGCATACTTCCTCTGAAATACTGATCTATGCCGATGCCCACACTTGTTTGGGCAGGCTCTTCAATAAGCTTTGCACATTCGCTGAACAGCGCAAGTGCATTCTGTCCGCCGAGGAACTCCTCGCCCTCGGATGCAGCGGCAAGCTCATCCATAGCCGCCATGTGGTTGGCAAAGGTCTTCTGCTCTCCCTGAGCGAGAGCTGTGGACATCTCCTTGCTGAACAGAATGCGCAGGAACTCAGCCACAAGCTCGGGATCGTCCGTGCCATCAGCAGCGCAGATATACGAGCCACCCCAGTAGGTGTACGAAGGCGGAGCGCACACTGCGTAATTGCCGATACCTGTATCACCTGTAGTGTTGAGGTAATTATCACCTGCATTGCCGGGGAGCGTCCATAAAACTGCCCAAGTCGGCAGGAGATATCCGAAAACATCGCCGCTCATGGTCATATCCTTTGCCCATTCCTCGCTCCACATAGAGTGAGTGGTGATATAGCCGTTGTCTACATACTGCTTTGCCTGCTCTGCCCAGAGGAAAAGATCACCGTCCAGCAGCGCTTCGCCGTCGGATATAACGGCGGGGGAAATGTTGCTTTTGTACGCATAATATAGATCGTCAGCCGTTGATAGTATATGATATCCGCTTTCCTTCATGCGCTGTGCAGTGGATGTGAGGGATTCAATATCATCCACATACCTTGCCACCGTTTCGGGATCATCCGTGCCGAGGACTTCTGTCGCAATATCACGCCTGTATGCGAACACCACGGGAGTTGCTTCCCATGCAAGAGCCATCAGCTCGCCGTTATGTGAGCCAGCTGTCAGCGTGTACGGATACATTTCAGCGGTATCAGCTGATGTGATGCCGATATCCTTAAGCGGCAGTGTATAGCCTTTTCCCATAAAGAGCGGCAGCAGTTCTTCATCGGCTATTATGATATCTATCTTGTCATAAGCAGACGCTTCGGCCTGCATTTCTATCTTGTGTTTAACCACGCTGTTGAAATCCCAGTCGGCATTTGGTGGGCAGAACGTCCAGATGATCTTCGTATCGCCTATCTTGCCTGTGTATTCATCAATGTACACATAATCGGAGCAGCAGGCTTCAAAAAGATTCTGAAGCTGATCGTAGTTTGAGAGGATGCGCAGAACGTGTTCTTCCTCTGCTGCTTCCGTCGTTTCAGAAGCTTCTGCGGTATCGGGTGCGGCAGAGGTTATTTCCTGTGCAGGCTGCTGTGAACTGTTGTCCGATGCATCGTTACAGCCGACAGAAAGCAGCATAGCCGCTGCGGATAATAGTGCGAGTGAGCGTCTAAGCATGATGTAACTCCTCCTTTATGTCTTACCTTCATTATATCAATAACACAGGAAAAAGTCAACAAAAAGCTGCCCCTGAGATGTGTATCAGGAGCAGCTTTAGCTATTGTGTTTATGCGGATGCGTTTTTCTTTTCCTTCAGCCGCTGATTGAATGACTTTGTCTCTGCCGCCACAACGCCTGAGAGCGCAAGCAGGGCGATGATATTGGGGATGGCCATAAGACCGTTAAAGATGTTTGCAATGGTCCACACTGCGGAAACGGTCATGTACGGACCGATAGCCACTGCAAGGATATATGCCCATCTGAATATCTTGGTAACTACAGCCTTGCTTCCTGCGAGATATGCAAGGCAGCGCTCGGAGTAGTAGTTCCAGCCGAGTATGGTAGTGAATGCGAAGAATATCAGGCATATCATCAGGATAAATGCGGGTATCTGAGTGGGGAGGAAGGAAAGGCATTCCTGAAATGAATATGTAGTAACCGCAACACCTTCGAGACCAAGCTCAGGCTTCCAACCACCGCCGATAACAACAGCAAGACCTGTCATGGTGCAGATCACTATGGTGTCGATAAAGGTTCCTGTCATAGTTACAAGACCCTGACGGACAGCGTCATTTGTCTTAGCTGCGGCAGAAGCGATAGGCGCAGAGCCGAGGCCGGCTTCATTTGAGAAGATACCACGGGAGATACCACTCTGCATTGCAATAAGTATACCGATAGCGCCACCTGCTGCTTCATCAATGCCGAAGTCAAAAGCGTCGGTTACGATCTCTGCGAGAGCGGAGGGGATAGCCTGCACATTGCAGATAAGTATTACCAGAACAGCCAGCATATATATAATAGCCATAAATGGCACAATTATTTGGGCAAAGGAGGATATTCTTTTGATTCCGCCGATGATAACGAGCGCTGCGCAGATCGTAACGACGGCGCCTGCAATAATGGTAACGAGAGAATATGTGTTGCCAAAGAGATTCACGCTGATCGGGTTATCGAACATGGGATTGAAGAAGTTGTTTGCAGCGGATGTGATACCGTTTATCTGTGTGAATGTACCGATTCCGAACAGACCCACGCACACACCCAAAGATGCGAACACCTTAGCCATCCACTTCCAGCGCTGACCCATACCGTTTTCGATATAGTAGAACGGGCCGCCGAGTTTGTTTCCGTTGGGGTCGGTAATGCGGTACTTTATTGCAAGAAGTCCCTCGGCATATTTTGTTGCCATGCCGAAGAATGCAGCTACCTCCATCCAGAAAAGCGCACCGGGACCGCCGATGGTTATTGCAGTCGCAACGCCGACGATATTTCCCGTGCCGATGGTTGCGGAAAGAGCTGTACAAAGTGCGCCGAAGCTTGTAACGTCGCCGTCGCCGCCCTTCTCGTTCTTAACCATATATTTCAGAGCCTTGCCGAGATGGCGCACCTGCAGTCCTCTTGTGCGGACTGTGAGCCAGATGCCGCAGGCAAGTATCAGCACGATGAGCGGAATGCCCCATACGGCATCGTCTATCTTTTTAAGCACATCGTTGAAGGTTACCGCTTCCGCAGCGGCAAGTAATAGTGTCATATAGTTTCTCCTGTCTTTGTTTATGTAGTATATTTATTTAGGCAAATAGTAAGTCAGTGCACAGTAGTAGCATTCTTCATCGTCGAACATATTCAGCATTAGAATCAGTTCCTGCGCTTCACCCTTTACGATTTTGTCAAGAAGATAAGAGTGTATACCGTTTTCATAACCATCCGCTTCCATTGCGGCAACACCTTGCTCTGCAGTGATTATTCTGTCGTCAAGCTGATATATACCTACTATACTGTCATTGTTGCCGAATAACTGGTTATAGTCGAATACATTTTCAAAATACAAACCCTCATAAGCGGCTTTGTATTCTGAAAAATCAGCATTGGACGGAAGGTGATCGTATACTGTTACATGCTCGGACGGAAGTCCCTGATAGTCATATATCATATATGAGCGTCCCATATACCCGTCTCTATCAATATTTTCGCAATGATATAAAAGAATAGTTTCGGGATCGTCGTTAATTGGATTGAATGTCCATTCAGCCATTATATCAAACTTATCTCCCAAAGCAGCTTCCAACGCAGCATCTCCCTCAGTGATATCCACCGTGATGCCATCAACGGTGATATGCTGCAAGCCTTGGCTGGTGAATTCCTTCTCCGAACAACCCGAAACTGCCGCCGACAGCAACAGCACCGTCATCGCTGATATTATTCGTCTCATATATACTCCTTACGCCGCCTCAAAGCACTGGAATGAGCAGATATAGCATTCATCATCTTCAAACCAGCATTGAAGCAGTATGAATCGCTGAGCATCACCGCCGAGGATATCCCGCATATAAACATAAGTGGGCGCACTGCCTGTGGTTATGTCGTATTTTTCCATATCTGCTTCTATCTGTTCGGCGCTTATAAGCTTGCCGTCGATTTCCAGTACTTCTGCGCACATGATGTCACCGTTGCCATAGATGCGGATGTTCTCGCCGAATGCTTCCTTGTACTCATCAAGACTCATATCGGCAGGGGAGCCATTAAACAGCGTTATGCTGCCGATATCTTCGGCATAATATGCGCTGAAATCCACTCCACTGAGATCCATCTTCGCTGCACAGCTTAGCTGTAGCTCGTTTTCGTTCTCGTCGGAGGGGAGAGTACCATCTTCGTTGTATACCGTAAAGCGGTTGCCGAGAGCAGCTTCAAGAGCCTCGTCACCGTCGTAGATATCCACAGTGATATCGTCTACTGTTACCGAGGACAATCCCGGTTGAAACTGCTGTATCACCCATATAACTCCGAATGCCAGCACGAGGAAAACCGCTGCTGCTACGATGCCTTTTATGTAGTGCGCCGCTTCTCTCATGTGAGTCTCCAGTCGATGGGAGCCATGCCACGGGACGCGAGGAATTCGTTACATTTCGAGAAATGTCTGCACCCGAAAAATCCGTTATAAGCAGAAAGCGGACTGGGATGGGCGCACTGAAGCACGAGGTGATTCCTGTTTGTGATGAGCTTTGCCTTTGCACGGGCGTTGCCGCCCCACAGCAGGAAAACTATCGGAGCTTCACGCTGATTCAGCAGTTCTATAACACGGTCGGTGAGTATCTCCCATCCCTGATTGCGGTGGCTGTTCGCCTGTCCCTCACGTACTGTGAGAGCGGTGTTCAGCAGCAGCACACCGCTTTTCGCCCACTCAGTAAGCTCACCGTGATTCGGCGGTGTTATGCCGAGATCCGCATTCAGCTCCTTGAAGATATTCTGGAGCGAGGGCGGCGGCTGAACTCCCTTTTTTACGGAAAAGCACAGACCATGCGCCTGCCCCATGCCGTGATAGGGATCCTGTCCGAGTATCACTGCACGCACATCGCTGTAGGATGTGTAGCGCAGAGCGTTAAAGATATCGTTCATGGGAGGGAAGATATTGCGTGAGGAGTATTCGGCTTTGAGGAATTCTCTCAGCTTCAGATAGTATTCCTTTCTGAACTCCTCGGCGAGAAGTCCATCCCATTCGTTTCCTATATTCACCATAGCTTACTTCTTCTTTTTCTTGTAGTGCGGATTTTTGGAGCGCTTAGGCTTCACAGAAAATCCGAAGCTTCCTATCTTCTTGCCGAGGGCGAAATATGTGCCGTGGGCATAAGTCATGAGACCTGCCTTTTCGATCATCAGTCTGCCCTTAGCGTCGATGAGGGTCTCGTCTATATTCACGGAGACTATCTCGGCGAGGAACATGTCGTGGCTGCCCTGAGGAATTATGTCTGTCACCTTGCATTCCAGCGAGATGGGACACTGTGCGATCTGCGGTGCCTTTACGATGTTCGAGGGGGTGGGGATGAGCTTCATCTTTGCCAGCTTATCCTCGTTTTTGGTGGATTTTATTCCGCAGTAGTCTACCTGTCTCACAAAGGTGGAGGGCATCATGTTGATAACGAATTCGCCGCTCTCCTTGATGATATCGTAGGAGTATCTGCTGGGGCGCACCGAGATGTAGGTCTTTGGCGGATCTGAGCATACGATACCTGTCCATGCGATCGTCAGTGCAGCAGGCTTCTCAACAGTGCCGCAGGATACCAGCACTGCAGGCACGGGAGCCAGAAGCGTTCCACCTTTCCATTGTACCTTTTCCATGTTATCTATCCTTTCTGAATTTATCATATACATCGTTTATTATATCACATATATTGCCGGAATGCAATAAACAATGACAAAAAATTATCAAAAAATCACAAAAATTAAGCAGCGACATTTCTGTCGCTGCTGTATCTCAGATAAAAGGCAGCAGCATTTTCAGCATACTGCGTAAATCCTCAGTGTTATCTTCAGGTGGAGTGCTGTGCAGCTTTTGGTTGAACACCTCTGCAAGGGCGTCATTCCTGTGTTCTGGTGACGGGTATTTATAGCCATCGCTGTTGTAGAATCCAAACCAGCCTTCATGATAGGCGTGGTAGTTAAAACCAATGCCCAGCTCGGTGCAGATATCTATCATATCACCCACCCATGCAAGGGCGCTTGTGCCGTCCCTGAATCCGTCGTTGCAGCAGCCGAATTCACCGAGATATATCGGAACATCATGCTTTTCTGAGAACTCGGCATATTCCGTTAGCCGCTCCTTCAGATAAGCCTTATCGATAGTAACAAATTCCGTTGCCTTAGCGAAGTCTATTCGGGGAGCATAGTATCCGACTTCACCTGATGTGCGTACATATCCCGATACCACATACCGCTTGCCATCTTCAAGTATGAAACGGTCGGCACTTGCGGTGAGATCCATATCCGTGCCATATAGTACATAGCATCCGCTTGTTCTTCCATCAACATCATATCTGCCTGAGCCTGAGCCATCTGCAGTCCAGTTATAGAAGCAGTTTGCTTCGTTCTCGTTATCGAAGCTGTATTCCAGTATCACACGCTTTCCGCTGTCGGATATCTCGGTGACCTTTATATCATCGAAATACACCTTTCCGCTGCCCATCCTGCCTGCATTCAGTGCGAGGATGCCAACATTATATTCATCCGTAAGCACTACGGGAGCGCTCTCGAAATAGCTCCAGCCGCCTTTCCTTTCCGAGAGCTTTTCGGCTCTCTGCATTCCCACCCATGTGCTTTCGTATTTTGAGGAGTTGAGATCAGCCGTGGGATATTTCGGGGGATTAGGCTTATTGAACGTGATTGAATGTGTAAGCTGGAACGGCTCGTAGAAATGAAATTCGTATATCACGTTATCATCATCAATAAGAGGGAAGGAGTTTTCGGTAGTGAGATATCCCCATTCTGTGCCGCCGATGTTTATCATGCGCTCGGCGAATATAGCCTGATGCGGAGCAGCACTTCGCACCTGTTCAGCAAGCTGCTGCATGGAGCGTCTGAAGTGATTTACGGTGTTTTCCTCATTACCGAAGAGCGGCGGATACGGCTCGTTCACCAGACCGTAGCCCCAGATAGTCGGTTCGTTGGCGCAGTGTCGGGCAATAGCGTGCCATAGCGCACCGAGACGGTCAAGATTATCAGGCTCAGTCCACAGATCAAATCCGTTTCCCTGTGACTGATAACCGCCCTGCGGATAGTGCATATTCAGGATTATGCCCATATCATATTTTTTTGCCCATGAGATGTTTGTATCTATCCAGTCAAAGCCGCTTTGCAGATACTCATAAGGAGCGCTGTCGTCCTCGAATAGCCTGTAGTTGAGATACAGCCGCACGCAGTTGAAGCCAAGCTCGGAAAGCTCTCGGTATGTATCCTCTGTGTGGTGGAATTTGGGCGGTTCAGAGGTACTGTCCCACACGTTGCAGCCGAGTGCCATTCCCTTGATGTGGAGCGGCTGACCGTCAGTGCCGATCACCTGAGTGCCATCAGCATGTACAAATCCGATGTCAGTGTGTGCATGAACCAAAGGCATAGACATAGTGAATAATACACCTGCCATAAATGCCAGTATCAAACGCTTGATCAGCTTCATAGAAACCTCCATAAACAAATACCGCCGCACTGAGTGATCACCCTGTGCGGCGGTAAGGATTTGTTAAGCGGAATTACTCAGCGTCAGCTTCCTCAGCCTCTTCAGCGGGAGCTGCCTCTTCCATAAGAGCCTTCATGGAGAGGGATACTCTGCTCTTGTCAGTGTCGATGTCGATGATCTTAACATCAACTTCCTGACCAACAGCGAGAACGCTTGCGATGTTTGTAACTCTCTCAGTAGAGATCTGGGAGATGTGGATCAGACCGTCAACACCGGGGATGATCTGAGCGAATGCACCGAACTCAGTGATGCTAACGATTGTAGCCTTGATAATATCATCAACTGCGTAATCAGCAACGAACTTTGTCCAGGGATTCTCATCGGGATCCTTAGCGGAGAGGGAAACTCTCTTCTTCTCGGGATCGTAGGACTTAACGATAACAGTGATCTTGTCGCCGATGCTTACGATATCCTTGGGGTGACCAACTCTGTTCCATGTCAGCTCGGATGTGCGAACCAGACCGTCTACAGCGCCGATGTCAACGAATACGCCGTAATCCTCGATGGAGCGAACCTCGCCCTCGAACTTCTGGCCAACCTCGATGGACTCCCAGAACTTTGCCTTTTCAGCGTCACGAACTTCCTTGTTAGCCTGTCTGATGGAGCCAACAACTCTGCCGCGCTGCTCGTTGATCTCGATAACCTTGAACTGAACAGTCTTCTTTACGAGATCCTCCAGCTTGCCGCTGCGGGGAACACCTGTCTGAGAAGCGGGGATGAATACTCTTGTGCCGTTTGTGATAACGATAACGCCACCCTTAACAGCTGCTGTAACAACGCCCTCGAGAGTCTCGTTTGCTTCCTTGGAAGCTGCGATCTTCTCCATGCCAAGAGCTGCGTCTACACGCTTCTTGGAGAGGAAGATAACGCCGTCGGAGTCGTTTACCTTTGTTACGATAGCGTCGATCTCATCGCCGATCTTAACGATATCGCCAACTGCTGCGTTGGGATCGTTTGTCAGCTCGTCGAGGGGTATGTAACCCGTCTGCTTGATGCCGAGGTCAACAACTGCTTCGTTCTTGTTGATGCCTACAACTGTAGCTTTTACTCTGTTGTTGGTATATACTCTTTTAAAAGACTGGTCGAGCAGAGCAGCGAAGTCCTCCTCATTTTCGATTGTGGTTTTGATTTCTTCGTTCATTTTATCATGAACCTCCTTTATAGTGTAGGCTGGAGTCGAAGCTCCTGCCGTAATTCCGATAATACTATCGGATCGCAGTCCTTTTAAGAGCTGCGGGGAAAGCTGTGATGCATCCTCCACGAACACGGTAGTGCAGTGCCGTGCGCAGATCTCTGCCAGTTTTCCGGTGTTTGAGCTGCTTTTTCCTCCGACAACGATCATCAGCGCAGCTCTTTTTGCCAGCTCCTCAGCGTTTTTCTGCCGCTCGGAGGTAGCATTGCATATCGTGTCATATATTTTTACATGGCTATAGTTTTCTCGGATATCCTGCGAATATTCAAGAAACCTGCCACGGTCGAAGGTCGTCTGAATGACTAGGGCCACATCCTCGTCTCTTGACAGCGCCCCGTTTTCGTACAGTGTGTGTATCTCAGTGATATCAGCACATACGAAGGCTTTGCAGTGCGCATGACCTTTGATGCCGATGACTTCGGGGTGCTTTTTATCACCGAGGATGATGACCGCCGAGCCTTCGGGCTGCTCCGAAACAATCTTGTGTATCTTTTTAACGAAGGGACAGGTGGCGTCGATGCATACGGAGCAGAGCGCATCGGCTGCTTTTTCTGTTTCTTCTGTAACGCCGTGGGAGCGGATCACCAGCGGCTTTCCTGCTGCGTCCGAGACCTCATCGGCTATCATGATCCCCTTTTTCTGAAGGGAGTCGGTAACTATCTTGTTATGTATCAGCGGACCGAGCGTGTACAGACTGCCGTATTTATCGGCTGCCTCCTCGGTGAGCTTTATCGCTCTTTCAACGCCGAAGCAGAAGCCCGATCGTTCTGCGATCTCAATCAACATCGGGAGCATTCTCCTTGAGCTTTGCGATCTCATCCATTATGGTGGCGCTGACCTGCTTGAGCATCTTTCTGTCCTCAATATCCACATCGAAGCGCTCGGCGGGGATCATTTCACCAATGGAGATCTGTATCTCACGGCGGAACTTCTTCCTGCCGTACTTGATAAACACGGGAACTACAGGAACCTTTGCCTGCGCTGCGATCAGTGTAACTCCGCTCTTTGCTCTGCCGAGTTCGCCATCCTTAGAGCGTGTACCTTCAGGGAAGATAACGAAGATGCGACCATTCTTCAGGCATTCCAAAGCTTTTTGTATTGCCTGAGCGCCGTCCTTTGCGCCTCTCTTCACGGGGAATGCACCAAGCTTTGTTATCAGCCAGGTGAAGATGGGGTTCTTGTGGAACAGCTCTTCCTTAGCCATGAAGTTGTATTTCCCTTTGAAGGTGATGCCCACAACGGGCGGATCGTTATTTGAAACATGGTTGGAAGCGATTATGTAGCCGCCCTTTTCTTTCGGGATATTCTCCTTGCCGATGACCGTTATTTTGAAAACGATCAGGTAGAATAAGCGGCAGATATTACGGAGAAACGAATAGAACATTACAGCTTCTCCTTTATTATATTGCAGATAAGCTCACAGGACTGCTCGAAATCGAGAGACGAGGTATCTGCCAGCACCGCATCATCCGCTTGCTTTAATGGAGCGGTCTCACGGTGGGAATCGTTGTAATCACGCTGATTGAGGTCTGTGAGGACTTCCTCAAAGGTGGTCTCCACACCCTTTGCCATCAGCTCGTCATAGCGGCGCTTTGCACGGATCTCGGCTGCTGCGGTAAGGAATATCTTCACCGTTGCATCGGGAAGAACTACCGTGCCGATGTCTCTGCCATCCATAATGACGTTATTTGTCTTTGCCATGTTGCGCTGAAGATCCAGCAGGGAGGCTCTTACCTCAGGCACTGCGGAAACAGCGGACGCTGCCATGGATATCTCAGGCAGGCGTATCTCTTCGGAGACATCCTCTTTGTTCAGATAGATATGCTGTGTTCCGTCGATAAGGCGGATCTCGGGATCTATTTCACCGAGTACGGAAGCAACTGCTGCTCCGTCAGACATGTCTATGCCTTTTCTGTGGCAGTACAGGCCAACGGCACGATAAAGCGCACCTGTATCCACATAGATGAAGCCCAGCTTTTTAGCGGCATTCCTTGCGATACTGCTTTTACCTGCACCGACAGGACCGTCGATTGCAACAGAAACAAATGATGTCATGGCACAGCTCCGAATCAGGTAATCTGATTACCGTAATATTTTGTAAAAATCGCTAAAGGGTATAATTCCCCCTTTACAACTACACAAATCATTATAGCATATACAAATTAAAAATGCAAGGACTTTTTTGCGTTTTCACTGAATTTTCACGTTTTCCCCTATTGCTTGCAGTACAAATTGGTGATTTTGCTGTAAATTTATAGAAATTATCTCTGCGTCAGTGTAAAAGAAAAAGTCCGAACAAAATATTCGGACTTTTTATAGCTATTATTTATCTTCTGAAAGCTCGGATATGACCTTCATAAAGCTGTCTACATCGTTGAAATCACGGTAAACGGATGCAAATCTGATATACGCTACATGGTCGATATTCTTCAACTTGTGCAGCACCAGCTCGCCGATCTTATCGGAGGTGACTTCACGCTGAAGGGAGTTTTTCAGCTCTGCTGCGATATCCTCCACCATGTTTTCGATTGTCTCCAGAGAAACGGGGCGCTTTACGGTTGCACGGCAGAGTCTTTCCACCAGCTTTTCTCTGTCAAAAGGCTCGATGGAGTGATCCTTCTTCAGTACCATCAGCGGAACTTCTTCCACTATCTCGTATGTGGTGAAGCGGAATCCGCACTGTATGCACTCACGGCGGCGGCGAACCTTGTTTTCAGTGGGGCGGGAGTCGATTACCTTGCTTTCCTCACAGCTGCATTCGGGACATTTCATAGTGATACTCTCTTTCCTCAATTACTTTTCTTTGTCGCACATATAGTCGGGAGACCGTACCGATAGCCGCACCGTTCCCTTTGGGTATACTATATATAGTAATTATAGCATACTTTTTTGGATTTTTCAACAGTTTTGAGGAAAAAAGTTTGCTCGCTTCAAAAACTATCTGCTTCGCCCTGAAGGGTTTCTCGATATCGGGTCTGTGCCTCGTATACAGAAGTTTTTTCGAATTCAGTCTGCTGCTTTCCCGATGAATCAAAGACTGCAAATTCACTGTTTTGGTTTTCGACTACATAAAAGCGGATATTTTCAGCGCCGATATCAAAATATCTGACATCCTTATATATCGGCTCAATAATTATGTTCAGTTCCTCATCAATAACTCCCTCGGAACATGCATCGCCTTCAGTACGTGATAACACTGCTTGACCGATCGTATTATTGAAGCTTTCGTAGCCATTGAGATATCCGTTGATATATTCGTGAAGCAGATCGCCGTTTCGATCAACTATACCTATCTGCCATTCGCCGTGTTTTATTTCATTTCTCGGTCCTTTTGAGACAATAAATCTATCGCCATTCGCATAATAAATATTATTGTATATCGGCGGGAGTACAGTCTGAAATTCAGCGTCCATCAGACCCATACCATTCTCGGTCGTCATATAATAATAGATATCATCTGATCTGTATTCATCAAATTCTCTGATGATATCATATTGTATCGGAACGATAACATTCAGATCTTTGTCAACAACTCCCCACAGATCTGCGGCACGGATATAACCGCCGCTGTATTCGAAGTAATCTTTTCCATCAACAGACAGGGATGTGATGTCATTTTCAAGCCTGAGTATACATCTCGTATATGAAAGGTCAGGCTCACAGCCTGATTGTTCTATGCTTTTAATTTCTTTGGAGATCGTGACAGTCAGCTTATCTGCATTGTATTCTTTACTTATATCTGTGATCGCCGTCATTTCCTCGCCGTATGCCGAGTATACACAGTAAAACAGAAGATATTTTTCGCCGTCGTGTTTAGTAATATAATATTTGTTGCTTTCCGTTGCCAGCAGGTCGAAATACATATCCAACCCGCTGTCGTTATCGCATTCGCTGTATTTCATGAAGTCTGCGGTCTTTGTCAGGAAGGCGGAGATATCATGAGCGTTGGTGGCTTCGTTTATCATTTGTATCTCTTCAGCAGAGAGACCTGTGCTTTGCGCATCCGTATTGCTGTTTGTATTGCATCCTGTCAGAATAGAGCATAACAAAGCGACAGATATCACGATAGATGATATAGCTTTTTTCATTGCGTTGACCTCCTGAATGCGTTTTAGTATAATAAAGCGTTCTTGTATATAAAACCATTTTGCAGCGGAAATGGTTGCATAAATTAATAGTATCTTAAAATCAAGCTGCTTCCGATATCTCACGGAAGCAGCAGGTTTTTATATCATACCCGAATTATCAATAGCGGAGATAAGTGCCAGAACAGAAGAAACGATGATATCTGTGTGGATACCTGCGCCCCAGCTGATATTGCCGTCGGGGAGGGTGATTCCCACATAGGAAGCCGCTTTGGATTTGGAGGACTGCTCCATAGCGTTCTGAGAGAATGCTGCGATGTGGTAATCAAGGCCTGTGCCGTTCTTGATTGCGTCAGAAACAGCGTCCAGACGACCGTTACCGCAGCCGTTGAAGGTGCGTTCGCCGCCGTTTATCTCCACCTTGACAACAGCGGAGATCAGCTCGCCCTGAGTATAGTGGGCGCTGATGTATTTGATGTTGCCGTGCTTGTTGAGGTAGCTGTCCTCGAAGATCTGATATACCTCGCTGGGCATAAGCTCCTTGTGTTCTTTGTCGGATATGCCCTTGACGATATATCCGAAATGCTCACGCATCTTAGTGGGCATAGAGATGCCGTAATTTCTCTCCATGAGATAGCCGATGCCGCCTTTTCCGGACTGGCTGTTGATGCGGATGACATCGCCCTCATATTCTCTGCCGATATCTCTCGGGTCTATGGGCAGATACGGAACGTTCCACTGCTCGACATCCTTTTCGCTGCGCCATCTCATACCCTTTGCTATGGCATCCTGATGCGAGCCGCTGAATGCCGCAAATACCAGACGTCCGCTGTAGGGGGCTCTCTCATAGACGTGCATACGGGTCAGGCGCTCGTACACCTCTGTTATTTCAGGCAGGTCTGTGAAATCAAGGTTAGGCTCTACACCGTGGGAGTACATATTCAGCGCCAGTGTGATGATATCCACGTTACCTGTGCGCTCGCCGTTTCCGAACAGTGTGCCTTCTACTCTGTCGGCGCCTGCCAGCAGACCGAGTTCGGTATCTGCAACTGCACATCCTCGGTCGTTATGGGGATGCAGCGAAACGATGACATTCTCACGGCTGTGGAGGGTCTTGCACATATACTCAACCTGCTGAGCATAAACGTGGGACATGGATTCCGAAACGGTAACAGGCAGGTTGATTATCACCTTGTTATCAGGAGTGGGCTGCCAGATATCAATGACCTTGTTGCAGATCTCCATCGCAAATTCAGGCTCTGTGCCTGTGAAGCTTTCGGGGGAGTATTCAAAGCGGAAGTTGCCTGGGGTCTTTGCCTTGTATTCATTCAGCAGCTTCGCACCTGTCACAGCGATGTCGATGATCTCCTCCTTGCTCTTTCTGAATACCTGCTCACGCTGAGCAACGGAGGTGGAGTTATACAGATGCACGATGGCGTTCTTGCAGCCTTCCAGTGCTTTGAAGGTCTTTTCGATGATATGCTCTCGGCTCTGGGTCAGCACCTGTACTGATACGTCATCGGGAATGAGATTCTTTTCGATCAGTGTGCGGCAGAATTCGTATTCTGTATCGGAAGCGGCGGGGAAGCCTATCTCGATCTCCTTGAAGCCTACTCTTACGAGGTAGCGGAAGAATTCCAGCTTTTCCACAAGGCTCATGGGGATTATCAGTGCCTGGTTGCCGTCTCTCAGATCAACGCTGCACCAAATGGGAGCCTTATCCACATATTCCTTCTGCGCCCAGTCCATGCAGGGGAAGGGGGGCATAAAATAGCGCCTTTCATACTTGTTTTGGATCTTCATGTCGTTAGTTCCTTTCTTTCGTCGGAATTGTAGTATATAGAACTGTTGAAGCTGCTTTAAGCATTGTGTGGAAAAAGCAAAGTAATGGCAGGAAGCTCAGTGGGATTGTGCGCAGATTGCGTAGCGGTCACACTGAGATTACTGCAAAATAAAAAACAGCTCCATCTCATAAAGAGATGAAGCTGTAAACTCCACGGTACCACTCTCATTGGCAGATATAATATCCGCCCACTCATACACATCCATCAATGTGTGCCTCTGTAACGGGAGGACCCGAGATCACCTACTGGAAAACGTTCAGCGATCCTGCTCAAGGAGGAGCTATGGCAAAGCCGTGTTACCGCCTCACACCAACCGGCGGCTCTCTGAAAATCACGTCAGAGCTTTATTTCCTATCAACGCATTTCAACTATTCTGTTGACAGTATAGCATGCTTTAGCGATTTTGTCAAGCAAAAATCAGAATTTTTATATTCCCGTACCTATCTCGGCAAGTATCCGCTCCTTCTGGCTCATATTCAGGCTGAGTATCTTTTCTCTCAGCGGCAGTATCGCAGGGGGAGATACCGAAAGCTCATCTATGCCCATTGCAAGGAAGGTCTCGGTGAGATCCGTATCAGCGGCAAGCTCGCCGCAGATGCCTATCCAGGCGCCGTTTTTATGGGCGTTTTCGGCTGCGATGCGTATCATTCGCATAAGGGATATATGCCTTGTGTTGAAATATTGCTCGAGGTAGGGATTTTGTCTGTCGGCGGCAAGGGTGTACTGGGTCAGGTCGTTTGAGCCGATGCTGAAGAAATCCACCTCACGGGCAAGCAGATCGGTTATCAGCACAGAGCCGGGGGTCTCAATCATTACACCGATCTCCACATCCTTGCAATAAGGAATGCCCTGCTGTTCCAGCTCGCGCTTTACCTGAGCGATAACAGCCTTGCACATTCTGACATCCTCTATCGAGCTTATCATCGGGAACATTATAGCAAGCTTTCCGTAAACAGAGGCTCTGTATAAGGCTCTCAGCTGTATGCGGAACACCTCGGGATGGGCAAAGCAGAAGCGTATTCCACGGATGCCGAGGGCAGGATTCTCCTCCTGCTCATGTCTGAAGCAGCGAGCCTGCTTGTCCGCACCGATATCCAGTGTACGGATTATTACACGCTTGCCCTCCATCTTTTCGAGTGCGGTGCGGTATATCGCAAACTGTTCTTCCTCAGAGGGCGCTTCGCTGCGGTCGAGGTACAGGAATTCGCTTCGCATAAGACCTATTCCGCCTGCGCCGTTTTCGAGAGCAGCAGGAATATCCGCAACACCGCCGATGTTTGCGTAGATATTTATCCTGTGACCGTCCTGAGTGATGTTATCACGGTCACGCAGAGAGCGCAGATGATGAGTCCTGCGCAGATGTTCCTCACGCTTTGAGGACATCGCAGCACGGGTCACATCATCGGGATTTACATATACCATGCCGCTGCCGCCGTCAACGATTATCTCATCGCCGTCGTTCAGGTGCAGCAGACCGTCTCCGAGACCTGTTACCGCAGGTATGCCCATGGTGCGGGCGAGAATTGCAGTGTGGGATGTAGCGGAGCCTCTCGCTGTACAGAAAGCTAAGATATTGTTCCTGTCAAGCTGTATCGTTTCGGAGGGTGAGAGGTCGTCTGCGCATACAACAGAATCCTGCTGTGCCTCACGTCTTATTGTTTTGTGGTGGGTAAGGCATTTCAGCACACGCTGTGAAACATCCTGCACATCCGCAGCGCGCTCACGGATATAGGAGTCCTCCATCACGTCGAATACACGGCGGAGGTTTTCCATTGTCAGCACAACAGCGTATTCCGCATTCACCTTCTGGCGGCGGATAATACCCTCTATGGAGTTGTTGTAATCGGGATCTTCAAGCATCATGCAGTGCATACCGAAGATGAGTGCATCTTCCTCACCGATCTCCTTCAGAGCCTTTTTGTAAAGCTCGTTAAGCTGTGCCAGTGCCTGTTCTTTTGCTTCTTTGTACCGCACCAGTTCCGCTTGGGTGTCCTTTACGGAGATGCGCTGTACATTGATCTCATCACGGAAGTATACTCGTACCGTACCCATAGCGATTCCGCACGAAACGCCTTTACCTTGCATCGTGATCATTAAAGCACACCTCCTGTGTAAGTCTTAGTATGTTGCGATATCAGTTGTTATCGTCTTGCTTTTTTGCGTAAACAGTGTCCCAGTCAGGTATCGGCTCAAAGCCGAGAAGCCGGAGATATTCATCAAGAAATTCAAAGCAGACATCAAGCGCTTTGGCATCGTCTTTTTCATACGCCTGTATCCAGCTTATCCAGTTAAGTGCACCGCTGCAGTCCTTGCCGTGATACTTCTTGGCAGCGTAGTCATTAATGTCTATTTCGGTGTAGTCAGGAAACAGACTGCGTTCCGATGACATCATACACAGCGCACCTCTATAACCACTGCTCCAATGCCGGAATCTCTCAAGGCTCTTTTTGCCGAGATACATACCCGGTCTTCTTCTGAGAGACGAGAGCAGTTTGCGCTCCTCAGGTGTTATATCAAGTTTTCTGTTCGTCTTTTCCTCGGCGTTGCTTTCGGATGGGGACAACATAACCTCCTGCATGAGCCTTTCGATATCCTCTCTCTGCGCCAGACCGTCCGAGAATGCCGTAGCACCTCCGCAGGCTGTGCCGAGTTTTATTGCGTGGTCGTAACCATCATCACATCCTGCAATGAAGCCTGCTACCATGGAATCTCCTGCGCCGACGGAATTTCTGACCTTGCCCTTGCATACGCCGCAGGTATGCACCTCGTTGTTCTCATCCACAAGCACAGAACCGTCACCCGCCATGGAGACAAGCACGTTCCTTGCGCCCATCTCACGCAGCTTTGCGGCATATAGCGCAGCGTCTGCCTTGTTGGTTATCAAGGTTTTGAATATCTCGCCAAGCTCGATGTGGTTAGGCTTTATCAGGAACGGCTTGTATTTCAGCACGTTCATCAGCAGTTTGCCTGAAGCGTCAACTACAAAGCGTATACCTTTGCCGTCAAGCCTTGCCAGTATCTGCTCATAGATATCCTTTGGCATGGAGGAAGGCACGCTTCCTGCCAGCACCAGAGTATCGCCCTCTGTCAGCTTATCCAGCTTCGAGAAAAGCTCTGCGAGAGCCGCATCGTCGATCTTCGGTCCCTGACCGTTTATCTCGGTCTCCCTGTCTGATTTCAGCTTTACGTTTATGCGTGAAAATCCGTCTTTGATATGTACGAAATCTGTTTCGATGCCTGCGGCGTTCAGACCATCCTCGATAGCCTTGCCTGTGAATCCTGCTGTGAATCCCAGTGCAACAGACTTCACACCAAGCTGCGCCAGCACCTGTGATACGTTTATTCCTTTTCCACCGAAGAAGATGCTCTCCGACGAGGTGCGGTTCACACCGCCTATTAGTATTTTATCCGCATGGACTACATAATCAATGGCGGGATTGAATGTAACTGTATATACCATGATCTCCTCAATTTTGCCGTCATATTGCATAAAATGATAGCAAAGATTTATAAATTTTTGTTCTATTTTAAGTATAACATATATGTAACCGAATTTCAAGACCCTTTGAGCCGAAAAACAAAATTCGGTACCCCATACAGAAAAAAGACCCCGCACTTGTGTAATTTGGCAAGGCGGGGCATATTGAGTTATGATCTCATTCTAGCGTCTACTGTTCCGTCGTTTGTCATCGGGCCGTTGGAATGGGCGTCATCAGTTCCGCCGCCAATAATAGCTCCCTCGCCTGTGGAGGGATCAATGATCCCATTGGGTGCATTGCTTTCTGTGTTGCCGTCAGTGATGTCACTGCTGCCTGAGGTGCTTGTGTTGCTGTTGGTGTTGTTGCCTGCTCCGCCGTTCATGCCGCTGTCCTTGTCATCCGCAGAGCCGTTGGCTGCGGTACCGCCGCTGTTGTCTCCTGAGGTAACGGTAGAGCTGCCTGTGTCAGAGTTGTCGTCTCTTGTGCCTCCGCAGGCAGTGAGGCTGAGCATAAGTGCTGCTGCAGCAGCAATTGCTAAAAATCTCTTCATATCAATTCTCCTTGTCGCTTCAAAGCGTTCGTATGCGGAAATATGCACTTCCACGGTCTTATTCTGCCCGATATCAGGCAAATAATTCGGCAGAGGAAAATTTCTATGCATAAAATCATTTTTCGGGCAATACTTATGTTACAAAGACGAAAAAACGGAGGTATAAAATGAAGATACGAAATATATTTGCAGCTGCGGCGGTCACTGCGATGGTGCCATGTACGCTTATGCTCTCCGGAGCGACGGCAGGTGAGGCTTTTCTCGCAGCAGCGGATATCACAAGGCGTACAGCATATCTCTCGGCAGGTGTGGATATTCCGCAAACGGAAGAAGCAGGTGTCATCGTTTCTGCAGAAGCCGACGAGCCGCCTGTTATTACTCACGAAGCGCCGCAGAAGCTTATCGTTACGGAGAGCGCAGAGCCACCGCAGATCTCAGCTCCCGAAGCGGACGAGCCGAAGCCGACAGCACAGGTGATATCTCAGAACATTATTCCTTTCGACGACGGACTTGATTACACAGCCGAGGGTACATGCAGCGGAGCAACGGTACGCCGCACCTACGGAACGAGCGACAGCATCGGTTACATAACCCTTGCCAGTGGAGCGCAGGTGAGAAACTGCACTCATGTGGCGGATACCGAGCTGCTCTCGGCTGCAGATGAGATGCCTGCTCTAGATATCCAATTGTATTGTAAAGAGCCGCAGGTGCTGATCGTCCACACGCACACCACTGAAAGCTTCGAGCCGTACAGCCGCAGCTATTATGATGCGGATTTTCCGACACGCACGCAGGATCCGGAACACAATATGATTGCGGTGGGCGAGGTGCTGGCGCAGACGCTTACCGATAATGGTATTTCGGTGCTGCATGACGGTACGGTACACGATCACCCGTCCTATACAGGCTCGTATGACAGAAGCGAAGCTACTATCCGTGCCGCACTGGAGCAGTATCCGAGCATCAAGGTGGTCATAGACCTTCACCGTGACGCAATAGCGGAAGCGGACGGCACACGAATCGCACCCGTTGCGGAGATTGACGGTCGCAGTGCAGCGCAGTTTATGATAATCGCAGGCTGTGATGATGGTCGTTTCAATATGCCGCATTACATGGAGAATTACAAGCTCGCCGCACTGATACAGAATTTCTCAGGGGCGATGTATCCTGAGCTTGCCCGTGCGGTGCTGTTCGATTATCGCAACTATAATCAGCACATCACCACAGGCT
>JAZSGG010000141.1:0-8031 GCA_045532595.1 Oscillospiraceae bacterium | reverse complement strand
TGGGCGTTCGTTCGCAGAACGAACGTAGCGTAGACGGCTACGCCGTCAATGCGCTCACTCCTCACTCCTAACTGAATTTGAAACGCTCCGCGTTTCAAATTCCGATTTGTGCTGACATAGCAAAAGCCTGAGAAGGTGCATTTCCTTCTCAGGCTTTGTGTTTGTGTGATTAAACAGGCTCGTAGATGCCCGAAAATACATCCTTTTTGATGATGTATACGTCCTTGTCGTCGTTCACGGCATAGCACAGCATATCGCCCTTGTAACCTGCCATATAGGATTCGTAATCCCATCTGGTGAACACCTTTGTGTAGCGCTCCAGCGGCTTTGCAAGAAGCTCTGCGCCTGGTATCGAGGTGCAGGCGAGCGCCATCGGCATTATCTCGTACTGCTTGTTCTCGTCGAGATTTATGATGGTGGGAGCGTATTCGAATTCCTTTGTGAACAGCTTTCCTGTGGGGATGTACTTAGCAGCAAACACATCCTTCGCCACGGGATATATCTCGCCACGGGAGCCGATAACGATGTAGATATCCTTTTCCGCTGTGACGAAAACATCGCCTTCCAGTGTTCTGAGCTTGCACTTCGTGCCCTCGGGGAAGAGGTCTGTGGAGGGGATGAAGCCGAATTCTCCGGGGAGCTTCCTGTAGCGCTTCAGTTCGTCTCTGCACAGGCAGCCGTCGGTGTAGCGGATGATATCGTAGCCCTCGAAATAGTCGTTCATCCTCATGCGGAAGTATTCCTCGGGGTAGGAATCGGGATACTGCGCCGCAAACTTTGCAGTGCTTATGTATCCGCCTGCCTTGTCGAGGTGACCGCCGCCGTTGCCGATGTTCTCGGTGAGAAAATCCGCCAGCTCATTTGCACGCACATCGAGAGCGCAGCTTCTGACTGACAGCTTATAGCCGCCCGGGCATTCATTATAGATAAGACATACATCAATGCTGTCTACCTGAATGACGAAATCACCGATAACGCCGAGAATATTGGGGTCGCAAGGCTCAGCCTTTATGATGGCGGAACGGTATTTTTCGATGTAGCTGTTGTTCGTGATGGCGATTCCTGCGGTCTCAAGCTCGGAGATGCTGAAATTCGCAAACTTCATGCGGGAGACCAGCTGCTTGTCGTATTCAAGGAAGTCTATCATATCACGGTCGATGGGGTGGTTGATCTCGGAGAGCTGATTGCTGTCCATGAACAGACCGTAGTAAAGACCTGTTGCGATGCGGATATCCTTGTTTACATCGAAGCCCTCTGCCTTCAGCATATCGTAGCAGATGGTGGAGCAGCTTACGAAGTGGCTGCGTATTTCAGCCATGTCGTCCGACTCCTTGCCTGTGCTGTGGTGGTCTATCATTGCGATGTTCTGCGCTTCGAAATGCTGCACATTTCCCTGACCGTGCTGGCAGTCGATAGTAAGCAGCAGTTCAGGCGGAGCAAGCTCACGCACATGCTCCAGCGGAATATCAAGCTCGGATACCATCAGCTTCATGTTGCTCTTGCTGATGGCGAATCTGCCGCCGTATACGAAACGAACATTCTTGCCCTTTTCGGTGAGATATCTGTATATTGCATAGCCCGAGCCTACAGCGTCTGCATCGGGATTATCGTGAATCTGGATAACTATGTCGTTGAATCTGTCAAGGCTGCGTAATTTCATTAAAAAACTCCTGTGCAATGTAGTTCAGCACTACGGTGCTGTCCGAGGATATGTCAAGCGTCATGACGGGACGTACGCCGTAGCCCTCAAGACCTGCCGGCTGGCTGATGATATTGCCGCCCGCATAGCTGAACGAAACAACATTCACGCCGCTTGCCGTTGTGCCGTCGCCGTCCCTGAGCCACCAGTAATGATCGTTCACACCGTAATCGGACATGTGCAGCTCATACCATCGGGAGGTGTCAAGCTCCTTTGCCTGCTGAGTGGGGATTGCATACTTGCTGACATCTGCAGCGTTCAGCCATTTCATTTCTTCGTACGAGAGCAAGTAGACACGATCTTCGGTAACAACGCCGTTTGTGGTGATCTCGGTGGGGATAATGGCATTAAGCTCCTCGATCGTAAATCCGTTCAGGAAGCCTGCTTCGGTGTTGTAGCCGTTTTTCTCTTCCGACATCGCCTGCGCGTTTGGCTCCTGACCTATATATGTAACATTCTCCTTTTCAGAGTTGAGCCATGCTCTGATGTTGGAGCGCTCCCAGCTGTTATCGCCTCGGATGAGTCTGTCAAGCTCGGAGTCAAGCTCTGAGGAGGGCTTGTTCCAGTAATATTCGCCGTCATAGAAGTTATATTTTCCGCCCTCTGCAGCGTCATAGCACTTCATGGTGAGGATATCATCTGCGATAACTACTGCCTTTGTGTTGTCATCAGAGATATGTATGAAGCGCCACTCGATAGGCTGACCGTTGTAGTGGCCGAACATGATGCTTTCGCCCAGCAGCACCTCTTCTAAATCTCCCTCCAGTGCTACAGGCGGTTTGCCTGATCCTTCTGTTTCATCCTCGCCGATGGAGATAGAGATATTATTTTTGCCGTCGCCCACCTGTGCATCAAAGCCGCCTGTTTTGTTAAAGGCTTCTGCCATGGATTCTATCGTAGTGACCAGTGCCGAAATAATTAAGCCGATGATAAGTATTACCACACATACTATGATTATTACTGCGACCGTTCCTGACAGAAACTTTTTCTTCGGTTTCTGTTCCGTGGCTGTATAAACGGGAGCAGGTGCAGGAGCTGCTACAGGGGCAGGAGCAGGCGCTGTAGCAGGAGTGGGTGTCGGTACGGGTTCAGCAGCAGGTTTTGACTCATCTGAAGGAGGTGCCGACAGAGTGATCCTCAGCGTTCCGTTTTCAAGATCGTTGATGCATTTCACTACTGCACTGTAGTCGATATTCGGCTTCTTGCTCACCCACTAGTGAGACATCAGGAAATACTCCATGGATTTGCTGAGCTGAACGTCCTCCAGCTTGTATACGATGATGGGAACTCTCTTGCTGACAGCACGCTCTATTTCACGCAGAACGTGAGGGGACTCGTTGGAGTCCTTGGAAAGCACCAGAACCATGACGCCCGAGCGGTCGATACCGTTGATTATCTCCTCGGCATATTCGTGTCCCGAGCGGATATCACGGGGCGCAAGAAAGCATTTGTGTCCGTTGCTCTCTATGAGTGCGCATATATCCTCGGCAGTACCCGAGTTCTGGGATGAATGGGATATAAAAACGTACATCTTACTCGCCTTTCATTAGTATAAAAAATATTATTCTTTTACATTATAACATACTTCGGTGGTTTTTTCAATATGTCTGCAATTGTAATGAACAAAAAGATTCCCTTATGGTGTTCCTGAAGAAATAACGATCGGACAGAACCTGCGAAAGCGGAACGGTTTTCGCCAGAGGAATTTGGATCAGCGGCGATTTTTCGGGTTTTCGAAGAAAATCGTTGTCACCATGACAATGAATGAAAAATTGCAAGGTCGACGTGTGCTTGCATAGCAAGCGGCGTCAACACTGCCATAAGGGCAATCCGAGAGCAGCTTTTGCCAGTTAAAAAGGCATCCCGTTCGGGATGCCTTTTTAATCTCTGTAAGTGGTGGTAGGAATAGATTTTTAATTTGATTCTTCACGGATTAATAGTACCCCTCCGAAATATTCGGGTTCTCCATGCTGATTTCTTATCATAAGTCCTTTACATCTGCAAGGTACATAGTTACCGTTGATTCCTTTTACTCTGTAACTCAGTTCAAATTCATCTTTATCGCCATTAAAAATCTCTTCAACACGCTCTCTGTAAATTTCTCTGTCACTCGGATGTATTCTTTGCTCCCAGATTCCGCCTGCATTATACATATATTCTGACGGAAGTTCGTAATTATCTACTATCTGCTTATCCCAGCGTGAAAAATCATATCTTATATCGCTGAGAAAAAAATACCCCTCTTCTGCCGCTATACGGAATACTTTGAAAAATGAATCCAGACGAGCTTTTCTGATTGCCGGGATTTTTTGTATCTTGTCGTGTGCTGTTTTATCCGTATTCAGCCTTGTTACATTTTCTTTCAAGTTATTCTTATCAGCATACATTTCTTCATCTGCACGTGCAAATACATCTGATATATTCCGGTCTGTATCCCTTTCGTAAATCGACATTCCTGTTGCCACAATAGGACCTTCACCGGCATTTTGATTATTGATGACCGTTTGCCGTAAGTTATCGAACAAATCTAAACGGTCCTCATAGTCCTTGTCCTTAAGGAACACTACAAATTCATCTCCGCCGACACGATATATGGCACTATGTAAAAACATATTGTGCAGAAGACAGTAAACAGATTGAAGCAGTTCGTCGCCGGATTGATGTCCCATAGAATCATTTATAGTTTTCAGGTTGTTTACATCACACACAACAATCCCAAATCGCAATTCCTGTTTTTTTTCTATCAGAAGCTGATATTCTTCCTCTAATTCCTGGTAAGCGTTCTTATTATGTGCACCGGTCAATGAATCTATGTATGCTTTTTTATCTACATACATCTGCTTACGTGTAATTTTATCTACATTAATCACTCCGATAATATAATATTCATCCCCGTCTACATATTTATGAATAAGACGCATGGCATGGTATACCGGTTTACCGTTCATCATAAGACGATATACAGAACTCTGGCGATTATTGTTCTGAAACTCACTTAAAAGTTTTTCTTTTAAATTAACGGTATGAAGGAGCAGCATATCCTCTTCGAATACTATCTGGTCGGAACCACCTGCTATATAGTTAAAAAAATCATCGCCACTGCGGTCTTCGATTAAAAGGCAGGAGTTATTGTCCATATAATATCTATGATATTCATTCGTTTTCATATTGACAAGATAAATGCGTCCGAAGTAATCTATGAGTGATTTCGCCAGCTTTTCAAACAATTCTCTGTTATCAATCATACGTTAATCCTCCGTCACGTCATGAACAATTCTTTCATAAGCCTTTCTTGATTTTAAACACTACACCATAATACATTATACCATAACCGGTTTTGCATATCTATCATCAAAAGCACCAAAAAGATAACTTGAATTTTGTGATTGTTTTTTAGGAAAAAAGAAAAAGCTCAGTGCGAAACTGAGCTTTAATGCCTGTCGGGTTTCCGACTGGAGCTGGGAATGGGACTCGAACCCACGACCTACGCATTACGAATGAGCATTAATGATTGCTATAAATTTGAGTAAGTTGCCGTAAATAGCGGTGTTATGCGGTTTGATGTATTGTCGCATTGTGTGGCTTTTTGTGGTGTTTTATTGTTTGCTGATGTAATAATGTCCAAATAAAGCTCACGAAACGCTTTGGTGAAATATACGGAAATCGAAAGCTGACCACGTTTTTGGGTAAAGCCGGTTAAGTTCCGCAAACCACACGGTTATGCTTTTTCGAGGTCGGTTGTGATTGTTTTTCGTTTTGGGTCTTGTTTTTGGCGCTTCCAAGTGAGCTGACTCGCTCTTTTCATAGACTCTGTCATTCCGGTATTATGCGAATTTTTTTAGCGACGGTCTATGTTATAAGTTTGTCCTCCATTTATTTTATTTTGTATACAACAGCTCTCGCCGTACCTGATTTTTCAATCAGACCATCTTCTATAAGAGTGTTCAGTATCTTTACAGCAACGGATTTTGAGCAATCAAGCTGTGTTTCAATATCTTTTCGTGTAACCTTTTCTTTTGCATTGAAAACTGCAAGTGCTTTATCCCTGTCGGACATGTTATCGTTAATACCCTTTATCATTTTCGGGAGCGTTACCGCAAAGGAAGCAGTTGCAGGATTGAAGCTCGGCTGCACTGCCTGCTTCTGATACGCTTCAACAATGCGCTTGATACCCGTGCCATAGCTTTCAATTAATTTCAAGCGATAGAACACATTGGCAATAACGGTGTTTCTAGATTGGGAAATGCCGTTTTTAATATCTTCAATAGTAATCCCCTTGACAAGTCCGCCAAGAGAAACAAACTCTATTCTATCATCAAAGATATTCACGATAATACTGCCTGAATAGTCATAATCTCTGTGAACGATAGCGTTGATAAGAGCTTCTCTGACTGCAAATTCGGGGTAATCGGGATGTTCCACACGCTTCAGACCGTCAAAGGTGGAGTTAAGGTTGTTGTTTAGACTGATATACTCATAAACCTCGTTCATCTGCTTCAGAATAGAGCCGTTATATTCCTTGCGCATTTTGAATTTAGTTTTGCCCGTACCATCATATACAGCACATTTTATGCTATGCTCACACTGCTCGGAGATAAGCAATGCGGCATTGGTGTAATATCCGTCTGCGTCAATAAGTCCGAGTGTGCGTTTCTGCTCTGTGCCAAATGCAACGCTGCTTTCCGAGAAGAAGTTTTCAGCGTAATTGAAGGTCAGTTCCTGATTGATACAGCGAGATTTGTCAAATGCGACCCCTCCGCTTTCACGGAGCATTTCCCTTATCATTTCGTCTGTTGCGGGTACGGAAGATATACCATGACGGACAAATACTCCCGTGGGCTTCAAGCCTTTATCGGTGAGATGATATGGGCGTTTCGTGCCTCTGAGGACTGTTACACGAATTACGGACAGATCCTTTTCATTGATTTCTTCAATGTTTGTATAAGCAGTAAGGTCAGGCTTTATGCCGTCACGTATCATATTGCCTATGGCTTCCATTGTTTTTTCGGCGTTATCAATTCCGATAACTTTTCCGTTATCGTCAACACCTACATATATTTCACCACCATCGCAGTTTGCAAAAGCAATTATCTCCTTTTTGAAGTCTGCATTAAGCTCTCGTTTCAGCTCAACGGTATATGATTCTTTGTAAGCCATAGCAATTCTCCTTTTCGGTTTTATCGTTTCTATTGATTATTATAGCATACTTTATCAGGAATATCAAGAGTTTGAGCGAAATTTATCGTTTTTATCGTTTTGAAAAATCGATTTGAAAACGATACTTATTTGTTTTTGGGGGGAATAGAAAGAGCCTCCGCAGAGGCTCATCACTATAGATTACATGGGTTCTGCAACTTGTTTGCATTCACCTTAAAAATACATGCCGGTTTATTAATTGCTTTTTCTCATCGAATTGTTAGGGATCGGGCAAGAAATGGAGTCTTGAACATATGACAATCAAGGCACTACTGAAGCGATGCCTTTCATTGTCACAAAAATAGTATATCATCTTCCACTCATGTCAGGTCCTTTTTTGGAAATATCGGGGTTGTTCTGAGCTTTGGGTCGAGGCATATTGACATTGTTGTTTGACATGCCTTCTTCTTTCATGAGATCGCTTAAGCTGGTCTGTAAACGTTCCGATGTTTTGTTTTCGTTTTCGTCCAACTGTTCCCATAGTGGTTTTTCATCAGTTTCTTCAATCGTTACGTTTAGCTTGGTTTCTTCTGTTGATATAATTTCGTCGTCTTTGTGAAGAGTATCATTTTGGGGAGAGACCCTGACTGTAACACCTTGTGCGATCTTGTCGTTTTTGACGTTTACAGTATTTGATGCGGTTTTGGGCTTGCTTGGATTCGCAGGAGGATTAAAGGTGATATCATTCAGCCTGACAAACGTTTTCGCTAACCTCTGCATCCTTTCGTTCATAGCTCTCAGCTTTTCCGGATCTTTACGGTCAGGGCTGGTTTCTGCAGTTTTTATATGATCGTTGATATTTTTTTTGTTTTTAGACAGTAAAGCAGAACGTCTGTCAGCGGACATGGGCTTGAATTGCTGCGGTTTGGATGGCCGTTTTCCTATGAAACTGAATGGCATTTTTTTCTTGGCAGCATCATTCTTAACAGCTTTAGGCGCATTCTTACGTTCGGGCTCTGGAGTATTCTTACGCTCAGGCTCAGGCTGGGGAGTGTTCTTACGCTCGGACTCGGGCTGGGGAGTGTTCTTGCGCTCAGGCTCAGGCTGGGGAGTGTTCTTACGCTCAGGCTCAGGCTCTGGAGTATTCTTACGCTCAGGCTCGGGCTGGGGAGTGTTCTTACGCTCAGGCTCAGGCT
>JAZSGG010000048.1:0-5808 GCA_045532595.1 Oscillospiraceae bacterium | reverse complement strand
TTACGCGGGGCGCAAACTCCATTTCGCATTCCCCTAATGGGAATGCGATTTTGCTGCGCAAAACCATTACGTTTGCTACTGATCCCCTTTTAAAATGCACCTACGCCGCAATGTCATGCAACGTTACGGCGTAGCCGTTTTAAAATCTGTCGGCGTTCGCCTGTTTGGGCGTGCGTTCGCAGAACGATCGTAGCGTTGACGGCTACGCCGTCAATGCGCTCACTCCTAACTCCTAACACCTCACTGAATTTGACGAGCTTTCGCTCGTCAAATTCCGATTTACAGAACTAAGGTGAACCAATGTACTCTACCATATTATTCGACCTGGACGGAACGCTTACCGATCCGTACCTCGGCATAACAAACAGCATAATGTACGCTCTCGAAAAGCTGGGGCGTGAGATACCTCCCCGTGAGCAGCTGCTGAGCTTCATAGGGCCGCCGCTGTATGACGAGTTCGTGCGCAAGTTCGGCATGGACGACAGCGAGGCAAGAGAGGCAGTGCGCCTTTACCGTGAATATTATCCTCAGAAGGGTCTGTATGAGAACGCTGTGATAGAGGGTACGGAGCAGCTTCTGGCGGTGCTGAAGATACGTCAGAAGAGAGTGTGTCTCGCCACCTCAAAGCCTGAGCCTTATGCACGGGAGATACTGCGCTATTTCGGCTTGCTGCACTATTTTGATTTTATAGGTGCGGCGCAGCTGGACGGCAGCATCTCCACCAAAAAAGAGGTACTCTGCCATGTGCTGAACAGCCTGAATGCAGCGCCAGAGGAGTGCCTGCTGGTGGGCGATCGTATGCATGATATCGAGGGTGCGCACGCAGTCGGAATGAAATGTGTTGGCTTCCTCGGCGGCTACGGCAGCCTTGATGAGCTTACATCCCACGGTGCGGACTATATCGCAGAGACTCCCGCCGATGTTTTAAAATTCGTGTAAAAAATGAATAAAAGCAAAAATTACGCAGATAATAGGATCACGCCACTCAAATGGCGTGATCTTTTTTCTTTGAAAGGATGATTAACATGGGAACTGAATTTGCAAACAAGCACATCGGATGTACTGTAAAGAGCTGTGAATATCACTGCGCTACAGACAACTACTGCTCTCTTGACCGCATCGAGGTAGGCACCCACGAGTGCGATCCCTCCCAGAGTCAGTGCACAGACTGCCTCAGCTTCAAGGCAAAGTGCTGCTGATATGAGCTTACCTGACGAGCCAAAAGTAGGTCTGCCGAACGATGAGGAGACGCAGATACCGCTTTCCGCAAGAGCTATAATCTCTGCGGCGAACAGGCTCTACGGCAGCTTCTGACCGAGGTCTGCATAATGCCGTTATCGGGAACGGCGCAGCACCGAGGCAAATTTTAATAGTCCTCTGCGATCCCATCTGCCCGTTACGGCGTGCAGGCGGGATCGTACATATTTGTAATATAGTTTGCATTTTAAAAAAAGGTTGATTTTTTATGTAAAATAGTGTATAATAAAATTGTATTTTTAAAAAATTACATAACGAAAGGAGAATAATATGAACTATTCCGAAATCACTCCGTATATTGAGGAGCTTGCCAAGCTCTCCACCGAGAACAATCATATCGTTCCCGAGATGTACCCTACATATAATGTGTACCGTGGTCTGCGTGACATGAACGGCAACGGCGTTATCACGGGTCTGACCGAGATCTCCCGCATCAAGGCGAAGGATCACGATGAAAACGGAAACGAGATAACCTGCGACGGCAAGCTATTCTATCGTGGCATAAACGTCCGTGATATAGTAGCAGGCTTCCGCAAGGACGATCGCTTCGGTTTTGAGGAGATCACCTATCTGCTGCTGTTTTCCGAGCTGCCCACAAAGGAAAAGCTGGAGCGATTCAACCAGACGCTTACGGAATATCGTACTCTCCCTCCGTCATTTGTGCGTGATATGATACTCAAAGCACCCGGCAAGGATATGATGAACATTCTTTCCCGCTGCGTGCTGGCGCTTTATTCCTATGACGACAATCCCGATGACATTTCTGTTGCGAATGTACTCAGACAGAGCCTGCAGCTCATTTCCGTATTTCCGCTGCTGGCTGTGTACAGCTATCATTCCTATCAGCACTATCATCTCGGCAAGAGCCTTGTCATCCATCAGCCTAAGGCAGGTCTTTCCACAGCGGAGACCCTGCTCAGCCTGCTGAGGGAGGACGGACAGTACACACCCCTCGAAGCTAAGATTCTTGACCTTGCACTGGTGCTTCATGCAGAGCATGGCGGCGGAAATAACTCCTCCTTTACAACGCACGTTGTAACATCCTCGGGTACAGATACATATTCCTCCGTGGCTGCGGCACTCGGCTCGCTGAAGGGTCCGAGACACGGCGGCGCAAACATCAAGGTAGTGCGCATGTTCGAGGATATGAAGCAGAATATCAACGTGAAGGACAAGGACGCAGTGCGTGATTATCTCGTGCGCCTGCTGAACAAGGACGCTTTCGACAAGGCGGGACTTATCTACGGCATGGGACATGCGATATATTCGCTTTCCGACCCGAGAGCGGATATCCTCAAAGGCTGCGCAAAGGATCTTGCCATCGAAAAGGGCTGCGAGGAGGAATTCGAGCTGTACAGCATGGTTGCTGAGATGGCTCCTGAGATCATCGCAAACCGCCGCAAGATGTACAAGGGAGTCAGCCCCAATGTGGATTTCTATTCGGGACTCATCTACCGCATGCTGGAGCTGCCCTGCGAGCTTTACACGCCGCTGTTTGCTGTGGCGAGAATTGCGGGCTGGAGCGCTCACCGCATCGAGGAGATCCAGAATGCAGGAAAGATCATCCGTCCGCAGTATGTAAGCGTAAAGCAGGAGACCACCTATACCGATATGGATCACAGATAAATAAATTTGTCGCTTCTGATGTTTCACGTCAGAAGCGACTTTTTAGCATGATTTCAAAATAATTAGGAATGAGGAGTGAGCGCATTGACGGCGTAGCCGTCAACGCTACGTTCGTTCTGCGAACGAACGCCCAAACAGGCTAACGCCGACAGATTTTAAAACGGCTGCGCCGTAACGCCGCACGGTATTGCGGCGTAGCCGCATTTTGATTCGTCCCCGAAGGGGACACCGAAATTCCTCATTCCTAATTCCTAATTCCTCATTGAATTTGACGAGCTTCGCTCGTCAAATTCCGATTTGTCACACAAAAATACCCGAGATATTCTCTCGGGTATCGTTGTTTTGTTTATCAGATCTTCTTTTCGATGCAGCTGAAAGCCTCGTCGATGACCTTCTGCTCAGGTGCCTTTGTGAAGCTGCTCACTACAGGCACGATGATGATGGAAACTATCATAGCGATAGCGCCTGCATTGATGGGAGAAAGCAGATTCAGCGGACAGCCGAGCGCCTTGACGCTCTCCACAAGGGATGGGAATAATCCAAGGCTGAACAGCACCATGTGCAGTATAGAGAGACCCACGCCTGTCGCAAAGCTTGTGATGCAGGCAGCCTTGCTGGTCTTCTTGCTGAAGAGTCCCCACATGAACGGACCGAGGAAAGAACCCGAAAGCGCACCCCAGGAATAGCTCATGAGCGTGGTGATGGAAGCGTTCTTGTTTGCTGCGATAACAACGGAAAGCACGAGGAAGAATGCAATAAGCACACGCATGATGAGCATTTCCTTCTTATCGTGCATATTCTTGAAATGCGGCTTGATAAGATCGTTTGTGAGCGTTGTGCTGGAGGTCAGCACCAGAGAGGAAAGCGTAGAGAGCGATGCGGAAAGCACCAGCACCACAACAAGACCGATAAGCATATCGGGAAGCGCAGCGTCCAGCAGAGCAGGAACACGCTCGTCCTTTGCAACGGTATCGTCATTGTAAAGTCTTACAAAGCCACCCATGAAGTAGGAGCCGCCTGCTACCACCAGTGCAAAAACGGTGGATACGATGGAGCCTGTGAAGATGGACTTCTCGCTCTTGATGGCGTAGAACTTCTGCACCATCTGAGGAAGTCCCCAAGTACCGAGGGATGTCAGGATAACAACGCCGAACAGGTTGATGGGATCAGGGCCGAACAGGCTGTTGAGACCGCCTGCGCCACCTACCTCAAACTCGCCCAGCTGCTGCAGTGCACTGCTGAGGCCGCCCTTATTTGTAACGGTGCAGATAACTACTGCCGAAATGCCTATCAGCATGATGATGCCCTGGAAGAAATCGTTGAAGGCAGTAGCGGTATATCCGCCGATGATAACGTAAACTGCGGAAAGCAGAGCCATTGCAATAATAATGTAGACATATCCGTTCTCGCCGAGATCGAACGCCATGCCGAAAAGACGTGCAAGTCCGTTATATACGGATGCAGTGTAAGGAATGAGGAAGATGAACACGATGGCAGCAGAGATGTTCTTCAGCATAGAAGAACCGAAGCGCTGCTCAAAGAATTCGGGCATAGTGCGGGCGCCGAGCTGATTGCTCATCAGTCTCGTTCTGCGGCCCAGCAGGAACCAGGGGATAAGGCTGCCGATAATGGCATTGCCCACGCCGATCCAGGCTGCCGCAACACCGTAATCCCAGCCGAACTGACCTGCATAACCAATGAAAACAACGGCAGAGAAATATGTAGTTCCGTAAGAGAACGCTGTCAGCCAGGGACCTACGTTACGGCCTCCCAGCATGAAGTCATTTACCGATTTTGTTCTTCTTGATGTGAATATCGCTATTCCTATCATCATTGCGACATAAATGCCAAGAATGATGAATATTGCTGCTTGTACACCCATGATAGTCTCCTGTGATTTTGATATTTTGCTGTAAAGCTTAAAAACTGCAAAGCATAACAGCTTTAAATTGCTAAAGCATTCTTGTTAAGTATATCACATCAATTTGCAATTGTCAAGAGTTATGAAGCCGATTTTCAGCGATTTCTTTAAAATGGTCAAAAACACATTATATACTGCGGATAAATTGTGTTAATTCGTTGAAATTACAGCACTGTACTTGACTAAACTGCTTTTTTTTGTTAAAATATATGATGTAGTTTTATAACTGCGGACAAATATAACTAGCAAAAGAATTAAGGAGGTCGATCAGAATGAAGATCAGTTTTTCCACACTGGCATGCCCTGATTTTTCATGGACTGATATCTACTCGATGGCGAAGGACTTAGGCTTCGACGGCATCGAGGTGCGTGGTCTCGGCGATGAGATCTACGCTGTGAAAGCAAAGCCGTTTACAGATGATAATATTGCGGATACCGTAGCTAAGCTAAACAAGCTCGGCCTTGAGATACCCTGCCTTTCCAGCGGCTGCGCCCTTAAATATGCCGACAAGCACGACGAGAATGTAGAGGAGATCACTCAGTACATCGAACTCGCAGCGAAGCTCGGCACTCCTTATATAAGAATACTCGGCGACCTCACCCCCGCTCCCGAGGGCGAGGTGGATGATGAAGTGGTATGCTCCGTGCTGAAGGAGCTTGCCGAAGTGGCTGCACCCAAGGGCGTTACACTTCTGGTGGAGACAAACGGCGTTTATGCCGATACAGCACGCCTGAGAAAGCTGCTGGACAATGTATCTCACAAGTCCGTTGCGGCTCTGTGGGATGTTCACCACCCCTTCAGATACATGAATGAGTCCGCTCAGACCACTGTTGACAATCTGGGCGACTATATAAAGTATATCCACGTCAAGGACTCCGCTGTGGAGGACGGCAAGGTGAAGTACAAGCTGATGGGCGAGGGCGATATCCCGATAAGAGAGATGCTCTCCACCCTGCAGAAGATCGGCTATGACGGATATATCTCCCTCGAATGGGTAAAGAGA
>JAZSGG010000157.1:0-10630 GCA_045532595.1 Oscillospiraceae bacterium | reverse complement strand
CCCGCTTGGCCTCCGACTTGAGATTCTCGGGAGCAAAAGCCACATCCTCCTCCACGATAGTCGCAACAAGCTGATTATCGGGATTCTGGAACACCATGCCGACGGTCTGGCGCACGTCAAAAAGGCGCTCCTCATCGGCGGTATCTATGCCGTCAACAGTGACAGTTCCCTCAGTGGGGACGAGTATCGCATTGAACAGCTTTGCAAGAGTGGATTTGCCGCAGCCGTTGTGTCCGAGAACGGCAAGGAACTGCCCCTCGGGAACGGAAAGGTCTATCCGTTTCAGAACGCTGTTGCGCTCTATCTCGTTGCCCTCTTCATCATGGGTGATGTAATCAAAGCTGAGGTTGTCTACTTCAATAATGTTCAAATCTATATCCTCTTTATCTAACTATTAAAGGAATTTAACGATAGCAGTGCTTCCGCAGGGCAGCGGCATTCCTGTCTGCTGCACGGGGAGTCCTATCTCCTCGGAGATTATTTCTATGTTGAAGCGCTTGCCTACGGTCTGCTGCAGAAGATAGCTCATGACTGATGCGGAAAGTCCAGTGGTGTAGCTGTTGAGCAGAATGAACAGCGGCTTATCGGAAAGCAGCTGTGTTATCATAACCATCAGGTCGTAGATATTATCCTCTAAGCGCCACATCTCGCCGTTTGTGCCTCTGCCGTAGCTGGGAGGATCAAGGATGATGCCGTCATAGCGTGTGCCACGGCGTATCTCTCTGCCGATGAACTTAACTGCATCATCAACTATCCAGCGGATAGGCTTATCGGAAAGACCCGACAGTTTTGCGTTAGTCCTCGCCCAGTCCACCATGCCTTTTACAGCGTCACAGTGGCATACGGATGCTCCTGCCTTTGCGCAGGCGAGAGTTGCGCCGCCTGTGTAGGCAAAGAGATTCAGCACGTTTATGGGGCGGTTGGCGTTTTTGATCTCGTTCATGCAGTAATCCCAGTTTACAGCCTGCTCGGGGAAAAGTCCCGTATGCTTGAAGCCTGTGGGCTTTACCATGAATGTCAGATCGCCGTACTTTATCTGCCAGCTTTCAGGAAGCTTTCTGCGGTAATCCCAAGAGCCGCCGCCCTGAGAGGAGCGGTTATACTTTGCGTGGGCGGTGTGCCACTCGGGAGCCTCGCCCTCGCACTTCCAGATTATCTGCGGATCGGGACGGATGAGCGTTACATCGCCCCAACGCTCCAGACGCTCGCCGTCGGAGGTATCTATAAGGCAGTAATCCTGCCACTTGTCGGAAATTCTCATGTTTTGTCGTCCTTTGTAATATTCTTGCCAGCCCATTCAATACAGCCTGGCAGCTCAATATTTTCACCGAAATCGGGGTAATCCATTATTTTCATGAACTCCTCAGCACATTTCAGCATTTTTTCCTGTGATACAAGCAAGCTCCTCGGAAAACGCATACCCTCGGCATCTCTTTCGTTTATTGTAAAATAGTTGGGATCATTCTTATCACCGATAGCCTTATATCTATAACAGATACCGTTGAGATTATGCTGATATGAAATATAGTAGCCCATTTCAAAGTTCTGTATAAGGATTCTTGGCATATGACAGCAAACACCATTGCCATTATCCGTTATATCAACATTTTTACAAAGATATATCATACCTTTTGCAAAACGCAAAGCTGCATACAGTTCAGAACTATCCGAAACCTCATTCAGCTTTAAATCCGTAGAAACAAACATCCCTATTCTCCCAATATCAGCAGAGAACTGCTCTTACCTCATCAGCAATGAGATTGGTGAGCCTTGTCACCATCTCCTCGTCATTGCCCTCAAGCATTACACGCAGGAGAGGTTCGGTGCCGCTCTCACGCACGAGAACTCTGCCGTCATTGCCCAGTTCACGCTCGGCTTCTGCTATCTTTTCCATAATAGAGGGAGTTTTATCCCACTTGCCCTTTGCGGCTTCTGTGATTCGTACATTTTCAAGCAGCTGAGGATAATCCTTGATATCTCGAACAAGCTCGGAAAGCTTCTTACCTGTTTCCTTCATTACTTTAAGCAGCATTGCAGCGGTCATCTGTCCGTCGCCTGTGGTGGCGTAGTCAAGCAGGATGATATGTCCCGACTGCTCGCCGCCGATGTTATAGCCGCCCTTCTGCATATCCTCGAGAACATAACGGTCGCCGACCTTTGAACAGATGGTCTTTATGCCGTTCTCTCTCATATAGTTATGGAAGCCAAGGTTGCTCATTACGGTAACCACCGCTGTGTCGCCCTTCAACATTCCCTTTTCTTTAAGATACTTCGAGATGACTGCGATTATTCTGTCGCCGTCAACCGCCTTACCGTTCTCGTCCACTGCGAGACAACGGTCTGCGTCTCCGTCAAAGGAGAAGCCTACATCTGCGCCGTTCTTCTGGACATATTCGCACAGATTTGCGATATAAGTAGAGCCGCACTTATCGTTGATATTCGTGCCATCGGGAGCATTTCCGATGAACTTACCATTCACGCCCATGGAAGTGAACAGCTTTTCCGCTGTAGCTGCGGAGCTGCCGTTTGCACAGTCGAATGCTACATTCATGCCTGTGAGATCAGCGCCGATGCATTCTTTGATATGCTCTATGTAATCATCTCCTGCATTGGAGCGGCGCATGATGTTTCCTACATCAGTTCCCTCCATCAGCTTTATCTCATCGGGTCTGTCGAGAATGAGAGCTTCTATCTCCTCCTCAACGCTGTCAGGAAGCTTGAAGCCCTCGCCTGAAAACAGCTTGATGCCGTTGTACTCAACGGAATTATGGGATGCGCTTATCATAACGCCTGCGTCAGCGCCGTACTTCTTCACAAGATACGCAACTGCCGGTGTGGGAACAACGCCCAACTGCTCCACCTGTGCGCCAACGGATGCGAGACCTGCGGAAAGCGCTGCCTCCAGTATTCTTGAAGATATGCGGGTGTCCATTCCCACGAGAATGCGGGGATGCTTGTTACCGCTCTCCTTTGTGAGAACGTGAGCCGCTGCCCTGCCTATCTCCATTGCACGCTCGCAGGTAAGCTCTGTTATTGCGACGCCTCTTGCGCCGTCTGTACCGAAAATTCTAGCCATAATACGTTTTCCCCTGTTATGTAATATTTTTATAGATTATCCAGCGTCTGCTGGTTGTCTTTCAGGATACCGAGATGCTGATATGCCAGTGCCGTTGCAGTTCTGCCTCTGGATGTTCTTGCCACAAAGCCGAGCTGCATCAGGAACGGCTCGCATACCTCTTCAAGAGTAACGCTCTCCTCACCGAGCGCCGAAGCCAGTGTTTCCAGACCGACGGGTCCTCCGCTGTAACCCTTGATTATCATTTCAAGGAAGCGCTTGTCAAGACTGTCAAGTCCGAGCTTATCGATCTCAAGCCTGTCAAGTGCGATCTCTGCTATCTCACGGGTAAGCTTTCCGTCACCGAGAACTTCTGCGTAGTCCCTCACACGCTTCAGAAGGCGGTTTGCGATACGGGGCGTGCCACGGGAGCGCCTTGCTATCTCCATAGCACCGTCACGGGTACATGGAATCGCAAGTATGATTGCAGAACGCTGAACTATATCGCAGAGTTCTTCGGGACTATAAAGCTCCAGATGCTGAATAATGCCAAAACGGTCACGAAGAGGCGCAGAAAGCTGACCCGAACGGGTTGTAGCGCCTATCAGCGTGAAATGCGGAAGGTCGATTCTTATAGAACGTGCCGAGGGACCGTTACCCATGATGATATCCAGCACATAGTCCTCCATTGCTGGATAAAGTACCTCCTCCACCTGACGGGAAAGACGGTGGATCTCATCAATAAACAGCACGTCATTCGGCTGAAGATTCGTAAGCAGAGCGGCAAGGTCGCCCGCCTTTTCAATAGCAGGACCCGATGTTACTCTGATATTTACGCCCATCTCATTTGCAATGATACAGGAGAGTGTCGTCTTACCGAGTCCGGGAGGTCCGTACAGCAGCACATGATCGAGACATTCGCCTCTCTTCTTAGCCGCTTCGATATACACGGACATATTCTCCTTGACCTTAGTCTGTCCGATATACTCGGAAAGCACCTTAGGACGCAGGCTGTATTCTATATCGGTATCTGCTGCATTATATTCGGGTTCCACTATTCTGCCACTCGTCTGCTCGAACAGATCATCCGAATTATTCATTTCCAGCATCGTTATCATCCTTTTCACATTTTTTATTTAAGCTGCAATATTCACAGGAAGAGCTGCACTTAGGCTTCTTCTCCTCCTCTTTCACGATACGGCGGTAATAATCCGTAGGAAGATCGCTTCCGTCAGCATCATCGGCATTATTGAACTTCTTTATCGCTGTAAGGCTCGATGAAAGCTTAGTGGGATTATCATAACCGCACATTATTGCTTTTTTATAATACTCATGACTCTTTTCCTCATCACCCATTATGGCACAGATAACAGCAAGCTCAGAAAACACCAGCGGATGATTCTGCTGACGCTGTGAAAGCTCTTCAAGTATGCGCAGAGCCTCTTCGTCCTCTCCCCTGAACATCTTTATCTTTGCGATATTGAATGTAGAAAAGCCGTGGTTAGGATCAAAATACAACGCCTGTTCAAAGCAATATAATGCCCTGTCAAGCCGCCCCTCGATCATATAGGCACGACCGAGCCTCGACTGTGTCTCAGGATTATCGGGAGCGAATTCTACAGCCTTGCGATAGCACCAGAGCAACCTGCTGTTATCATTATATGATTCATGCACATGAATGAGCCATTCTATACAGAATATCTGATTCTGACGAAGATCTGAAAGATCCAGTGCTTTAGTGAAATACTCTTCTGCCATAGGAAGGTTACCCTTCACGAATTCGTATACGCCCTTATATGCGATCCTAGCAACTCTATCCTTCATTACAGCCTTGAAGCCATCCTTGCCCATCAGCAGCAGCGCCTTGCGGCGACGCAATATATGACGTCCCAGCGTGAGAATCACGACCACGACACCGATCACGCTGAGAATAACAGCAAGCATTGCACAAATTGCATAAATGATCAACAGTCTGTCCTGTACCGGATCAAGCATGAAAAACAGCAACAGTATCAATCCGATCACAACAACACAAATAAATACGATCGGCTTAATGTATTTCATGTAATGCACCTCCGTTCAATGCTGCAAAATCAATATAATATCAATTGGCGAGATTCCTGAGAGCGTGCTTGATTATTTCCTCTACAGTTGCGTCAGGGCTGACTCCTGCAATAGCAGACTGTGCCTGTGGCATGGAAAATCCGAGTACACAAAGTGCTGTAAGCGCCTCGGATACATTGTTTCCGCCTGTGATCTGGGCAGGTGCGGCGGCATAATCTGCTGCAGAGATATGCTGCTCCTTCGCTACTTTATCCTTAAGCTCAAGCACGATACGCTGTGCTATCTTTGCGCCGACTCCCGGCGAACGGGTAAGAGTCTTGCTGTCGCCCGTTGTTATGCAAAGAGCAAGCTTTGAGGGCGTGATATCCGAAAGGATAGAGAGCGCCACCTTAGGACCGACACCTGAAACCGAGATCAGCTGCTTAAAACATGCAAGCTCAGCTGTATCGGCAAAACCGAACAGATCGACCGCATCCTCACGCACATGAAGATATGTAAAGAGCCTTACCTCACCGCTTGAACCTATCTGCTTCAGCGTATTCATCGTGGTGCGGCAGGCATAACCAACACCTCCGCACTCCACCACTGCAAGCGACGGCTCGGTGTGGATAAGCTCTCCTCGTACACTATATATCATATCTATCAGCCTTTCTCTTTAAGAATTCTTGACAAAGCCGAACCACTGGAATGACCGTGACATATTGCCAGCGCCACTGCGTCTGCAGTATCATCGGGTTTTGGACACTCCTTCAGCCGCAGGATGTTCTTCACCATCTCCTGCACCTGATGCTTTTCTGCCCTGCCGTAGCCAACCACCGCCTGCTTTACCTGAAGCGGGGTGTATTCATATATCTCCAGACCATGCTGAGCCGCAGCGAGAGTTATCACACCTCTAGCCTGTGCAACGTCGATACCCGTTGTCTTATTATTAGTGAAGTACAGACGCTCTATGGACATACAATCCGGCTTGAACATATCAATAAGACTGTTCATATCGTCATATATCTCGATAAGACGCTTTTCAAACGGCGTGCCTGCTTCAGTGGTGATGGCACCGTAGTTCACAACGGTGAACTTATTATGATCGTAATCCAGAACACCATAGCCAACGATGGCGTAGCCGGGATCTATTCCGAGTATCCTCATCAGGTGTAGCTCTCGTTATCGGTAACGTAGCTGCGAACTCTGAGCGGAATACCCATGGAATCAGCCAGTTCGCCGCAGCGCTTTATCTCATCCTCAGTGATGATATCCACTACAGTAAATCCTACAGTAGGAACAACGCTCTTGATATCCCTCGCAAAGCTCAGCATCACATCAAAAGACTTCTCACCGAAAGAGGGACGTGTAACCTCATTATAGCGGCACGCATCAGGTGCATTAAGGCTTATTGATACGCTGTCGATAAGACCGCCGAAGCGTGTGATATCAAAATCAGGGTGAATGAGTTTAACAAGGCCGTTGGTGTTGAGGCGGATCTTCATATCGGAATTCTTTTTGATATATTCCGCAACACAAACGATCATATCCGCTCTCACACAAGGCTCGCCGTAACCACAGAACACTGCGTCAGTCATTCCGCTCTTGTCAAAAGCATCAAAAGCAGCGGTTATCTCCTCAAAGGAAGGCTCGTGTTCAAGCCACAAGCTATCGTTATCCTTTATGGAATCAGCATTATCCCTGATACAGAAAACACATCTGCAGGGACATCCATTGGTTATATTAATATACATCTTGCCTTCAAACTTATAGAAGATGGTCAAAACAAACACCTACCCAGAATATATTTTTACATTTTATTATACCATTATATCGTGAATTTGTCAAATATTTTTTGACCCGATATGTACAATTTTCACAGGAAAATATATCGTTATCAGAACAAAGCGATCCGAAGGCAAAACAAAAGAGCCACCTTGTGTAAAGTGGCTCATTATATTTACTTATTCGGTTCTTCAACAGAACTTGTCTTTTCAATGGGAGTCTTTTCATCCTTGCGGATGCCGTCGATAACGTTAAGGAACAGGTTCTGAATAACACGGTTGAAATCAATACTGATATCCAGCACCTTGCTCTCCACCGCAAAGCCTCCTGCCATGGACTTATGTCCACCGCCGCTGCCTACATCCTCAAGAGCAGCCTGAGCGATCTCTCCCGCGTTAAGCTCCTCCAGCTCGGAGCGGATAGAGAATTTAAATCCATGCTCCTTTCTGGAATAAACAACGCAGAAATCGACAACATCAAGGCTGAGAATGAAATCAGACACTGTGGCAACGAAAGCATCGGCACAGTTGAAATTCAGGAAAGCAAAGGCTACACCGTTGTAGATCTCCACCTTTTTCATGGAATCCACAAAGGCTTCAAGCTCATCATACTGTATCACGCCTGACTGGAAGCGACGGATCTGTATCATGTTTGCCTTTGGGAAAAGATACTTGTATATCTCAACATCGAGCTCCGAAACGCCGCGTGTAAAGTCTTTCGTATCCATCTTCAGGCCATACAGAAGCGCTGTAGCCACATCCTGCGGCATATCAATATTATAAAGCCTGTAATAATCAGCAATAATGGTTGCGCAGCTGCCGACAATACGGATATCCTTATATTTATAGCTGCTTGCTTCATTGAAAACAGGGTGATGGTCTATTACAGCTATCTCCTCGCCCACAAGATCGAGGATATTGGAATTGCCCTTCTGTGCGTCAACGGTGATGATATAATCATCAGGCTTCATATCCTTGATATCCTCATCAGTCGTCATGGAAATGCCGAATTCTGCAACCATATTGGCTGTTGCGGTTCGCTCAACCTGACCGTGATGACAGATGGTGGTGCGGATATTGAATTTACCTAAAAGCACCTGAAGACCGAATGCACTTGCGATAGCGTCGGGATCGGGGAAGTTATGCGTCTGAATGAACACACGATGCCCTTTTAACAAGGTGACCAGCTCACTGAGTTTTGGGGACATTTCGTTCTCCTTTCAGCAGGTGGAACACCTGCCGTTATCGATATTGTAAGGTAATTCAAGTAATAAAGTTACAAAAACACGCAATTACCTAATTTAATTTATTATATCACATTTGTATATATAATTCAAGAAGATTTGTACGAAAATATTATATAAAAATAACCGCTTTAAACTGTTAAAAGTATAAAAAATCAAGGCAGATGTCAAAATCTGCCTTAAATCATAAAATAGGTGAAAATATCTTCACAGGGTCTTTTTCCCTGAGGAAAGCGATCTTATCAGCAGGCGCCGTTTCTCAGTATCAGCGTTTTCACTGAGGCTGTCAAGCCTGCCCCTGTACATAAAATATGAGAGCTGTCTTAGACTCAGCGCCGCTGCAGGAACAATTCCGAGTACGCAGAACTCTTCCCTGCCGCCGAACTCTGCAGCCGCCGCCCCGAATGCCGCCGATGCGACTATCACTATAAGCACGATATTTAATGCATTTTCAGCGGACGCTTTGTTGTACTCCGCATCCTCCCGATGCCTTAGTCTGCGGGAGGGGGCAAAAAGCTCAACTATCATTATGATCAGCGCTATAATAAGCGTTCCGAATATAGCGTTACGCATCGTCAGGAAATCAGGCGAAATATCACCTGCTCCCGAGAAATACACCACCGCTGCCGCAACAGAAGCAATTGACGAGAATGTCCAGCAGAGAAGTCCACGCCGTGTATCGGAGAGACCTCGGATAAGAGCCGTCACCAGCACCGCAGCTGCACCTGCGCAAAGGATAAGTCTTATCATTCGGTCACCGCCTTTCCCACGGGCAGCGGCTTGCTCTCCTCAGGCATATCGCAGCCGGATTTTTCGCTCACCCAAAGCATGAATTTCGTCTTTAACAGAACGATATCTCCGCTTTCCTTGCCGCTGAGAAGCTTTGCTTCCTCTGCGGTGAGCATCTTAGCCAGACCAAACTGACAAAGAAACGCCACCAGCTGCTGATGATCCGAAAGACGTTCACGCTCAGCAGCGAGAGTAAAGCCCTTGTGCGAAGCATAATCCACTGCGGAGAAGCGGCAGATGAACTCCGCTAGCCTGTCTGCGACCTCCGTAAACTCAGGAGCGTCAGAAAACGACCTGCCCTCTGCACACATTCCCAGACGGACTGCTGTGACGATGTTGCGTTCAAACAGCAGTTCATCACCCAGTATTGCCTGTTCAGTGCTTTGAGCGGCAAGAACGCTCTTGCTTCGCACAAATATCATGGCAAACAGCAGCGAAAGCACATCCACCAGCACTGCAAGCAGCAGCGCTATCAGAGCATCCGTGCCGAATCCGCCGCTTATTACGGCATATATCGGCAAAGTGTAGATGTTCTCAAAGGTGTATTGAGCTGCATCCGTTTCACAGCCTGCAGCGGAAAGCTCATCACAGGCGGAATTTATCACACCTGCGAGCCGCTCACGCACCACTGCTGCTCCGTCCTGCCCTGCTATCAGATCGTAAGACGGCAGGGAGAGCTGCAGGCTCGTTTCCGAAATGTATTCGGGGGTATGGAGGGTGGAACCTGTCAGGCTCTTGTACAGGGCGGATATCTTAGCAGCGGCATCTGAATTGCCTTCTGCCGCCTGCGTGCGCATTGCTTCTGCGCGGGAATAGAATTCCTCGCCTTCAAACGATGCGACCGTGCCTTCAATGAGCGAAAGCTGTGCAGTTAGCTTACCTGTGCGCTCGGCTATCTCTGATGTATCGGAGATGCCATATCTCGAGAGGATAGCTTCAAGCTTTGCCTGCTGCTCTGCTGTGCTTCCCTGAGATATGCTTGCGATATATGCGGAATATGCCGCTGCGTAGTCCTCGTATTTCTCGTACTGCCAGCTGTAGGGCTTCGCCATATTCTCCGAGACAGAGGTGTCTGCACTATTCAGCTCCTCGGTAAGCTTTTGAAGTGTCTCTTTTTCTGCAGAAAGCGTGGTGTAGCTGCTTATGATATGATTCACACCCTCGTCCACAGCCGAGGTATATGCTTCATTTCCTGCGGAGAGAAGATGCTCCTGCTGAGCAGTGAGTTCTTTTACATAGCTGCTGTAGGTGCGTTCGAGATACTGCGTGGGCGGATTGATATTGTTATATATTCCCACAAAGGAAAAGTAGCTTGAACAGCACATTGCCATCATCAGGGCAACTATCTTGCCGAAAGAAGGTCTGCGGCGGAGTCCGTTTTCAAGGAAATACACCACCGACTGCACCGCCAGCGCAAACAACAGCGGCGCATAGGCAAAGGTCGCAGCGAAGTACGCCTTTGCTCCGTCCCATGTGGTGAAGAACGAGATTATCTGCAACAGCAGCGATACCACTGCCGCCACAACCATCAGCGACTTATCACGAAAGAGGAACACATCCCCGCTGCCGCCAAAGAAGCTTTTTTTATTCATCTGCCGTCACCGCCTGAACGGTCTCGGCAGGCTCTGCAGCCATCGGGAAGCTCACGATTGCCTTGAACATGTCACCGTCAAGCTCGATATCAAAATTACCGCCACAGGCAAGGGTGAAGCCCT
>JAZSGG010000159.1:0-7475 GCA_045532595.1 Oscillospiraceae bacterium | reverse complement strand
ACTACGAGGTTGATAGGTTCAAGGTGTAAGTGTGGTAACACATTCAGCCAGCGAATACTAATCGGTCGAGGGCTTAAACCTCAATGATTTATGTCTTGAATCTCTTTGGTTCGTTATTCAGTTTTGAGAGTTTTCTCTCAGTTTAGTCGGTGCCGATGGCGGTGAGGGTCCACCTGTTCCCATTCCGAACACAGTAGTTAAGCTCACTTGCGTCGACAATACTTGGCGGGCAACTGCCCGGGAAGATAGATAGGCGCCGACACATATGCACCTTTAGCTCAGTTGGTAGAGCAACTGACTCTTAATCAGTGGGTCCTGGGTTCGAGTCCCTGAAGGTGTACCAAAACAGACTAAGGAATAGACTTTCTATTCCTTAGTCTCATATGTGGCTCGTTGGTCAAGCGGTTAAGACACCGGCCTCTCACGCCGGTAACGGGGGTTCGATTCCCCCACGAGTCACCATTTTTTTTACCCTTTGTGCGCTATATTAAAACTCGCGCCAATAGCTCAGTTGGTTAGAGCAACCGGCTCATAACCGGTCGGTCCGGGGTTCGAGTCCCTGTTGGCGCACCACCAATAGGGGTATAGTTCAGTTGGTAGAACAACGGTCTCCAAAACCGTGTGTCGTGGGTTCAAGTCCTACTGCCCCTGCCATAGTCTAAAACCGCATTCCTAAACGGATTGCGGTCTTTTTCTGTTTGTGGAGAAACTTGTGTACAAATTCCGATTTGTTCACAGTTTGTTCACACTAGTATGAATTATCGCTGTAAATACTATCAAACAGAACGGCACTCCACATGAAAAGGAGTGCCGCTTTTTTGTTTATTCAGCCTTTGGAAATGCTTGTGCTTTTGTGTTCGGGCCAGTAGTCAGAATGATATCTAATGCCTCAGCAGCTGCTTCATCAGCAGATTGGATAGCATGAGTGTATATATTTCCAGTTGTAGAAACATTCGAATGTCCTAAACGTTTAGATACCGTTTTGATTGGTGTGCCGTTAGCTATCATCAAAGTAGCGTTGGTATGCCTTAGACTGTGTATCGAGCAGCTGGGGAGATTGTGGCGCTGAATGAAGTGATGAAACCAAGCTGTTATTGTATCGGGATTAATTGGCGTTCCGTCCCATGTGGTAAATAGTCGATTGGTATCATGCCAAGCAGAGCCAAGCTCCCGTTTGCGTTCGTCTTGCCATGCCCTGTAATCCTTTAGTAAGCGCATGGCGCTTGCTGAAATCCTGATGACTCGCTTTGACATTTCGTTTTTGGGTTCATCCTCAAATACTCCTTTATCAGGGATATAAAGGGAGCTGCGCTGTATATGCATGCATTCGGTTATAAAGTTGATATCTCGCCACTCTAAGCCGCACAGCTCGCCACGTCTTATGCCTGTGAATAACAATAGCTGAACTATTACGCTGTACTGATATGGCTCATTCTGTACAGCCTCAAGAAGCTTCTTGGCCTGTATATCATCGAGATATCGTGCTTCTTTGCGTTTAGCTTTTGGCGGCTCGGTACGCTGACAGGGATTTGAATATATCAGCTGCCATTGCACTGCCTTTGTCAATATAGTCGATAAAAGCCTATGGTAGTGCAATATTGTAGTATCGGACAGGGTTTTATCATCGTTGGCAATGAACAGATCTAGAACATCATATCCTAAATAAGCGGCAATCTTCTCGGCGTTTTCTTGGCGGATATTATTGCCGCTCATTGCACTGCGTACAGTGCTAGCCGCCACGCCTGCGCCTCTTCCCAAGCTTTCCTTTGAAAGCTTCAGCTCCTTAATGATCTTATTAAGCTCAGGCGTGGGTGTGTATTTAATATCCTGTCTGATGCCGCTTTCACGCAGATTATCATAAAACGTGTAAAGGTGGTGCGGCTGAATCTCACCGAGCTTCATATTACCGAAAAAGGCGTTGATTCGCTTCAGCAATCCTTTGTATCGTGACAGCGTTGTTGCCTTTAGCTGTGTTACTGCGTGATCGCTCATCCATAGATCAACGAAAGCGGCAAAGCGGATATTATTATCAAGTATTCGCCCAGTGCGGCACTGCTCCTCAAACAGTACAGCTTGCCGCTGTGCTTCTTTTTCGGCCTGCTTTGGTGTGAGGCTCGAGGGCGGCACCCATGTCTGACTTTTCATTATTCGCTTGCCTGTGCCATCAAAGCCGCATGATACACGGAATAGGTATGTGCTGCCACGCTTTGTTATACTTGCCATTTAATCACCTGCTCTCAAAACGGATAGTCGTCATCGTCACCTATATCAAGGATTAACGAGTCGTTGCAAACTAGGCTTTGTAAATGAGTTAATTCATCATTTAATCTATATTGAACGTATCTTGATATAGTTAAAATTAACTGGGAATCACGACTTTTCGTCTCCAATTCCGACTCCGTTAGCATTTCGTTTGTTAAAGGAATGCAGTTATTTTTATATAATGATCTTATTATATCCATATACTTCAGAGCCAAAAGGAATGAATTATTGCACAAACACTGGCTAAGAGTTATTGCAGGGAATTCATTGTTGAATTCGCCCCCGTTATATCCCAGTATTTTATTAATAATATTGATATCATCTTGATATGTGTAATCATTTGTATATTGGTATTGGTGTAAATTTAATACCGCTTCCTCTGTTAGACCAGTGAATTCACATATTGATTGCAAATTGGTATTGACGGTTTTGACATCGCTTCTACCCAATAAATAATCAGTTGAAACATTATAGTATTCCGCTATTTTAGCGGCAACTTCGATATCAGGCATACGTTGTCCTTTTTCGTAGTATTCTAAACTCGCTCTACTGATACCTAATTCATTGGCTACCTTTTGCCTAGTATATTCAGCACCTTTTGCCAGTCTAAGGTGATATACTCTTTTTGAAAATGTTTCTCTTATATTCATTTTGTAGTAACCACTCCTTTAATCTCAAATGCAAAACCTATATTTGTTGCTCTGATGACTTTTATAACAACAACCGCTTGACTTTTGAGTTGATTGTTGCTATAATATACACAACAGCAACAACTATCACTGTGATTATATCATATTATTTTGTCGCTGTCAACCACAACCACCACACGAAAGGAGAAAAATTATGACTAAGAAGTACAATGTGCAGATAAGAACAGCAGCCAAAAACAAAGGTGTTTTTCTTTATGACGTTGCTGAAGCACTGGGAGTATCGGAGAACACATTAACTCGCTGGCTTCGCCGTGAGCTTCCTGATAGCAAGCAGCGTGAGATCATTGCCATCATTGATAAGCTTGCCGCTGAAGTTGAAGAAATCAGCGCATAAAAAAGAGCCGCCTGACGTGCGCCAACACGCCAAGCGGCAAGAGCAATCCCACCATCCAACAACCACATTGAAAGTATGAAAAGCTCCGTATATATTATACCACATTTGCGGCGGCTTTTCAACAGATAGGAGAAAAATATGTATTCTAACGATTTTCCCACCACTGAAAACCGCCGCTTTACTGCGCCCGAATTTAAGCCGCCACGTATGGAGAACATGGAGAAAACTGCTGAGCTTTTCGGCGTATCCTACTACTTTGTTCGCAAGATGGCTCTGAGTGGCAAGATCAATGCCGTTCGTGTTTCGGGTAAAGTGCTTGTGAACTGTGATAAATTCGCCGAATTTCTCAACAATGCCACGCTGCCTGCACTGGATGAGCCGCCTGCTACATCTAAGGGCATTCGTCAACTGCCAAGCATCACTAGGAATAATCGCTCTAGATTGGGGGCGTAATATGATGCCGATACGTGTAAATGACTATTCAGATCCTTGTTACGCTTGGGCGGATGATCTATACGCCATGCTTGAAGCAGGCGCAGAGGTGGAAACCAATTGCAAGGATCTCGCACAGGGGATGGCCGAACTGTTCCCCAACTCCGTAATACACTATAAGCCCAAAGGGCCGAAACGTAAGTGCAAGAAGCGCAAAAAGAGACGTAAATAAACGCTGTTGAGCGGCAAGGCTGTAAATGCTTTGCCGCTGCTTTATAGGCAGTTATATGGTTTTGAAAAAGCGTGGTAGTCCACGCTTGACGGGCTTGTAATGAGTATTAATAATTCGACCAAAAAGGTGTAATATATGCAGAGAATCAGAGAAAAGAAGTGCGAATGCAGAAACGGCTATACAGAGGTAGGAATATATCATCACAGCGGAGACAATCTGCACAATCTTCCAAGAGCCGAAAGGACAAAGATCACTATTCCTAAACAAAAGAAGCTCAATGATGAAAACAGCCGCCGAGCTATGCGGTTAATGATACATAATAATTTTGATAAAGGGGATTACTGGATATCTCCGACCTATAACAAAGAATCATTACCAGATGATAATAAAGCGGCAACAGAGGAGCTTCGCAGCTATATTCGCCGGCTCAGAGCCTTATATAAGAAGAATGGCTACGAGCTTAAATATCTGTATGTGACAGAGAACGGCGGTAAAAACGGACGTGTACATCATCATATCCTGGTCAATAATGTAGGTATATCCCGTGATATGCTTGAAAATCTATGGGAGCATGGCTACTCCAATATTAAGAGGCTGCAGCCTGATCCTGACGGTACGTTCAACGAGCTTGCCGATTATCTGCACAAGAGTGCGGGAAATGCTGAAAAGCATTCCCGTGTATGGAACTGCTCCCGAAACCTGCTCCGCCCGATCGAGCGCACCAGTGATAATGCCGTAAGCGGCAAGCAGCTCAACAGGCTGGTTGAAGCCAAGCGCAATGACGAGCTTAAAACAGCAGTAGAGCGATTATACAAGGGCTATACAGTGATAGAGGCTTATGTATCAATAAACGACGTCACAGGCTTGCCATACGCTCATTTAAAGCTTATGAGAAAGGCGGATAATGGGCGGCTGAGCGGAAACTACAACAACGCCATACCATTACAGCGAAAACGGGGAGCATAACCGTGTTTTGCAATCGAGTGCAAATATAGGCTTGCCGCTGCAGGGATATTATAAATATAACTTGTTATGCTTATAAAATCATAAGCACGATTGGGAGATTTGGGAGTCCCTAAAGAGGTTATTTACCCATTTTACACACCTTAAAAAGAATGATATTCTTCATTTTCTGAGTCCCTAAAAAGAGATATCGGCACTTTCGGCAGCCCTAAAAAGGAGATTTAGAGATTTTAGAGGCCTTAAAAAGGAATGTATCACCCGATTTGTAATGCCTAAAAAAGGGGGTACTGTCAGATTTGTCAGTCCCTAAAAAGGAGCTATCCGTACAAATCGGACACCCTAAAAGGGGGTGATTATAAAAAATCTCTCTTGAATAGCCGCTGAAAATCACCTGTAATAGCGGCAAGGACTGAGGGGGTAAAAGAGATGTCTGCGTATATCGCAAAGGTGGCTTGTAGACTCTCACAGGCATGCAAAAAGCGGAGCTGTTACACTCCGCTTGCTGTATTGTCATGCTGAAGGCTTTCGATCTGCATCATCAGCAGTACGAGCGGCTTTTTCTGTACCGCTTGCCGCTGACTGTATTGCAGCTATATTTTCGCTTTGCCGTTCAGCGGCAAGGCTGTTTGCTATGCGTGTAAGGTATTCAAGTTCGGTCATAGTAGTGTCCTTTCTGTGATGTTAATAGAAAAAAGGTACTTCCCAGAGCTTTATCATGTGCGGGTCTGGGAGCGCAGTCTTTGCCTCAATATAACCAAAAATAAATTTGGCGTTTCGGTACGCATTTTTGTAAAAAGCGCATGGCTAAGCCATATTTTTAGAAAAAAAGCGAAATCAATCATGCTACGGACTTCGATTTTCTCTTTTTGGCTCTTTCTTCACGCTTGCCTATGATGTAACCGTAATTGAAGATATCCATCATAATATAATCGATTGGACTTTCGTTTAATCTGCGCCATTTTATCAGCGGCATGGCATATTCCCAATATAATGATAGAGTTTGATGATTGAGTATCTTTCGGATAGCAGATGTGACGGAGTCCAATTCCGCTATAAGCTCTCGGCGTTCTTTTATCTGTGCTTTGAGCTGCTCAAGCAATTCGGTGTCTGATGGCACTTTCCTGCGCTCCTCAATGCAGTGAATGTAGTAATATGAGATGATTATGCAGTAAACGCCCGGGATCTCCTGTGAATCCATTACAGCACGGGTAAATATTTCAACCCACTCTTTAAGTGTACAATTATAAGTCGTATTCTTGATATGGCGTTCAGCAAAGTAATAGAACGCTCTTGCTGCATATTCAAAAGCAGAATACACGGAATAATTATCCGATTTTATCACTTTCTTAGCCTCTTCAAGTGTGTTTGCAATAACCTCTTTGGTAGTAAGCGCTTGCACTTCCATGAAATAATTCTCCTTTACATCTTGACATTCAGCGGCGAGCGTGGTACAATATCCTTGCTTACAGGTGGTGTATCACGCACCGCTGTTCCATTAGCCTTTACAGTTCGCAGCTGTAAGGGCTTTTGCTTTATATTGCGAGTTCCACATTCAATCCATAAGTAAGGCGGTAATCTGCACCGCCAGTGATGGCTTTGAACGTGCTGCGGATCTCCTTGCCCTTATCCAACAGGGGAGCGATAGCAGCGGCAAGCTGTCTGTTGAGATAGCCCATGACCGCCGAGCCTTTGCCCTTGACTGCTGCCACGATCTGAACGGCATTGCTGTCGTACTGGTTGCCGCTCTCCCTGTTCAAGGTGATCGTGATATCTTCGGGAGCGTACCGGGAGAGCCTTGCAAGCAGCTTCTGTCTGTTGCCATGTGTAACGCCTGCAGTCTTGGTCTCGATCCTGTGGAGCTTGACTGTCACCCACGCTCTTACCATTGCCGCTGATCTGCTCATGCCCTGTTTTACAAGGTGATTTGCGATTGTCATAACCTTTGATTTCATGCTTTGTAGTTCCTTTCGGTTTATTTGGCTGAGGTGTTTGCCTCTGACCTTGATATAATTATACACCGTAATCCGTGAATAGTCAATATAGATGTTGCACAAATATTCACGGAAAAAGATGTATATATTGTACATTGATTTCCGTGCATAAATATGCTATAATATAGTGGGGATATAAAACATCCGCAATCGAGCAACGAACCAAAAGGAGATGATATAATGCCAATAAAATATGATAAACTATTTGCAATGATGAAAAAGCAGGGCTTAACAACCTATCGAATAAGACAAGAAAGCATTATTTCGCAAAGTGCGCTAACCGCAATAAAAAACGGCAAAAGCGTCACTACTGATACAATCGCAAAGCTGTGCGCTGTGCTAGGCTGCCAGCCTGGCGATATAATGGAATATGTATCGGACGATGAACAGCCTAACGACACCGAAAAGGAGTGAACACCATGCCCGAAATAAGTTTATTTTACGGAATCCGAGTAACAATGTACTATGATGACCACAATCCGCCTCACTTCCATGTAGAATATGCAGGAAACAAAGCGCTGATTGACATTATTAACGCAACTGTTGTGCGT
>JAZSGG010000044.1:0-33959 GCA_045532595.1 Oscillospiraceae bacterium | reverse complement strand
GGTGGGATTCGAACCCACGGTACCTTGCGGTACAACTGATTTCGAGTCAGTCTCGTTATGACCACTTCGATACGTCTCCATATTATTTAAGTGCGGAGCAGTCCGCAGAACATAAAATATTATACAGTATCCGAAGCGTTTTGTCAAGACCAAAACAGCGGCAGACGGTCAAAAATACCTCAAAAAGCGGAAAAATAGCACAAAATGCCTTGACTTTAGTTTTATTATCTATTATAATGATAGATGTATTTTATTTTTCTGGAGTGTACTTTATGAGTGAACAGACCAAAACAAAAGTAAAATCCGCTAAGGGCGGGTTTTCCTCAAAGATAGGCTTTATCCTTGCGGCGGCAGGTTCTGCTGTTGGATTGGGCAATATCTGGAGATTCCCTTATCTTGCCGCACAGTACGGCGGCGGTATCTTCCTGCTTGTGTATCTGATCCTGGCAGTGACCTTCGGCTTCACGCTGATGGTGACCGAGATAGCCATCGGCAGAAAAACAGGCAAGAGCGTTATGGGCGCTTACTCTGATCTTCACAGCAAGTTCAAGCCCCTCGGCTGGGTGGCTGCACTGGTTCCTTGCATTATTTTCCCTTATTACTGTGTTATCGGCGGCTGGGTGCTGAAGTATCTGACTACTTTCCTTATCGGCAAAGGCGCTGAGGCTGCAACATCCACCGTGCAGGTGGTTGACGGCGTTGAAAAGACCGTTACATACTTCGCTGATTTCACAGGTAACGTACTGCAGCCTACGATCTTCTTCTTCATCTACATGGCGCTTACTGCTGTTGTAGTAATGCTCGGCGTAGAGAAGGGTATCGAAAAATTCAGCAAGTTCCTGATGCCTGTGCTTATCCTTATCTCCATTGGTATAGGAATCTATTCTCTCACCCTTGACGGTGCAATGGAAGGCTTCATCTACTACATCAAGCCTGATTTCAAGAACTTCTCCCTCAAGACTGTTATTGCAGCTATGGGTCAGCTGTTCTATTCCATGTCCCTTGCAATGGGCATCATGGTAACCTACGGCTCTTATATGAGAAAGGATGATAATATCGAAGGCTCCGTCCGCCACATCGAGATATTTGATACAGCTATTGCTTTCCTTGCAGGTATGATGATAATCCCTGCGGTGTTTGCTTTCTCGGGCGGCGATAAGAGCGCTCTCAATCAGGGTCCCGGTCTGATGTTCGTAACTCTTCCCAAGGTGTTCGATTCTTTTGAGGGCGGCCACATCGTAGGCGTTGTGTTCTTCATCCTCGTTGCACTGGCGGCGCTGACATCCTCTGTTTCCCTTATGGAGACCATCGTACACATCGTAATGGAAAAGACCAAGCTGAAGCGCATTCCCGCAAGCCTTGTTGTTTTCGGCGGCTCGTTCCTGATAGGAATGCTCTCCGTACTCGGATATAGCGCATGGGATCATGTTCTGGTGTTCGGCAAGCAGTTCCTGGATTTCTTCGATTTTGTAAGCAACAGCGTTATCATGCCGCTTGTTGCACTGGCTACCTGCATCCTCATCGGTTATGTGGTCAAGACAAAGACCGTGGAGAGCGAGGTCGAGCTGAACGGCAAGTTCAAGTCAAAGCTGCTGTATCGCATCATGATAAAGTATGTATGCCCCGTGTTCATGCTGGCGATCTTCATTTCCGCTATCATCGGTTATGTATAATAGTTTCATCCCCTGAGTCCGCTCAGGGGATTTCTATATCTCTCAGCCGACATTTTGAAAAAAATATCAATCAAAATGTAAAATATACTTGACAAACCGTAAAATATATGTTATACTCACATCGAGGTGATGAAATGGCGAAAAATCTCAGGATGAAAGCAGCCCGTGCAGCGGCGGATATGTCGCAGGATGAGCTTGCAAAGAAGATCGGCGTAACACGCCAGACCATCAGCGCCGTGGAAAACGGCGACTATAATCCCACGATAAATCTGTGTGTGTCGATATGCAAGGCTCTCGGCAAGACGCTTGATGAGCTTTTCTGGACAGAGTGACAATGGAGGTAACATTATGAGTTTAAAGAGCTTCGACAAATTCTGTGAAAACATGATTATGGGCGAGCATGTACAGCCGCAGGATATCTTTGACGAGCGTCAGAATCAGATGCGCGCAAAGATAACCAGCGAATGCCTGTACGCCTACGCTTTTATGACCTTTATAGCGCTTATAATTTATGAGGCATTCTATGCCTATTGCCAGAGTATTATTGCGGTGCTGGCTTTCTGTATGGCTGTATGTTATCTTGTCTGGGTGATAAGAAACTGCAAGAACGGCACGCTCCTCGGCGTGAAATATGAGAAAACTTCTTTTACTGCATCATATATTCTGGGTCTGATGATTATTTATGTCGTTATGATATTCCACAACAATGAGGAAGAAATTACGACTGTAAAAAACTTTTTCATCGCAGACGGTCAGCTGACTGAGTTTTTTGTGCTGATACTTGCCTGTGTTATCATGGCGGTCTCCTCGGTGGTGGTATTTTCTGTGATGAGAAAGAGAAAGAAGTCCGAAACACCCGATGAAGAAAAGGAGGCAGCATAATGAGCCTTAAAAGCTTTGATAAATTCTGCGAAAACATGATACTGAGCGAGCCCGGCTCTCAGCAGGAGGTGTTTGACGAGCGTCAGAATCAGGTGCGTTCAAATCTTTTCATAGAGGCGCTGCTGATATGTGTTTTGCTGTCATTCCTGCTTGTTGCGATAAACGAAACACCTCTCAGATGGTGCGAGGAATGCACACCTCTGTTGATGCTTTCGGTTTCAGTGTGCTGTCTGTGGAATGTGATACGCTGTGCAGCAAAGGACTGTCTGTTCGGAGTAAAAGGCTCGGGAACGATGGCAACGGCGTTCATTATCGCAATCAACTGTGCGCATATATTTATCAGATATTCGCCCGATGGGGAAGAGAACTTTATCATCAATAACGGACTTGTAACATCCTCTTTCGTTATGCTGATATCTGCGTTTATTATGTTCGCATCATTCATCGTCGTTGTTGTGATCAATAGCCGCAGAAAGAAAAAACAAGCTTCCGATTGTGAATAAAATATAATTTTTAGCCCCGATATCCTCGATATCGGGGTAAATTCTTGTATAAAACTTACAAAAAGCATTGACTAAAAGGATAGTTTGTGGTAGAATATATAATGTATAACAATAAAATGGACAGGTATGTATTATGAGCAAAGGAAAGATAATAGTGCTGGAAGGTCTGGACGGCTGCGGCAAGTCCACACAGCTTCAGCTTCTTGCGGACAGGCTTGCGGGTGACGGTGTCAACAGCCGCCTGATAAGCTTCCCGAATTACGACAGCCCCAGCGGTAAGATAGTATCCGCATATCTCGGCGGAGAGATACCCTGCAACGGCGAGATCGGTGCGTATGCTGCCAGCAGCTTCTATGCTACGGACAGATACATCAGCTTTGCTACCGACTGGAGCAGGGAATACAACGACGGCGCTGTGATAGTATCGGGCAGATACACAACCTCTAACGCTATCTATCAGATGACGAAGCTCACGCCCGATAAGCGTGACGAGTATCTGACATGGCTGTGGGAGTACGAGTATGAAAAGCTCGGTCTGCCGAAGCCTGATGCGGTCATCTTTCTGGATATGCCCATCGAGGTATCGCAGAAGCTGCTTTCCGCCCGCTATGACGGCGATGAGAGCAAGAAGGACATCCACGAGAGCAACATCGCATTCATGAAGCAGTGCCGTGAAAGCGCACTGTACACCGCCGAAAGATGCGGCTGGCGCATGATAGACTGCTCCGATGGCAGCGCACCGCTCTCCATTGAAGATATACACGAAAAGATAATGGCACAGATCAAGGAGATAATTAATGTCTGAACTCGTTTTCAGAGGTATAGAGATAACAGATAAACCATGGGTGGATGAGGCTCTGAAGAAGTCTCAGTTCCGTGGCTGCGAATACACCTTCGGCAATAATTTCGTCTGGCGCAGAGCCTATGGTGTGGAGATAGCGCAGCTGGGAGAATATTACTTCGTGCGCTGGCATTTCGGCGGCAATAAGTACAAGTTCTCGTTCCCGACAGGCGGCTGCGATGTGAAAACAGGCGTGGAGCTGCTTAAAGGATATTGCGCCGAAAACGGCATAAAGCTCAGCATCTATGCGAATAAGGATATCACCGAGCAGATAACCGCTCTTTATCCCGATGCGCAGGCTGTCTATAACCGTGACGGCAGCGATTACGTCTACCTTGCGGAGGATCTCGCAGAGCTTAAAGGCAAGAAGTACCACGGCAAGCGTAATCACCTCAACAGGTTCTATGAGAACGACTGGAGCTTCGAGCCGATGACCGCAGAAAACATCCCTGAGTGCATCGCCATGAACGAGCGCTGGTGCAAGGAAAATATCTGCGACTGCGGCTTTGCCGATCCCGAGGAGCAGAAAAGCAAGGAGGACGAGAGCTGTATCGTCCGCTGCAGCTTCAAGTATTACGATAAGCTTGGCTACACAGGCGGCGTACTCCGTGTGAACGGCGAGGTACAGGCTTTCACCTTCGGCGAGCCATCCGCTGACGATACCTTTGTGGTACACGTTGAAAAGGCACTGACGCAGTATCAGGGCGCATACACCGCCATAAACCGTGAGTTCGTGCGTTCTCTTGGCGGCAGATACAAGTATATAAACAGGGAAGAGGATACGGGAGCAGAAAACCTCAGAAAGGCAAAGCTCTCCTATTATCCCGTTTTCCTTGAGGACAAATTCAATATTACATTCGGAGGTCAGTTATGATATATGTATTTCTAGCAGACGGCTTTGAGGAGATCGAGGCTGTTGCTCCCATTGATATTATCCGCAGAGCGGAAAAGGATGTAGTGACCGTAGGCATCGGCAGCGATTCTATCCGTTCCTCCCACGGCATCATGATGCTCGCTGATATCACAGATATGCAGATGGTGCTGGACGAGCGTGTGGAGATGATAGTTCTCCCAGGCGGAATGCCCGGAACTCTTAACCTTGAAAAGAGCGCAGCGGTGCAGTCGGCTATCGACTTCTGCGTTGAGAAGAACATCCCCATCGCTGCAATCTGCGCAGCACCCTCCATCCTCGGCAAGAAAGGACTGCTCAAGGGTAAGAACGCAACCTGCTTCCCCGGCTTTGAGGGCTTCCTTGAGGGCGCAGTGCTTTCTCCCGACAGCGTAGTGACCGATGGCAATATCACCACAGGCGTAGGCCCTGGTGCAGCGATCGAGTTCGGACTGAAGCTTACCGAGATCCTCGTGAACGATAAAAAGGCTGCAAAGATCGCTGCAGGTATGCAATGCAGGAAGTAAAAAAGGCGCTTCGTAAGGAGCTTATCTCCCGCAGAAAAGCCATGGATACATCCATAAGAAACGCAGCGGATGAGAGCATCTTCGCACAGCTGAAGCTGCTGATAGATGCAGCGGACAGCGTGTTGACATACGTCTCCACTGAGATCGAAGTCGATACTCAGCGTGTGCTGGAATATTGCTTTGAAACGGGCAAGCGTGTGGCGGTGCCTGTTTCGGGCGACAGCGAGCTGTTTTTCTATGAGATAAAAGGCTTTTCGGATCTCGCCCTCGGCAGATTCTCCATTATGGAGCCTGTTCGGCGTGACAGCCTGTTCACAGGCGGAGAAAGGTCCCTTTGCATCGTCCCTGCGCTGTGCGCTGACGGAAACGGTCTGCGCCTCGGCTACGGCAGGGGATATTATGACAGATTTCTTTCGTCGTTTATCGGCAGGAGCGTTATCATCTGCTATTCCGATTTCAGGATGCAGGTGCCTTCCGAGCCGCATGATGTGCGTGCCGATATGACGATATTTGATACATTGGAAAGTTAACGGAGGTCAGAATGGACAACAACGATTTCCTTGATGAGATTTACGAGCAGGAGCCTGCCGATATTTCAGGCACGCAGGAGCTTGACAGTATCTCGCATTTTTCTCCTCACGCCGAGGAGGACGGCATCATGCCACGTGACAGATTCACTGACCTCAACAGTGTTGACAACAGTGAAAAGACCCGCCTTATGGATTCTGTAGTGCCGCAGGAGGAGCCTTACGAAGCGCCGCCTGCTCCAAATCCCGTGAAAAGGCGCCGTAAAAAGAGAAGAAAGAAAAAGAACCGCACCAATCACACCCGTACATTCGGACAGATATTCCTCGGCGTTCTGCTTTCCGTTCTGGCTGTAATTGTGGGAACATGGCTCGCAATTCAGGTGATAATCGCCATGAAGGACTTTACGGGCATGGCTAAGGAAAGCGGCGAGTACGATATCACCATCACCGATGACATGAATGTGGACAGCATCGCTCAGGAGCTTGCCGATAACGGCATCATCGAAATGCCATGGCTGTTCAAGATGTATATCAACATCTCCGATAAGGAAGAGGGCTTCCTGAACGGCGAGTTCAAGGTAAAGACGAATATGTCCTATGACATCATCGTTGATACGCTCAAGACCGTCAAGAAGTACACCGAGACAGTTTATGTAATGATCCCCGAAGGCTCTACCGCTCAGGAGATAGGTCAGATACTCGAAGAGAATTACGTCTGCCGTGCAGAGGACTTCGAGCGCTATTACAAGACAAAGCAGGATGCCTACACCTTTGAAGAGGGCATCGCAGACGATCCCAACCGCTTCTATGCGCTGGAGGGTTATCTGTTCCCCGATACCTACGAGTTCTATGTTATCGACGATCTGAAGAAGAATCCCGATTTCGATACAGCTCAGTGGGCAAAGACCGCCGCAGATAAGATGTACGATAACTTCGAGGCTAAGATCACAAAGCAGATGCAGTATCGTATGCAGGAGCTGGGTCTCACCCTCGATCAGACCATCATTCTCGCATCCCTTATCCAGTGGGAGGGTACCAATGAGGAGAACATGGCAATGATCTCTTCCGTATTCCACAACCGTCTGAATAACCGTGGCACATTCCCTCAGCTGCAGTCTGATACCACTTACACCTATATAGATGAGTGCATCCTGCCCACCGTCCCTGATGATGCAGGAGACCTCTTTGACGATATGATCCTCGCTTACGATACCTATCAGTGCGAGGGACTTCCTGCAGGTGCGATCTGCAGCCCCGGTCTTGAGGCTATCAATGCCGCTCTTTACCCTGAGGATACCGATTACTATTACTTCCTCGCAAGCAAGGACGGCACGTTCTACTATGCTCAGACAAATGAGGAGCATGAGCAGAACATCATTGATTCCGAGCTTCGTGCAAGCGAGGATGAAGAATAACTACGAACAGGAGAATTCCTTTTGAACAGAAAGCTTGAACTTCTTGCTCCCGCAGGGGATGAGGAGTGCCTGATCTCGGCGCTGGATTACGGCTGCGATGCCGTGTATCTGGCAGGCAAGACCTTTGGCATGAGAGCAGGCGCAAAGAACTTCGATGCAGAGGGTCTGAAGCGAGCCGTGGAGCTTGCTCACGCCCGTGGCGTCAAGGTCTATCTCACCTGCAACACCATTCCTCTCAATGAGGAGCTTGAAGCGTTCCCCGAATTTATAGCATATGCGCAGCAGTGCGGCATAGACGCCGCAATCGCCTGCGATCTCGGCGTTATCTCCCTTATCAAGGAACATGCTCCCGGCCTTGAACTTCACGTCTCCACACAGACAGGAGTCGTAAACTATAAGACCGCACAGGAGCTGTACAAGATGGGCGCACGCCGTATAGTGCTTGCCCGTGAGGTAGATCTCGAAAACATCCGCACTATCCGTAAGAACATCCCCGACGATATGGAGATCGAGGTGTTCGTGCATGGCGCAATGTGCGTGAGCTTTTCGGGCCGCTGCCTTATCTCGGAGTACCTTGTCGGCAGAAATGCCAACCGTGGCGAGTGCGCACAGCCTTGCCGCTGGGGCTATTATCTCATGGAAGAGAAGCGCCCCAATCAGTTCTTCAAGGTGTTTGAGGATGAGCGTGGCTCGTATATCCTGAACGCCCGTGATATGTGCATGATAGAGCATCTGGATGATCTTATCGATGCAGGCGTCACCAGCTTCAAGATAGAGGGCAGAGCAAAGTCCGCATATTATGTGGCACTCACCGTAAACGCCTACAGAGCGGCTCTTGACGCAGCGATAAAGGGCGAAAAGCCGCCGCAGTGGGTGCTGGATGAGGTGGATAAGATCAGCCACCGTCCGTACTGCACAGGCTTCTTCTACGGTCACCCGAACGAAGGCTCTGAGACCCAGCAGCCTGATATCGTGACAAACGGCGGTCAGTATTTCGCAGACAGCGGCTATATGCGCACCTATGATTTCGTAGGCACAGTGGATCGCTGCGAAAACGGCACCATGTACCTTACACAGAGAAACTACTTCACGCTCAGCGATGAGCTTGAGATCCTGGCTCCCGGTATGGAGCCTGTCCCGTTTGCGCCAACAGAGATGTACGGCGCCGACGGCGAGCCTATCGAGATAGCACGACACGCTACCGAAAAGCTTACGATACCCTCGGATATCGTGGTTCCCCCGCATTCCATTCTGAGAAAACCGGTCAAAAAATAACACCCCATCACAGTAATGCAAGGAGGATATTATGGCGGCCTTTAAATTCATGGATACGTCCCTTGATTTCGATCAGCGTACAAAGGCACTTCTTGAGGAGCTTACACTGGAAGAAAAGCTCACCATGCTTACCACACACCAGCCCGCTGTGCCAAGGCTGGGCATAAAGGAGTTCGGCATAGGCGCAGAGGTTGCAAGAGGTCTTGTCTGCCGTGGCAACAGCTTCGGCGAAAAGGCAACTACAGTATTTCCCGAGCCTTTCGGCATGGCTGCTATGTTCGATACGAACATGATGCGTGCCATCGGCGAGGTAACAGGCAACGAGGTGCGCATCTGCCATGACGACGGCAAGTGCAATCTTGCTGTATGGGGTCCCACTGTTGATATGGAAAGAGACCCGCGCTGGGGCAGAAACGAGGAATCCTACGGCGAGGATCCGTTCCTTACAGGCTCCATGTCCGCTGCATTCTGTAAGGGAATGTACGGCGTTAATGACAAGTATGCAAGGGTAATACCCACGCTGAAGCATTTTTATGCCAACAACCATGAGGAGGACAGAGGCAGAGATAACGCTGTTATCCCCACGGGACTTAAATATGATTATTATCTGAAGGCATTTGAAAAGCCTGTCCGTGAGGGCAAGGCACTCAGCCTTATGACCTCCTATAACGAGATAAACGGCATTGAAGCGCTGTGCAATCCCGAGGTGTCCAAGGTGTGCAAGGATCAGTGGGGACTGCTGTTTGCAGTGACAGACGGCGGCGATTTCATGGCGAATGTTCAGGCACACCGCAAGGACAAGACCCATGTGGAGGCTATCACAAAGGTATATAAGAGCCACGGTGCGGACATCATGACCGATAATAAGGACGTGGTGCATGCAAGCGTCAGCGAAGCCATCGAAAAGGGTCTGCTCAATGAGGACGATATCGACGCTGCGCTGTTCGGCGTGTTCAAATCAAGATTCTTACTGGGCGAGTTCGACAAGGACTGCCCCTATAACGATACAGATCCGTCCTTGCTCTGCTGTGACGAGTATTATCGCATAGCTGAGAAGGCTGCGGAAAAATCCATCATCCTGCTGAAGAACAGTCAGGCGGTACTTCCCATATCCAAGAATGAGAAGGTCGCTGTTATCGGATATCACGCAAACACGAACTTCCGTGACTGGTACACAGGCAAGTCCGACAGGATCGGAACTATACTTGATTCCATCATCGCTTCAGTCGGCAGAGATAACGTCATGTTCGAGGCAGGCAATGATATCATCGCCATCAGAAATGCGCAGACAGGCTTCTATTTCTCAGTGAACGAGGACGGCGTGCTTGCCTGCGACAGCGCTATGATAAACGAGGAGTGCCTTTTCGAGCTGTTTGAATGGGGCGACGGTGCGGTATCGCTGCGTTCTAAGTTCAACGGCAAGTTCCTGTGCGACGGAGATGTGCTTAAATGCAGCTCTGACGAGGTATACGGCTGGTTCGTGAAGGAGCTTTTCAGGCTGGAACGCTTCAACGGCGAGTGGCTGCTGAGGAACTGGCAGGACAGATTCATCTGCACTGATTCGCACCTGCATCTCAGCGTTATAAACGACCTGAAGCCCACAAAGAACTGCCCCATCCATGTTGAGATATTCTCCTCAGGCGCAGACCGTGTGCGCAGGGCAGTGACAGAGTGCCATAACGCAGTATATTTCTGCGGAAATCAGCCTCTTGTAAATGCCCGTGAGACCAAGGACAGAACGCATCTTAATCTGCCCGAGCAGCAGAGACGCATCCTTGACGCTGCTGTAAGCGTTAATCCGAGAACGGTGCTTTTCCTTGTATCGGGATATCCTTATGCTATCAATGATGATCGAGTAAGCTCCATCATGCATACCACTCATGCAGGACCCGCAATGGGCGATGCGGTTGCAAAGACGCTTTTCGGCGATATCTCTCCCGCAGGCAGATGCCCCATGACGTGGTACCGCTCTGAAAAGGAGCTTTGCGATATCAAGGATTATAATATCGTGCGTACATCCTCTACTTATCAGTATTACAAGGGCGATCCGCTGTATCCTTTCGGCTTCGGACTCAGCTACACCGCCTTCCGTTACGGCGCAGTGAAGCCGAACAAGATGAACTATCAGCGTGACGATATTATAACTGTTACGGTGGATGTGGAGAATGTCGGCGGCTGCGACAGTGAAGAGGTCGTACAGCTCTATGTTTCCTATCCGAAGCTTCCCATGCCGCTGCCGATTAGACAGCTGAAGGCTTTCCAGCGTGTCTATATCCCCAGAGGCGAGACTGTCACCGTTACGCTCAATATCCCTGTTGAGGAGCTTTCCCGCTGGGATCCCAATATCCGTGACTTCAATGTGTTCAGCGGTGAATACGAGCTTCAGGTAGGCTCATCCTCTGCAGATATCAGAAGATCCGCAGATATAAAGGTCATTGCCACCGATTACGAAGGCATAGATCTCAGCCATACCATTCCCGCCGTTGATTGTTATGATTATCTCGGCGTTGAGTATCTTGCTGATGAAAAGCTTGAGGAATATGCGCTCATCCACGATTGGCAGAGCGTGATGAGATTCATCGGCTGCGAGTTTAAACCGTATCATGCGGTGGAGGTAGTAGCCTCCAATCCGGGCGGCAGCGCAAAGCTTACCATCGTACACGAGGAAACAGGCGTTACCGTTGCAGAGTGCGAGATACCTGCCACAGGCAGCCTTACGGAATTCCGCAGGTTCTCCGCAAGCACTCAGCCTGTAACAGGTTTGGGAACGCTTCGCATCACAGTAAGCGGAATGCTTTCGCTGAAATCCTTCAGATTTGTTTGAGGTAAACATGAATAATAACGAGATCTTTCCTTATATAGATCATACACTTCTCCGTGCCACATCAACTACTGCGGAGATAGACAGGCTCTGCGCAGAGGCGCTGGAGCATAATACGGCATCCGTGTGCATACCGCCTGCCTATGTGGCGTATGTGCATGAGAGATATCCCGCACTCAATATCTGCACCGTTATCGGCTTTCCGCTGGGTTATTCAACTACTGCAGTGAAGTGCTTCGAGGCAGAGGACGCCATCAGAAACGGCGCATCCGAGATCGATATGGTCATTGATCTCTGCGATGTAAAGAACGGCAGCTTTGACAGGGTAGAGGCAGAGATAGCTGCGGTGAAGAGATCCTGCGGCGATAAGCTGCTGAAGGTCATCATCGAGACCTGCTACCTTACCGAGGAGGAGAAGATCTCCCTCTGCGGCTGTGTAACAAGAGCAGGTGCGGATTTCATCAAGACCTCCACAGGCTTCGGCACAGACGGCGCGCGCATCGAGGATATCCGTCTCTTTAAGCAGCACATCGGTGAAAATGTGCGCATGAAGGCGGCAGGCGGCGTGAAGTCAAAGGCTGATCTTGAAATGTTCATCGGCGAAGGCTGTGCAAGGATAGGCACAAGCTCTGCTGTGAAGCTTCTCCTTGACGGCGGCACAAACGGAGGCTATTGATATGATAAAGCGAGTATTTCTTATCGTTCTTGACAGCTTCGGCGTGGGAGCAATGCCCGATGCGCCTGAGTTCGGCGATATGCATGCCGATACATTCAGATCCTGTGCTGACACAGGTCTGCTGAAGCTTCCGAATATGCAGTCGCTGGGACTTTATAATATCGACGGAGTCGATCTCGATCACAGATCAGATGAGCCTCAGGGCGCATTTCTGCGCATTGCAGAGCGCTCAAAGGGCAAGGATACCACCACAGGCCACTGGGAGATTGCAGGCATTGTTTCTGAGAAGCCTTTTCCCACATTCCCGAATGGTTTCCCGCCCGAGGTGATCGAAAAGTTCGAGCAGGCTACAGGCAGGAAGGTACTCTGCAACAAGCCGTATTCGGGAACATCTGTCATCGCTGACTACGGACGAGAGCACGTCGAAACAGGCGCGCTGATAGTCTACACCTCAGCGGACAGCGTTTTCCAGATTGCGGCGCACGAGGATATCGTTCCTGTTGAGGAGCTTTATCGCTATTGCGAGATCGCCCGTGATATCCTTGTAGGAGATTACGCCGTTGGCAGAGTCATCGCGCGCCCGTTTACGGGTGAGCATCCGTATATCCGCACATCCCGCAGACATGATTTTTCGCTCGTTCCGCCGAAGGATACGATGCTTGATCACATCGTCAACAGCGGAAAAGATGTTATAGGCATCGGCAAGATATATGATATCTTCGCAGGCAAGGGCGTGAATAAGTCCTTCCGTGTTATAGGCAATGCGCCTGATATGGAAGAGACTATGCGTGTTCAGGCTACTGATTTCAGCGGCCTGTGCTTCACGAATCTTGTGGATTTCGATCAGAGCTACGGCCACCGCCGTGACCCTGAGGGCTACGCAGAGGCACTGAACGATTTCGATGAGTGGCTGGGCGGCTTTCTCGGCAATATGCGGGAGGATGACGTGCTTATCATCACCGCCGATCACGGCTGCGATCCCTGCCACACAGGCACGGATCACACAAGGGAATACATCCCTGTGCTTGTCTACGGTCAGCATATCAGGCCTGTTGATCTCGAAACGCAGGAGTGCTTCGGCAATATCGCAGCAACGATACTGGAGCTTCTCGGCGTTGACGGAGAGGTGCAGGGCGAAAGCTTTGCAGACCGCATATTAAAGTAATATATCTGTTCCTCAGTTCTGTGAGGAACTCAATACATACGGCAGGGAAGGATCTCTGCCAAAAAGGAGTAAAAAATGAACGGTGAAGTCGGACTTATCTGCCGCCTTGCAGTGGCAGCGAAGAATGGATTAAAGAGCGGCAATTTCAATTTCAAGAAGCTGCCGTATGAGAACGAGATCAATTTTATGTTCTGCCCCAAGGGAAAGAGCGCAGGACTCATGGCAAGAACCCCCGATGTGTGGTTTGCGAAGCTGAAGGGCGATGAAGCGGAAAAGATATTCATGGTAATGCCTTATGTCGTAAAGGACAGAAGAGCGCTCGGCTTCGTCAACACCACAGGCTGTACTCTGTTCGTGAAGTACGCAAACGGCACTTTTACACGCTTTGTACCGCAGTTTATCCCCGATAAGCAGAAGCGTGGCTGGAACGTTATCTTCACAGAGAGCATTATCGAGAATGCTCCCGAGGAGGCACATTTCAAGGATAACACCCCCGATTTCATCATCGCTCTCTCCAATATAGAGAAGTTCGCCGAGCATATCGGCTGCGATAATTTCGCTGAGGCATTCCGCAAGGGCGGAGATGTTCTCGCAGGCGGCGAGCTGCCCGATCTCTCCGAGGTTCAGGGCATCCCCGAGCTTCCCGAGGACAAGCTGAGAATGTACCTCGCTGCGGATATCTCTGATGTTTTCGGCGCAATGGGCAGCTGGAACGACGAGCCTTTCCACAAGGCACTTGAGAAGGAGCTTACCGATGATTATCACAAGCTCTCCGAGGCACTTCTTGCTCATAACCGCCTTGCGCTTATGTATCTCGTGAATGAGGATTGATATGGTTGTCCGCCGCTGTGATGTTACAGATGCCGCAGCGCTGCAGCACCTTAGTCATGAAGCAATGGGATATGATTTTCCGCTGTCAGATACGACTGCAAAATTGACTAAGCTGCTGAACGACAGCACAAACCTGATACTGTCGCAGAACTTAATGGTGAGGTCGTCGGCTATATCCATGCAGTTGATTATGACCTGCTGTATGCACCGCATTATAAGAATATCATGGGCATCGCAGTGCTGCCCGAATACAGGCGTCAGGGTATAGGAAAAGAATTGCTCTCCGCTGTAGAGAAATGGGCGGGAGAAACAGGCGCTTCAGCCGTGCGTCTTTGCTCAGGCGAGGAACGTACAGATGCGCATGAGTTCTATAAGAGCCTCGGCTATGTAAATAATAAGAAGCAGCTGAATTTCAGTAAGCAGCTGTAAGAGGTGAGATCAAACCATGGATGACGGCATCTACTTAGCCATACGTCTTTGTTCTGCGGTGCGCTCAGCGCTGAACGGCAGCGATTTCCGCTTCACCCTCGCAGATTATATGGATAAGGCGGTATTCCGTTGTTTTCCTCGCAAAAAGAGCGTCTTCGGCGGCTTTTCCACCGATAAGGCGGATGTGTGGTACGATCACTGTGCGGCAAACGGGTTGTGTTCTGTTCACGCCGATTTCGCTATGGATGGAAAAAACGTTCCGTCCGTGATCTGCGGCTTTGAGGATGGTACCTTCACACGCTTTGAAATAACCACTAAGAATCAAAAGAACTACCTCTGCGATTTTGACTACATGGGAGCGGCACAGCATACTGCCATTCCTGCCATTACGATCCATTGGCGATACGGAATGTGGTATCGCATACGGGCGTTTTTCAATGAAGCACCCACTGAGCCTTATACTCAGCGTTACAGCGATAACACAGCCGAACTCCGTGCAGCCCTACAGCGTGCAGAGGAGTTCTGCAACGAGCTTGATGAGAAATGCGGCAGAGCCTTCAGCGGCGATTTGCCACGCCTTTTCGGAGAGTCGGTTCAGCTTCTGGACGGCAGAGAGATACGAAGGATAAATCAGCTCACATCGCTGCCGCAGCTTTCCGAACATGGGATACGCATCTTCCGTGCCTGCGAGACCGCAGATATATTTGATCCTCGCCTGAATTATAATTGGAGTTGGGCTGAGGTCGTAAAAAGATCAGCAGATGAGTATGAACTATCCGCCGAACACGAAGCCATTACCAAGGATTTGCTGCTGCAGATGCAGAATGCACTGCTCTTTGCAGTAAACGAAACCTACCTACATACGGAAATATCCGTTAAATAAAACCCCGCCCGCCAGGGCAAAGAAAGGAAATGATTAAAATGAGTGAATGTTCACATGATTGCAGCAGTTGCTCTGCAAACTGCTCCTCCCGTAAGCCTGAGAGCCTTATCGAAAAGCCCCATGAGCTCAGCAGCATCAAGAAGGTGATCGCTGTTGTCAGCGGCAAGGGCGGCGTTGGTAAGTCCCTTGTTACTTCCATGTCCGCAGTTCTCATGAACCGCAGAGGTCTGAATACCGCTGTTCTTGACGCAGATATCACAGGCCCCTCTATCCCCAAGGCATTCGGCCTGAAGGAGAGAGCAACAGGCAACGCCAACGAGCTGTATCCCGTAGTATCCAAGAAGGGCATCAAGGTAATGTCCGTAAATCTGCTGCTGGAGAACGAGACCGACCCCGTTGTATGGAGAGGCCCGGTTATCGCAGGCACAGTAAAGCAGTTCTGGACAGACGTTGTATGGGACGATGTTGACTATATGTTCGTTGATATGCCTCCGGGAACTGGCGATGTTCCGCTGACTGTGTTCCAGTCGCTGCCCATTGATGGCATCATCATCGTTACATCTCCTCAGGAGCTTGTATCCATGATCGTTGGCAAGGCTGTGAAGATGGCTGAGCTGATGAACATTCCCGTTATCGGTCTTGTTGAAAACATGAGCTACGCCGTATGCCCCGATTGCGGCAAGAAGATAAACGTATTCGGCGAGAGCCACATCGAGGAGATCGCAGAGAAGTACGGTCTGAAGGTGCTGGCAAAGCTGCCTATCGACACCGAGCTTGCAAAGCAGGTTGACGGCGGTCTTATCGAGCTGTTCGAGAGCGAAGCTGCCGATCCTATCGCTGACGCTATCGAGGAGTTCTGCAAATGAGTTTGAAAGGTGACAGAGCATACGAGCTGTTCAAGGAAGGCTATAACTGCTCCCAGTCCGTTTTCGGAGCATTCTGCGAGGAGCTGGGCGTGGATTTCGACACAGCTGTAAAGCTTGCATCGGGCTTCGGCGGCGGCATCGGCAGAATGCGTGAGGTGTGCGGAGCGTTTTCGGGACTTGTAATGGCGGCAAGCCTTATCTACGGCTATGACGACCCTAAAGCCACCACCGAAAAGATCGCTCTTTATGAAAAGATCCGTGCAATGGCTGACAAATTCCGTGAGGAGAACGGCAGCATCATCTGCAAGGAGCTGTTAGGTCTGCAGGCGGCGGAGAAGTCCGCTGTGCCTGAGGCACGCACCTCTGAATATTATCAGAAGCGCCCCTGCGCCGAGCTGTGCAGGTATGCAGCCGACCTGCTGGATGAGTTCATACGCAATAATCCCGTATAAACAAAAGGTTACCATCATTTCGGTGGTAACCTTTTTTGTTATCCGATAAATTCCTTTATCCGCTCGCAAAGCGCTTTATATCTGCTATCGCCCCGCAGTGCCTTAAAGCAATCTTCTTCCACTTTCCTCAGCAGATGCTGATAGAGGTTTTCGGGAGCGTCCTTTCGCTCGTTTGCGCGCACATCCTCGATACGCCACAGCCAGAAAGCCTCGTACTTTGAGCATTCGGGGCGGCTCTCGAACTCAACTGCATGATGCAGCGCCTTTTCAAGAGCCTCAAAAGCGCTGTCGGCATCGCCCATGCGTGTGAAGTACCTTGCCCTCCACAGATGGCACTTGCATATCCGCGCGTGATGGAATTTCATATCCTCGCCTGCGATAAGCTGACCCAGCGCAACCGCCTTGTCAAGCAGCTCAATGCTTTTTTCGTCGGAATCCATATCCCGTGCTATCTTCTTCAGATGCAGTATCATCATATCCATCAGCGCCACGAGATTATATTGCCGCTGCGCCGCAGCCTGCTCTGGCGGCTTGACGTACTGCATAAGAAATTCACGACTGACCCACCATGTCGGCATACTGTCGGCGATCTCGATAGCCTTTTCCTGCTGCCCCTGCCTGTTGTATAAAAGACACAGCATCTGCCTTGCCGCATGGGTTATCCAGGTGCCATGGTCAAGCTGTATAGAGCGTCTGCAAAGTGTTTCGATCTCATCGTCGATTGCTTTCTGCTGCTCACCGTCGGCAATGTATTTATCCAGTGCGTATGCCAACTGATAGGTAAGATCTGCGCTGTCGGGAAAGAGCTTCAGCTTCTCACGGATGAAAGCCTCGCTCTCGTGGTGCTTACCCTCACGGTGCAGGGTGGAGTTGTATTCCAGTGCCTTTTCGATCTCCTGCTGCTTCTGTGCGATATCCACGCCGAGCAGGGTATCGGTGGTCGCATTGAAAAGATTCGCAAGCACGGGCAGCAGCGTTATATCGGGGAAGCTTATGCCTGTCTCCCATCGGCTGACCGCCTGCGGAGATACTCCCACCGCCTCGGCAAGCTGCTCCTGCGTGAGTGAGCATTCCTGCCTCAGCCTGCGTATGTTTTCGCCTAATCTGATATTCATGTAATACCTCCTTCGGAGCTCCTGAGATAAGTATAGCTGAAATCCGAACATTTTGCAATATAGCGCTGATTGAGTACAAATCACTCTCAGCGTGAGTTGACTTGACGGTGATTTCGTGCTATACTGAACAAAACCGATGATTTGGAGGTACACCATGGCTCTTCCTGATTTTAAAAAGACACAGCAGGATAAGAACGCCATCCCCGAATGGGCGAAATACCTGAAGGACGGCGAGTTTATCAGCTACAGCACTACCTATCCCAGCAAGACTCTTTTCCATCTGTTTGATTACTACACCCACCCCTGTGAGGAAACAGGGGATATCCGCTATTATGTCTATGACCCGGTAAAGCACGGCGCAGACCCATCTAAGAAATACCCCGTGCTGATGTGGCTGCACGGAGCAAGCAACTCCCTCATGGGCGAGGGCTGTATCATGTGCTGCGGCGCAGAGCAGTATGCATCGGAGAAGTATCAGCAGAAGATGGGCGGAGCGTACATCATCGTGCCGCTGTGCAATGAGGAACGCACGGAGGACGGCCGCATCCTCGGCGCATGGGATGTACCTCATTCAAAGCCGATAAAGGAGATATTCGATAAGGTGTGCGAGGAGCATTCCGCAAACATCGGCAAGAAATTCATCATGGGCGCATCCTCTGGCGGCTGGTTCACATGGCGAATGCTGGAGGACTGGAACGGATATTTTGACGCAGCAATTCCGATAGCTTCAGGCTATGTTCCCGATGACGAGACCCTCGACCGCATCGCAGACAGCGGCGTGCAGCTTGTAATTGCTCACGGAAAGCATGATGAGATGGCGATATACGACGAGTGCATCGCTCCCCATGAGGAAAAGCTGCTCTCTCTGCCGAATACTGTCTGCTTTTTCCCTGAGTGGGTGTACAACGGCGATGGCGGTATATCCTCGGTGTTCTATGGCTTCGAGATGGGTCAGCACTGCATGATAAACTGGATACAGAATGACCTTATGTTTGACGACGGTACACCTGCCGACAAGCGTTTCCCGAACGGCGTTACAGGCTGGATAAAAGATATCTGCACCAAATAATAGAAAACCTCCGCACCCGAAAAGTGCGGAGGAATTTTTATACATATCTCTGAACCTCAGTCTCCTGACCGTCCTCGATGTAGATTCGGGGAACTCGTGTGCCGATGGCGCAGAGCAGCTCGTAATTTATCGTGCCGATCTTCTTTGCGGCATTCTCAACGGAGCAGCGGTCGTACAGCTGATCGGAGTACACCGTCACCACATCGCCGATCTTCACATCGGGGATATCTGTAACGTCTATCAGCGTCTGATCCATGCAGATGCGTCCGCATACAGGAGCATATTCGCCGTTCACACGGCAGCTCCACTGTCCCGAAAGCCTTCTGTTGAAGCCGTCCGCATAGCCGCAGGCGATAAGCGCAAGAGTAGTATCACGCTCGGCGGTGAATGTCCGTCCGTAGCTTACAGTCGTGCCTGCCTTGATGGTCTTGAGCTGGCTCACAACCGTCTTGAGGGACATTACAGGTTTTATCGTTTCGGGGAAGGGGAAGGTGTCAGCGTCAGGCTTGTGACCGTACATGATAATTCCCGCACGCACATAATCGCCGGGGTAATCGTCATGGTAAAGGATGCCGCCGCTGTTCTGGGAATGCATCTTCAGCCCTCTTGCAGAGCAGATATCCATCAGCGTATTCTGCTGCTGCGCTGTAAAGCTCATTGCCTCGGAATCTGTGCTGTCAGCCACTGCAAAATGCGTGTACGCCGCAAGACAGTTCAATCCCTTCTGTGCGAGGATGAAGTCTGCCTCCTCAGCGGTAGAGATGCCCACACGGCTCATTCCCGTATCGAATTTGATATGTACAGGCACGGTAACGCCACGCTTTAATGCTTCGTCGGAAAGCTGCTTTGCGTAGTCTGTGGTGCCTACTGTAAAGATATATCCCTTGTCGAGATTTTCAAAGATCAGCGGAATATCGCAGTAGCCGAAGATCAGAATATCGCCCTTGATGCCGCCGTTTGTGAGTCCCTGAGCCTCCCACAGATTGGAAACGGCAAAATGCCTTATTCCGCACTTGCAGAGAGCCGCCGCACAATGCACGTCACCGTGACCGTAGGCGTTCGCCTTTACAACGGCGATTATCTCCTTGTCCTTAGCTATCTTTTTTATCTCGCATATATTATTCTTCAGGGTGTCGAGGTTGATCTCTGCCCAGGTGCGCCAGTAAAAATTGTTCATATATTGCTCCGTATAGTGTTGAAATTTTAATAGAAATGTGTTATACTAAACTTGTATATGGTATGAGTGGAAATATGCGTTTACCACTCAACTATATATTATATTACTAAATCACAAAAATTTCAATAGCTTATTTGATTTTATTGAATTTATAGATATGAAAGGCAGAAAAACATGGCAGTAAAAAGAAAGAGTAACTGGTATATCTATTTCATCGCTTTTGCGGTGGCGCTCGCCTTTGCGTGCGGCGTTATCTTTATTTTCAGGGACTTCCTGTTTCCCGAGGTGAAGGAGACTACGGGACTTACATCCTCAGGCGAGCTTTCGGATGATTTCCGTCCCGATTCCTCTTATAATTTCAACGTGCTGACTATGCTTTCGGATGAGGAAAACGGCATCCCCGAGCTTTTCGTGATGGCTTCCTATAACGCAGTTGACAATGCGTTGGTGCTTATCCCGCTCCCCAATGGGATAAGCGTACCCGAGCATGAAAGGACTCTGCCTAATGTCTATGCGGCAAAGGGCGGCGCAGGCGCAGCCGAGGCGGCATCTTCTGTCATGGGAATAGAATGCGACGGCTACATCTGCTTTAACAGAGCGGCTCTTGTCCGCCTTGTTTCGGCTTACGGCAACGTTAAGTATAACGTACCCAAGACACTTATCGTAAACGACGGCGCTGAGCTTGATGCTTTCAATGCAGGCGAGCAGATATTCAGTCCCGAAGCTGTGTTCCGCTACATTTACCTTGCTGATTTCGGCGAGGATGAGAGCTACCGCTTCAACATGGTGGGCGATATCATGTCCATGCTCATCAATCAGAACCTGTCCTATTCCGACAGCTCTCTGCTCGACAGCTATTATGCCATCATCGCAGAGGACTGCGATACGAATATAACAGAGGAATTCTTCCGTGCCAAAAAGGCTGCGCTTCTGAACACCATCACCTATGGCTCGGAGGTGGCTGAGTATTACGTTCCCTATGGCGAATACGGCGGCGACGGCTCCTTTGTTATTTCGGAGAACTCCCTTATAACAATAAGCCAGAAATGCGGCACAGACGATTGAGTGAGGTAGATATGGATATCATCATTGAAAAGACCATGGCTGCGCTTCAGCGCAACAAGATGAAGGCATTCTATGCAGAGAACAGGGAAGAGCTTCACGGCATCATCCGTGAGCTGATAAAGGATGACAAGCTCATCACAGCAGGCGGCTCCATGTCGCTTAAGGATAGCGGCGTAACAGATATGCTGATGAACGAGTACAAGGGCATCTACCTTGACCGCTCCGAGGGCAAGACTCCCGATGAAGTTGAGGACATCCTGCGTAAGGCGTTCGTGTCCGATACGTTCTTTGCAAGCTCCAACGCCGTAACAGAGGACGGCGAGCTTTACAACGTCGATGGCAAGGGCAACCGAGTTTCAGCTATGATATATGGCCCGAAGCAGGTGGTTCTTGTTGTGGGAAAGAACAAGATAGTAAAGGATATGGATGAGGCAGTGCGCCGTGTGGAGCTTATCGCAGCGCCTAAGAACACAGTGCGCCTCAACTGTGCTACTCCCTGTGCAAAGACAGGCGAGTGCGCCCACTGCCGCAGCGACGGAAGGATATGCTGTTCCTATGTCCGTCTCGGACAGCAGCGTGTACAGGATCGCATCAAGGTCATCATCGTAAATGAAGAACTGGGCTATTAATTTCGAAAGGATACATACATAAATGAGCATTATCAAACTTACAGCACACTGCACAGACTATATATGGGGCGGAAACCGCCTGCGTGAGGAATACGGCAAGGTGATGGATTCCGACAAGATCGCCGAGTCCTGGGAGCTTTCCTGCCACAAGGACGGTCAGAGCGTCGTATCCACAGGCGAATTCGCAGGCAAGACCCTTTCCGAGTACATCGCCGCAAAGGGCAGCGGAGTTCTCGGCACAAACTGCGAGCGCTTCGAGTATTTCCCCATCCTCATCAAGCTTATCGACGCCAAGGACAACCTCTCCGTACAGGTACACCCCTCCAATGATTACGCAATGCGTGTCGAGGGTGAGTACGGCAAGACCGAGATGTGGTACATCGTTGACTGCAACGAGGGCGCAGAGCTTCTCTACGGCTTCAAGCACGAGATAAGCAAGGAGGAGTTCGCACAGCGCATCCGGAACAACACTCTGCTGGAGGTTACAAACAACGTACCCGTTCACAAGGGCGATGTTTTCTTCATTGAGGCGGGAACTCTCCATGCCATCGGTAAGGGCATTCTCATCGCTGAGATACAGCAGAATTCCAACACCACCTACCGCATCTATGATTACGGCAGAGTAGGCGCAGACGGTAAGCCCAGACCTCTCCACATCGAAAAGGCGTGTGAGGTTACAGAGCTTGTTCCTCCGAAGTACCCCACAACAGCACAGGGCAAGCCTGAGGCAGTAAACGGCGGCACAAAGACCCTGCTGCGCTCCTGCGAGTATTTCAACGTAAACAAGGCAGAGCTTGACGGCACTATGACCTTCACAGCCGACAGCAAGTCCTTCAATTCCATCCTCGTGCTTGACGGCGAATGCACCGTTACCGCAGGGGAGGAGAGCATCACCGCAAAGAAGGGCGACAGCATCTTCGTTGACGCAGGTACAGGCGACTACACCGTAAGCGGCAAGGGCGAGCTTATCATCAGCGACATCATCTGATAACTATGACGCATATTGCCTGGGGGTCACCTGCAAAGCGATATGCTTCATCAATAAACATAAAACAGAACGGAGGATATTATGGCATACTACATAGGAATCGACATCGGCGGCACAAACATCGCCTGCGGCATCGTGGATGATAACTACGAGATAGTCGCACGCTCCAAGGTAAAGACCAACGCTCCCAGACCTTATTCCGAGATACTTGAGGATATAAAGTCAGCCGTGCGCCTTGCCTGCAATGAGCTGGGCATAGCTCCTTCCGAGGCGGATGCGATAGGCATCGGCTGCCCCGGCACCTGCAACAGCGACGGTGTGGTGGAGTATTCCAATAACCTCGGTTTTGTTAACGTACCTCTGCGCACCGATATCGAGAGCGCTTTCGGTGTCAAGACATTCCTTGATAACGATGCAAACGCCGCAGCCTTCGGCGAGTTCCTGGCAGGCGCCGCAAAGGGCGCTAAGAACGCCGTTGCCATCACACTCGGCACAGGCGTGGGCGCAGGTATCATCATCGATGGCAAGATATACAGCGGCTCCAACTGCGCAGGCGGCGAGATAGGACATACTGTTCTCGTAGTTGACGGCAGACAGTGTACCTGCGGCAGAAAGGGTTGCTTCGAGACCTATTCCTCTGCAACAGGACTCATCCGCACCACAAAGGAAGCCATCGAACGTAACCCCGATTCCATCACCGCAAAAATAGCGGAAGAGGACGGACGTGTAAGCGCAAGAACAGCCTACAACGCCCTGAAGCGCGGCTGCCCCGTAGGTAAGGATGTCACCGACAGCTTCGTGAAGTACCTTGCCGCAGGTATTGCAAACACCATCAACATCTTCCAGCCTGATATCCTCTGCATCGGCGGCGGAGTATGCAACGAGGGCGATACGCTGCTCGTTCCGCTGAGAAAAGCAGTCGCAGAGCAGGTATACACAAAGAACAGCGTAAAGAATGCCGAGATAGTGGTATGCAGCCTCGGAAACGACGCAGGCATCATCGGCGCTGCGCTGCTTTGCAAGCAGTAAATACAGCTGACTTTTAAAGCCAACTATATAGATAACAACAAAGAAAGGTAAATAACTATGAGAAGTGATCTGATCAAAGTAGGCGCCGAAAAAACGCCCCACAGAGCAATTTTGAAATCCCTCGGCGTAACCGACAGTGAGATGAACCGTCCCTTTATCGCTGTAGTCTGCGCTGCCAGTGACTATGTCCCGGGACATCAGCACCTGCACGAGATATCAAAGTATGTAAAGGATGGTATCAGAAATGCAGGCGGCGTTCCGTTCGAGTTCTTCACCATCGGCGTGTGCGACGGCGTAGCCATGAACCACAAGGGCATGAGATATTCTCTCGCATCCCGTGAGCTTATCGCAGACAGCATCGAGGTAATGCTTACAGCGCATCCTCTGGATGGCGTGGTGTTCATCCCCAACTGCGATAAGATAGTTCCGGGTATGGTGCTTGCCGCATCCAGAATGGATCTTCCTGCCATCTTCATCAGCGGCGGACCCATGAATCCCGGCTGCGTTCAGGGCAAGAGAGTCGGCTATTCCGAGATATACGAGGCAATAGGCCAGTTCACCTCAGGCGAGATCGGCGAGGATGTTCTCAAGGATTATGAGAACAATGCCTGCCCCACCTGCGGCAGCTGCTCGGGAATGTACACAGCAAACTCCATGAACTGCCTTACCGAGGCACTGGGACTTGCTCTCCCCACTGCGGGAACAGAGCCTGCTGTGAACTCTGCACGCCGCAGACTTGCAAAGGAATCAGGCGAAAGGGTAGTGGAGCTTGTAAAGCAGAACATCCGCCCCTCTGATATCCTCACAAAGAAGAATATACTCAACGCCCTTGCAACCGATATGGCCATCGGCGCATCTTCCAATACAGTTCTGCATCTGCTTGCCATCGCTCATGAGGCGAACGTGGATATCACACTTGCCGATATTGATGAAATGAGCAGAAAGACTCCCCAGCTTGCAAAGCTGAATCCCGCAAGCAGCATATTCATTACAGATATGAATGCCTGCGGCGGCATACAGACCGTTATCCGTGAGCTTTCAAAGGGCGGCCACATAAACACCGATGTCATGACCGTTTCAGGCACTCAGGCAGAGCGTATCGCAGCTGCAAGAGATGCCGACGGTGAGGTCATCCACACCATCGAAGCACCCGTGCGCAAGGACGGCGGCATTGCTATCCTCAGCGGTAATCTTGCCGAGAACGGCTCTGTTGTAAAGCAGGGCGCCGTAAAGCCTGAAATGATGGATTTCACTGGCACCGCCAGAGTATTTGACGGCGAGCAGGCAGCCTGCGACGCTATCCACGGCGGTCAGATAAAGGCACGCGACGTGGTAGTCATCCGTTACGAAGGTCCTAAGGGCGGCCCGGGAATGCCCGAGATGCTCGCACCCACAGCCGCTATCGTAGGCAAGGGACTTGACGGCAGCGTTGCCCTCATCACAGACGGACGTTTCAGCGGCGCATCCAGAGGCGCAGCGATCGGACACGTTGCTCCCGAAGCCGCAGAGGGCGGACTCATCGCATTCGTAGAGGACGGCGATAAGATACATATTGATATCCCCAACCGCTCAGTGCAGCTGCTCGTTGACGACGCTGTTATCGCTGAGAGAAGGGCAAAGGGCATACTTCCTCCCAAGGAGCTTACAGGCTACCTCAAGAGATATGCAAAGCTCGTTACATCCTCCAGCAAGGGCGCTGTTTTCGAGGACTGATACACATATTCCGACCGCAGATCATCCTGCGGTCGTTCTTTTTGTCGGACAAACAGCATATAATGCAGTATGATAGTTTACGATATCTGCGGCGTGAGGTTAAGCTGCGATTTCTCTTTTTTCGCAGTGCTTGCTCTCTTTTTTTTCTTTGATAACGGCAGCGGACTGTGCGCCTTTTTCGCCTGCATATTTCATGAGCTGGGGCATCTGATAGTTATGACATTGTGTGGAGTGCGTGTTGATTCTATCAGCCTGTACGGAGGCGGTATGCGACTTACTTCATCACTTGAAACCCACAGCTGGAATAGCAGGCTTGCGGTGTGTTCGGCAGGCTGTGGAGCAAATCTCCTGCTTGCGTCTGCTGCGTACTGTTTCGGATACTATACAACCGCCGCTGTCAATGTTCTGATCGCTGCATTGAATCTGCTTCCTTTCGGCAAGCTGGACGGCGCCCGCATAGCAGAGCTTTTGCTCATGAGATTTGCAGCCCCCGAAAATGTACGGGATATTTTCAGGCTTGTGAAGATAGCCTTCGCAACCATTGTTGCAATCATCTTTATGTGCGGGGGAGTGCTGCCTGATGTTACATTCGTTGTTTTCGGTATCTACCTCTTGTTCCTGGACAGATTTATGTGAATCGTGCATTAAATTTTGCAAAAACGATTGACAAATCGTGTCTCTTGCTATATAATATAAACAGTGCATATTTAGTGTGCTAAAGTAATATGGCGAATACAAATAAACGGAGGTAATTATCATGAGACATGAAATCAAAGGCGAGCCGCTTCCCGTCCTGCTCTGCTATCTGGAACCCGGCGAATCCATCATGTGTGAGAAGGGCGCTATGTCCTGGATGACACCCAATATGAAGATGCAGACAAGCGTTGGCGGATTCGGCAAGGCACTCGGCAAGATGTTCAGCGGCGAATCCATTTTCCAGAATACTTACACCGCAGAGGGCGGTCAGGGTATGTTCGCATTTGCATCCAGCTTCCCCGGTTCTATCATGGCTATCGATGTAAGCCAGGGCGATTTCATCGTTCAGAAGAGCGGTTATCTTGCTTCTATGCCCGGCGTTAACCTGTCCATTGCTTTCCAGAAGAAGCTCGGCGCAGGCTTCTTCGGCGGCGAGGGCTTCATCATGCAGCGTCTGAGCGGTCAGGGTCTCGCATATATCGAGATCGACGGCTATGTTGTAGAGTACGATCTGCAGGCAGGTCAGCAGCTGATCGTTGATACAGGCTATCTTGCTGGTATGTCCGGCACCTGCACCATGGATATTCAGATGAACAAGGGCGTCGGCAATGCGCTGTTCGGCGGCGAGGGTCTGTTCAACACTGTTGTTACAGGTCCCGGTAAGGTATTCCTGCAGACTATCCCGAAGAACAAGCTGGCTGAGTCTCTCTACATGGGCACATCCAAGTAAGCTTCATCCGCTCCTGTTTTACGACAGGGGCGGAGTTTTTATGCCGAAAATTTAACAAAAGCTACTTGAAATATAAAAGCTGTTGTGATATAATTAACTTAAGCATATATCTCTATATAAAAATATTTCGGAGGATAATCCTATGAGAATTCTTTACGCAGCAAGTGAAGCATTACCTTTCGCAGCGTCAGGCGGTCTTGCCGATGTTGCAGGCTCTCTCCCCAAGGCACTCTGTGCAGCAGGCCATGAGGCATGCGTTGTTATGCCTTACTATGTAAACACGCTGAAGCCCGAGCAGAAGGAGAAGATGATCTACATCACAAACTTCACTGTTCCTGTTGGCTGGAGAAGCCAGTATTGCGGACTTTTCTCGCAGCGTATTGACGGCGTTACTTATTTCTTCATTGATAACGAGCAGTATTTCAAGCGTGATAACGGTCTCTACGGCTATTATGACGACGCTGAAAGATATGTATTCTTCAGCCGTGCTGTTCTGGAGATGCTGAAGTACATCGAGTTCAAGCCGCAGATCATCAACTCCAATGACTGGCAGTGCGCACTTATCCCCGTATACTATAACCTGTTCTATAAGAATACATGGGGCTACGAAGGCATCAGGAACGTGTTCACCATCCACAACATCGGCTATCAGGGTCAGTATGGTCTTGATCTGGTTAAGGACATCGTTGGTATTCCTCCCCAGAATGTCAATATCATCGAGTATGATGGCGATATCAACTTCATGAAGGGCGCTATCGAGATGGCTGATAAGGTAACAACCGTATCTCCCACCTACGCAACCGAGATCCTCGATCCCTGGTTCAGCCACGGCCTTGACAGGATCCTCTCCACAAAGCAGTACAAGACCTGCGGCTTCCTGAATGGTATCGATATTGATCTTTATAACCCTCAGACAGACCCCAACATCGCAGCCAACTTCAATACACGCTCCCTCAAGGGCAAGGCTGCCTGCAAGAGCGCAATCTTCGAGGAATTCGGCATGCCCGAGTACGGCATCCCGCTGCTTGTTATGATCTCCCGTTTCGCAGATCACAAGGGCTTTGACCTCGTTAAGGCTGTGTTTGATGATATTATCGCTACGGATATGCAGGTAGTTATCCTCGGCTCAGGCGAAGCTCATTACGAGGACTTCTTCCAGGAGATGCACTACAGATATCCCGATAAGGTCGGCTTCTACAGAGGCTACAATCCTCAGCTTGCCAAGAGACTCTACGCAGGTGCGGATATGTTCCTGATGCCCTCCAAGAGCGAGCCTTGCGGCCTTGCACAGATGATCGCAGCAAGATACGGCACCGTGCCGATCGTTCGTGCAACAGGCGGTCTGAAGGACTCCATCATCGACGCAGGCGATAACGGTATCGGTTTCACATTCCAGAGCTACAACGCACATGACATGCTCCACGCAGTGCAGAGAGCAAAGGCAATGTACGATAACAAGGCAGAGTGGAAGAAGCTCGCAGTTCGTGCAATGAAGGCTGACTTCAGCTGGGAAGCATCCGCTAAGCTGTACATCGGTCTCTACAAGGAACTTTGCGGTGAATAAGCAGGTTAATAATCAAATAATACATCGGGCGGCATCTGTCGCCCGATTTCATTCCGAAAGGGGAGATAAAATGGAACTGTGGGACGGCTACAATGCCGATGGCACGCTTGCAGGCGTTGATATTGCCCGTGGAGATACACCTCCTGCAGATCTGTATCACTGGGTAGCGGATGTTATAGTGCAGCATACGGACGGCACATATCTAGTAATGCAGCGTGACCCTGACAAGCCGCATGGCGGTGGTATGTGGGAGATCGGTGCAGGCGGCTCGGTGCTGAAAGGCGAAACACCGTATGACGGCGCAGTCCGTGAATTGCATGAGGAAACAGGCGTTGTTGCAGGTGCGCTTATACAGCTGGCAACAATCTCTGAGGCACGTCATCCTGTAACCGGATATAATTCGCATTACAGCGTTTATCTGTGTCGCACTGATATGGATAAGGATGCTGTTACTCTGCAGGAGGGCGAAACTGTCGCATATCGTTGGATAAGCGCAGAGCAGATACTTGCCGAAAGGCTGATACCACGCCGTTCCATTGAGCTTGTGGAAAAGCTGCATGATATGAGACTTATCGTGACTGAAAGGCTTGTTCTCAGACCTCTTGATGAGACCGACCTCCCGACCGCACACCTCTACGCATCCGACAAAGATATCACCCGCTACATGCTGAATCTCCCGAATGACACCGAGGAGGAAACGCTGAAATTCATCACCGAAGCAGTAGCCGAGTGGAACAAGGAACAACCCGAATACTACGAATACGCCGTGACGCTTGACGGCTTTCAGATAGGCGGAGTCTGCCTGTATCTCACCGAGGACAGAAGGCAGGGCGAATTAGGCTGGATACTGAACAGCGAATATCACGGCATGGGCTATGCCTTTGAAGCCGCAAACGCCATGATAGAGCTTGCTAAGGCACTGAAGCTTGAATCGGTCTTTGCCCGCTGTGATATCCGCAATAAACCGTCAGAAGCGCTGATGAAGCGTCTGGGACTCTCCCTCGAATCTGCCGACGGCACACGCAGTTACGATAAGCGTGGCGAAACGGCAGGGGAGCTTAAATACTCTATGAAGCTTATATGACATAAAAATGCCCCTCATTCTTGAGGGGCATAAATGTTATTTATTGAAATAGCTCTTGAAATGCTCGGATCTCAGCGGATCCTCCTGAAATCTTATGTAGCTTATCATATCCTTAGGGATATTTTCGAGGACTTCTATCTCAGCCGCACTCTGGAACTGCACATCATGCTTTGTGAAAAGATATTCCTGCTTAGCTTCGGGGTATTTCGCAGGATCAAGCTTTGTTGTGAGCTGTGATGCCTTGTACATATATTCACGCATGGGGTGGAATATCTGCTTCAGCATTACAGCCTCGCTGTTGTCTTTTGGGAGAACTGTAAATCCCGTCACTCTGTAGAGATGCTTGTTTACAAAGCGCTCTTCGTCGGTTATCTTGTCCCAGTCTGCGTGGCGGAGGATATCTCCAACGCTTATTTCAAATGTCGTACCGTTATCGAGAGTAAATGTTTTCTGCTGGCTCATCGGTCAGACCTCCATTAAGAATTATCGTATATTTATTATACACCAAAACAAATCTTCCGTCAATAATAAATAACAATTATTTTGCCAAAACCTATTGACAAATTAGGCAATATATATTAAAATTTATAGTATATAAACGATTACATAGATGTTTTCGCATTGTCTGCCTGTGTCGGAAACGGCATACCGTCGGCAACGTGAGCATCAGCAAAGGAGTATTATTATGGCTTATATTTTAGGCGTTGATATCGGTACTTCGGGTACCAAAACAGTGCTGTTCTCTGAGGACGGCAAGGCAGTAGCGTCCGCTACCTATGAGTATCCCCTCTATACCCCTCAGAACGGCTACGCAGAGCAGGATCCCCTTGACTGGTGGAACGCTTCCGTAAACGGTATCAAGGATGTTATCGCTGAGAGCGAGGTAAATGCCGAGGATATCAAGGGCATTGGTCTGTCAGGACAGATGCACGGTCTTGTTATGCTTGACGCAGAGAACAGACCCATCAGAAAGTCCATCATCTGGTGTGATCAGCGTACCGCAAAGGAAGTTGTGGAGATCACCGATAAGGTAGGCGCAGATCGTCTTATCGACATCACCGCAAACCCTGCTATCACAGGCTTCACAGCCGCTAAGATCATGTGGGTGAAGAATAACGAGCCTCAGAATTACGAGAAGTGCCGTCACATTCTGCTCCCTAAGGACTATATCAGATTCATGCTGACAGGCGAGTACGCAACAGAGGTATCCGATGCGTCGGGCATGCAGCTTCTTGATATCCCTAACCGCTGTTGGTCTGACGAGGTGCTGACAAAGCTCGGCATCGACAAGGCACTGCTTGCAAAGGTTTATGAGTCCCCTGATATCACTGGCACGATCACAAAGAAGGTGGCTGAGCTTACCGGTCTGAAGGAAGGCACTCCCGTTGTGGGCGGCGCAGGCGATAACGCTGCTGCTGCTGTAGGCACAGGCGTTGTTGAGGACGGTAAGGCATTCACAACTATCGGTACTTCGGGCGTTGTATTTGCACATACTTCCGATATCGCTATTGATAAGAAGGGAAGAGTTCACACATTCTGCTGTGCAGTCCCCGGTTGCTGGCACGTTATGGGCGTTACCCAGTCCGCAGGTCATTCTTTGAAGTGGTTCAGGGATAACTTCGCATGGGCTGAGATGGAGACTGCTCTGGCTATGGGTGTCGATCCTTATTATCTGATGGATAAGGAAGCTGGCAGCGTTCCGATCGGCGCTAACCGCCTGCTGTATATGCCTTATCTCAACGGTGAGAGAACTCCCCACCTCGATCCCAACGCAAGAGGCGTGTTCTTCGGTCTGTCTGCTATGCACAAGAAGAAGGATATGCTCCGTGCCGTTATGGAGGGCGTTTCCTACTCCCTGCGTGACTGCGTAGAGGTAATGCGTGAGATGGATATCAACGTAAGCGACATGATGGCTTGTGGCGGCGGCGGAACCTCTCCTCTGTGGAGACAGATGCTGGCTGACCTTTACGCTTGCCCCGTAAAGACCACCGTAAACTCCGAGGGTCCCGCACTGGGCGTTGCTCTGCTTGCTGCAGTTGGCGCAGGTATCTACTCCAGCGTGCCTGAGGCCTGCCGTGCCGTTATCAAGGCAGACAAGATTCAGGAGCCTGTTGAGGAGAACACCCGTCAGTACGAAAAGGTATACGAGATGTACCGCAAGCTCTATCCCGCTATGAAGCAGTGCTTCAATGAGCTGGCTGAAATGTGATATTACTGCGCCCCCGCAGGCCTTTCTGTGGGGGCGTTTTTTAGATAGCAGATAAACAATTTGATTTTTAGGAGGATAACCACAATGTACACCCCCAACGAAAACCGCTATGATAAAATGCTCTATAACCGTTGCGGCAGGAGCGGATTGAAGCTTTCCGCCGTATCCCTCGGCTTCTGGCAGAATTTCGGCTATCTCGATAATCTCGCCAACATGGAGAATATGGTGCATACCGCATTTGATCTCGGTATAACCCACTTCGACCTTGCCAATAATTACGGTAATCCATATAACGGCTCTGCCGAGGAGAACTTCGGCAAGATACTCGACCGTGGCATGAGAGCTTACCGTGACGAGATGTGCATCTCAACAAAGGCAGGCTATGATATGTGGCCTGGCCCCTACGGCGATAAGAACGGCTCCCGCAAGTACCTGATATCCTCGCTGGATCAGTCGCTGAAGCGCATGGGACTCGAATATGTGGATATCTTCTATCATCACGTTCCCGATCCGGGTGAGACTCCCATCGAGGAGACCGCCCTCGCACTTGACCACATCGTAAGACAGGGCAAGGCGCTCTATGTGGGAGTATCCAACTACAATTCCGAGCAGATGAAGCAGATCCTGCCGATCTTCAAGGAGCTGCGTACTCCTTTTATTGTGAATCAGCCCAGCTACTCCATGCTCAATCGCTGGATAGAGAACGACGGTCTTGACAAATATGCAATCGAAAACGGCTTCGGACTGGCAGTGTTCTCTCCGCTGTATCAGGGCTTCCTGACCGACAGATATCTCAACGGCGTCCCCGAGGATTCCAGAGTAGGCAAGGGCAGAACATGGATAAAGGATCAGCTGAATGACGCCATGGTGGCAAAGCTCAATAAGCTGAATGATATCGCAGCAGCAAGAGGACAGAAGCTCTCTCAGATGGCGCTTTCGTGGGTGCTGAGCAATCCCGCTGTTACAACCGTGCTTATCGGCGCCTCAAAGCCTGCGCAGATAGTTGATAATGTGGAAGCGGTCTACAAGACAGAATTTACCACTGAAGAAATCGAAAAGATCGAAGCTGTGCTGAAAAGCTGAGTTGTTTTAGCGTAATTTGAAAACGCAGGTAAAAACTACTTGAAAAATATGCAGCGTTGTGCTATAATAAATAAGATAATAAACAGAACAAGGGAGAATTATGCGTTTTTATGGCTTGTGGCCGCATGGAGCGTCGGTTTACGGGGGTGACAGGGCTTGAGTTTTCGGCATAAGGCTTCCGGGGAAAGGATGTTTTTCACATGGAAAAGATTGCTGTACTGGGATACGGCGTAGTTGGCTCCGGTACTGTCGAGGTCTTCTACAAAAACAAGGAGAGCCTTGAAAAGAAGGCAGGCTGCGAGCTTGATATCAAGTACATACTTGATATCAGAGATTTCGAGGACAGTCCTTATAAGGATAAGTTCGTCAAGGATTTCGATATTATCCTGAACGATCCTGAGGTAACTGTTATCGCTGAGGTCATCGGCGGTCTCAAGTTCTCCTATCCTTATGTAAAGTCTGCTCTTGAAGCAGGCAAGAGCGTTGTCACCTCCAATAAGGAGCTTGTGGCTGCAAAGGGCGCTGAGCTTCTCGCTATCGCAAAGGAAAAGAACGTAAACTTCTTCTTTGAGGCAAGCGTAGGCGGCGGAATCCCCGTTATCAAGCCTATCCACACCTGTCTTGAGGCTAACGAGATCGACGAGATCGCAGGTATCCTCAACGGTACCACAAACTTTATCCTTACAAAGATGATAAGAGACGGCATGGGCTTCGATGAGGCTCTCAAGATCGCACAGGATCTCGGCTATGCCGAGCGTGATCCCTCTGCTGACGTGGATGGTCACGATACCTGCCGCAAGATCTGTATTCTTGCTTCTCTTGCATTCGGAAAGCATGTTTATCCCGAAAATGTTCACACTGAGGGCATCACAAAGATCACTCTCGAGGATGTGAATTACTGCGACAGCTGTGATTGCAAGATCAAGCTCATCGGCTGCGCAAAGAGGGAAGAGGGCGGAGAGATCTCCATCGGTGTATTCCCCGCAGTGGTTAAGGATGACAGCCAGCTTGCAGGCGTAAATGACGTGTTCAACGCTATCCTCGTCCGTGGCGACGCAACAGGCGATGTTGTGTTCTACGGAAAGGGCGCAGGAAAGCTCCCGACCGCAAGTGCTGTGGTTTCGGATATAATCTCCGCAGCGAAGCACGCGAA
>JAZSGG010000017.1:0-11151 GCA_045532595.1 Oscillospiraceae bacterium | reverse complement strand
TTGAAAAGCTGATAGAGCAGCTCACCACGGATATCAAGGCACGCTTCCTGAACAGCTTCCAGGAGATAAACCGCCATTTCAAGGAAATATTCGTGACCATCTTCGGAGACGGCGCAAAGGCAGAGCTGGAGCTCACCGATCCCGAGGACGTGCTGAATTCGGGTATCGAGATAAATGCGGCACCTCCCGGAAAGGTAATCAAGAACCTGATATCCCTTTCGGGCGGCGAGCAGACAATGGTGGCTATCACCATTTATCTTGCGATACTCAAGCACCGCCCCACACCGTTCTGCATGCTGGACGAGGTGGACGCTGCGCTTGACGACGTAAACGTAGACAAGTATATTACATATCTTAACCAGTTTGCAAAGCAGACCCAGCTGATGGTGATCACCCACAGACGTGGCACCATTGAGGGCTGCGACGTGCTTTACGGTGTGTTCATGCAGGAGAAGGGCGTTTCCCGACTGCTGCGCCGTGAGCTGACGGACGAGCTGGATGTGGAACTGAAGTAACGGAGGTAATATGGGCCTTTTTGACAGATTCAGAAAGAAGAAGCAGGATGAGGATATCGAAGAGGAGCTGACCGAGCAGACCGAGGAGGCACCCGTCCCCGAGGAGACCAACGTCCCCGAGGAGGCACTAGCCCCCGAGGAGACAAATGTCCCCGAGGAGGTCAGCGAGGACACAGCTTCCGATGAGATATCCGAAGAAACACCTGCGGAGATAGTTGAAGATATTCCTGCGGATGATATCATTGAGGAGACAGAAGAAGCTTGCGATGATGAGGCTGACGAGGAAGAAGCCGAGCAGCCTTCCGAAGAGGCATCCGAGGAAGAACATAAGATGGGCTTTTTCGAGAAGCTGAAAAACGGTCTGAAAAAGACAAAGGACGGCTTCCTCAGCAAGATCGAGCTGCTGATGAACAGCTTCACGAAGATAGACGAGGATTTCTTTGAGGAGCTTGAGGAGATGCTCATCCTTTCGGATATCGGTGCTGAAACATCCATGGATATCTGCGATAAGCTGAGGGCGGCGGTAAAGCGCACAGGCGCCACCGACCCGAACGATGTGAAGCAGCTGCTGAAGGACATCATCGCCGAGATACTCACAGGCGGAAACGAGCTTGATCTTTCGTCGAAGCCATCCGTTATCATGGTCATCGGCGTAAACGGTGCAGGTAAGACCACCACTATCGGTAAGCTTTCCGCTAATCTTAAGCGTCAGGGCAAGAAGGTGATCGTTGCGGCGGCGGATACGTTCCGTGCGGCGGCGATAGAGCAGCTTAATGTGTGGACTGACCGTGCAGGCGTTGATATAGTAAAGCACGCTGAGGGCAGCGACCCTGCCGCAGTAGTGTTTGATGCCATATCCGCTGCAAAGGCGAGAAATGCGGATGTGATACTCTGTGATACCGCAGGACGTCTGCACAATAAAAAGCACCTGATGGAGGAGCTGAAGAAGATAGCGAGAGTTATCCTGCGTGAGCTTCCCGATGCGAAGATAGAGACGCTTCTCGTGCTGGATGCGACCACAGGACAGAACGCCGTTAATCAGGCGAAGCTGTTCAGCGAGACCGCAGACATCACAGGCATCGCACTTACAAAGCTTGACGGCACCGCAAAGGGCGGCATCATCATCCCCATCAAGAACGAGCTGGGAATCCCCGTAAAGCTCGTGGGCGTGGGTGAGAAGATAGACGATCTGCAGCCGTTCATCCCCGAAGACTATGTAAACGCTTTATTTGAATGATAAGATTAATTTGTGAAAGGATATAATAAATGATACAGCATAATATTTCTGCCGAAGACAAACCTGCCGCGAGTACGCCTGACCGACAGCACGGATGCTGTAGCGGTCGCCCCAAAGCGGCACACGGATGTGCCGTAACAGAGGGTGACATGCGACAGCGGCTGATAATCGCAACGAATAACCAGGGCAAGCTCCGTGAATTCGGAAAGCTGCTGGAGCCTTTCGGCTTCGAGGTGATATCCATGCGTCAGGCAGGCTTTACAGATGAGATAATCGAGGACGGTGAGACATTCCAGGAGAATGCGCACATCAAGGCGAGAGCCGTTTTCGAGGCAACGGGACTCCCCACCATCGCTGACGACAGCGGTCTGGAGATAGATTTCCTGAACGGCGCCCCCGGCATCTATTCCGCACGCTATGCGGGAGAGAACGCCACCGACAAGGAGCGCTGCCAGAAGGTGCTGGATGAGATGCACGGCGTTGACCGCTCGCTGAGAGAGGCACGCTTCGTATGCTCCATCTACTTCATCTATAACGAGGATGAGGAGTACAACGTAAACGGTACCGTAGAGGGCTACATAGGCGATGAAATGGTGGGCGACAACGGCTTCGGCTACGACCCCATATTTATGCTGGATGATGACGAGAGCATGGCGACTATCGGCGAGGATGAGAAGAACAAGATCAGCCACCGTGCCAGAGCTTTCGAGCAGCTTAGCAATATACTGAAGGAGAAATTCAACTGATGCTGACAAGTAAACAGAGAGCGCATCTGCGTTCCATTGCGCAGGGCTACAATGCAATATTTTTCGTAGGCAAGAACGGTATCGGAGAGGAGCTGGTAAAGCAGCTTGACGACGTTCTGGAGAGCCGTGAACTCATCAAGGTGGGCGTGCAGGAGAACTGCGAATACACCGCAAGAGAGGCTGCCGATGAGATCGCTGCACAGCTTAACGCCGACGTGGTACAGGTGATCGGCAGGAAATTCGTGCTGTGGAGAAGAAGCAAGGATCCCAAGAAGAGGGTGATCGAGCTTGATTAAGACAGGAATCTTCGGGGGAGCATTCAACCCCGTTCACAAGGGTCATGTAAGGCTTGCGGAGGAGGCAGTGAAGCAGCTGAAGCTGAAAAGGCTGCTGATAATCCCGACCTACGATTCCCCCCACAAGGAAACAAAGCTGCTCCCGTTCGAGGACAGAGCCGAGATGTGCCGCAGAGCCTTCGGTCATATCGAGGGCGTTGAGATAAGCGACATCGAGGTAAAGCTCGGCGGCAAGAGCTTCACCATCAATACCATCCGTGAGCTGAAGTCTCTCTATCCCGAGGATCAGTTCTTCCTGCTCATCGGCGGTGATATGCTGTTCAGCTTTGAGAGCTGGTTCAAGTACGAGTCCATCCTGAAAGAGGCAAAGGTGTGTGCCATCGCCCGTGACGAGGACAGCCTCGTTGACATGATGGAATACGCAAACGAGCTGGGCAGAATAAAAGTCCTGCCCACAAAGGCTATCGAGATATCCTCCACCGAGATCCGTGAGAAAGCGGCAAGGGGAGAGGATATAACTGACCTTGTTCCCGAGGGCGTTGCGGAGTACATCGCACAGAACGGACTTTATCGGGAGGGCTGATTTTGAGCAGATACGAGGAATTTGACGCATACGAGAAGCTCATAAAGGAAAGGCTCTCAAAAAAGCGCTTCAATCACAGCATGAACGTGGCGGAGGCGTGTTACGATCTCGCAAAGAAGAACGGCGCTGACGAAAAGCGCAGCTACCTTGCAGGTCTGCTCCACGATATCATGAAAGAGGAGAGCAAGGAGCTTCAGCGTGAGATGACGGTAAACAGCGGTCTTGCACCCGATCCTGCCGAATGCGACACGCCTGCCCTCTGGCACGCAGTTGCGGGAGCGGCTTATGTGCGTGATGAGCTGAAGATATCTGACGCCGAGATCATCGGTGCGATACGCTTCCACACCATCGGATGCGCACAGCTCACACTGCTGCAGAAGATAGTGTATCTGGGCGATATGATATCCGAGGACAGGGACTACAAGGACGTTGACAAATTCAGAAAGATATGCTATGATGATATCAATATTGCTATGTCGGTAGCGCTGACATACAACATCGAGAGCGTATGTAAAAAGTGCGGTATGCTGCCTGCATACACCACTGAAGCTTATAATTATTTCATGCAGTTCAATAAGGAGAAATATCATTTATGACAGATAGAGAAGAATATGAAGTAGCCGTGAAGGCGCTGGATTCTAAGAAGGCGAAGGATATCAAGGTTCTGAAGGTGGATGACCTCACCATCCTTGCAAATTACTTCGTTATCGCATCTGCTACTAGTACCACTCAGGTAAAGGCACTGGCGGATGAGGTAGAGTTCCGGCTCGGCGAAAAGGGCGTTCAGCCCAAGAGCATCGAGGGATATCAGAGCAAGACCTGGATCTGTCTTGACTACATCGACGTTATCGTTCATGTGTTCCTCGAAACAGAGCGTGAGTTCTATCAGCTGGAGCATCTCTGGGCAGACGGAACACCCGTTGATATCAGCGCTCTTGTGACCGATTAAGAGAAATTAAGAAAAATTTTCTATAAAAATCGTGATAACCACTTGACAAATTTGTGTATGTGATGTATAATAAAACATATACTTTTTGTATAACTACTATTTTGTAGATAACCTATGCCTTGTGGCAAAGGGAGGGATATAGATGGCAGAAATTCGTCTGGGCAAAAATGAGTCTCTTGATACAGCTCTGAAGCGCTTCAAGCGTTCTTGCGCTAGAGACGGCGTTCTTGCTGAGGTTCGTAAGAGAGAGCATTACGAGAAGCCTTCGGTAAAGCGTAAGAAGAAGTCTGAGGCTGCTCGCAAGCGCAAGTTCTGATAACGGACTTACTACTTAACAAAATCGGTTGAAGCGGGCAAATTTTGTCCGCTTCATTCATTTTAAGCAATACGGGCGATCCGCCCTTGTTATATATGGAGGACTTATGCTGTTTAAGCCCACATTCTGGCTGAAGAACGTTCTCGCCATCGACGAGGACTTCCTCAGAAAAAACAACATCACCGCACTGGTGCTGGATCTTGACAATACCCTTTCCATGCACGGAAACCCCATCCCCGAGGAGGGCGTTCCCGAGTGGCTGGACAAGATGCGTGCAGCAGGCATCAAAATGCGTGTGGTATCCAATAATACAAACAAGCGTGTGGCGCCACTTGCCGCAAAGCTGGGACTTCCGTTCACTGCAAACGGCGCAAAGCCGCTGCCGTTCGGCATACTGCGTGCCGTTAAGGCCATGGGAGTGAAGCGCAGCGACTGCGTAGTCATCGGCGATCAGATCTTCACCGACGTGCTGGCAGGCAAGTTTTCGGGCGTGCGTACCATCCTCGTGGAGCCGTTCCACCTTGAAAAGACATGGACGTTTCGTCTTAAGAGAAAGATAGAAGCTATGGTGTTCCACCGTGATTATTCCAAGCTGGAGGTAAAATAATGAGCATTTCATTCGGACCGGGAGGAAATTCTCTCAGCTGGGGCAAGCGCAAGTTCCCTCAGGATCTGCCCGATTATCTCAGCAGCATGGGGCTGAACGGCTATGAGATAGAGTGCGGACGTGGCGTAAGGCTCAGCGCAAACACCGTGGCGCTGCTGCCGTCTCTTGCAAAGGAGCATAACATCAACGTCACACTGCATGCACCGTATTTTATCTCGCTTTCTTCAGTTGAGGAGGAGACACGCTTAAAGAGCGTGGATTATATCATGCAGTCTGCGGAGGCTGCAAGAACTGTCGGTGCGAGGAAGATAGTGGTGCATTCAGGCTCCTGCTCCAAAATGAGCAGGGAGGAGGCTACCGCTCTAGCTTTCGATACGCTGAAAAGAGCGCAGGCAGCCCTTGACGAAGCAGGCCTTTCCGATATCATAATCTGCCCCGAGACCATGGGCAAGATAAATCAGCTGGGTACTCTTGAGGAGGTCGTGGAGCTGTGCGGCGTGGATGAGCGTTTCCTGCCCTGCGTGGACTTCGGTCACCTCAATGCGAGGACTCTCGGCGGCATTCAGAGCCGTGAGGATTATGCAAAGATACTGGATTATATCGAGCATAAGCTGGGTCACGAAAGGCTCTCTGATATGCACATACATTTCAGCCGCATAGAGTACACCACAGGCGGCGAAAAACGCCATGTAACCTTTGCGGATACGCAGTGGGGGCCTGATTTCAGACCGCTCATGGAGGAGCTGCACAAGCGTCAGCTCACCCCCTCAATAATCTGCGAATCGGACGGCACTCAGGCAGAGGACGCCACAGAAATGAAGCGTTATTTCGAATCCCTTTAAGGTACGGAGGTAATATATGAAGATCCTTGTAATGAACGGACCCAATCTCAATCTTCTCGGCGAGCGTGAGCCGGGTATCTACGGCTGTGATACGCTGAAATCCATCAACGACGAGATATACGAAGTAGCTAGAGAGCTTGGCTACGACGTGACATTCTTCCAGAGCAATTCCGAGGGCGGACTTATCGACCGCCTGCACGAATCCCGTCTGGACTGCGACGGTGTCATCCTCAACGCAGGTGCGTACACTCACTACAGCTATGCCATTCGTGACGCTATCTCGGCGATAAAGATCCCCGTTGTGGAGGTGCATCTCTCCAATGTTAACAGCAGGGATGAATTTCGTAAGAACTCCGTTATCGCTCCCGTGTGCTGCGGCAGCATTGCAGGCTTCGGCAAGTACAGCTATATCCTTGGTCTGTATGCGCTGAACAACAAGCTGGGTGGAAAAAATGAATAATATAGAGAAGCTGTCAAATCTGCTTTCCGATGAGAATCACGGCGCACTCATCACATCCGATGTCAGCCGTCGCTATTTCTGCGGCTTCAAAAGCTCCGCAGGCGTGATCTTCGTGACAAAGGAGCAGTCTTATCTTATAATCGACTCCCGCTATTATGATAAGGCATGCGAGCGTGTCAAAGACTGCACCGTTATCCTGATGGAGGATATGCGCTCGCAGCTTATGGATCTGATGATAAAGCACAACATCCGTAAGCTTTCCGTTGAGAGCGCCTACATGACCATAAAGGAGTTCGAGGAGTACAAGGAAAAGCTGTTCTATGCCGAGCTTGACGGCTCTGCTTGGCTTTCCGAGAAGATAAGCGGAATGCGTGTCATCAAGAGCAGGGACGAGGTGGAGCTTATCGTAAAGGCTCAGCGCATTGCAGAGGCGGCTTTCGAGCGACTTCTCGAGCGTATGCGCAAGGGCATGACCGAAAAGCAGGTGGCAGCGCTGCTGAATTACTACATGATGGATTGCGGTGCTGATGATCTTTCCTTTGAGACCATCGCAGCCTCGGGTGTTAATTCAGCATCTCCCCATGCCGTTCCCACTGACAAGCCGCTGCAGGAGGGCGATTTCCTGACGCTGGACTTCGGTGCGGTGGTGGACGGATATCACTCGGATATGACGAGAACGCTGGTTATCGGCGAGCCTACTCCCGAAATGGAGGAGCTTTACAATGCAGTGTTCTATGCGAATCTTGACGCCATGAAGGCAGTTCGTGCCGATATCGGCGGCAAGGTCGTGGACAGCGTTGCGAGAAGCACTCTGCAGGGCTGGGGCGGCTACGATCAGTATTTCGGTCATGGTCTGGGTCACGGTGTGGGTCTTGAGATACATGAGGCTCCCACGCTTTCCAGAAAGAGCAGCTCCATGCTGCACGAGGGAATGATAGTCACCATCGAGCCGGGAGCGTACATCTCGGGAAAGTATGGCGTGCGCATAGAGGATATGGTTCTGGTGACCGAAAACGGCTGCGAAAACCTCACCATGACCACGAAAAAGCTCATAAGAATATAAAATATGCAGATTTTTTCGTTTTTTTTATAAAAAGGACTTGAAAAATTCCGCAATATAGGGTAAAATATAAAGGATGTATAGAATAGCGGTCTTGTGTCGCAATTCGTATTAAAGAATATTAAAATTATTTGGAGGTTCCTACTATGGTAACAGCAGGAGATTTCAGAAACGGCATGACCTTTGAAGAAGAGGGCAATGTAATGCAGATCATCGAGTTCCAGCACGTTAAGCCCGGTAAGGGTGCAGCGTTCGTTAGAACAAAGGTAAGAAACGTTATTACAGGCTCCGTTGTAGAAAAGACATACAACCCTTCCGCAAAGTTCCCCACAGCTTATGTTGAGAGAAAGGATATGGAGTACACATATTCTGACGGCGATCTTTACTACTTCATGGATCCCGAGACTTACGAGCAGGTTCCCGTAAACAAGTCCGATCTTGGCGACGCTTTCAAGTTCGTTAAGGAGAACATGGTATGTAAGGTTCTGTCCTACAAGGGCAACGTATTCGGCGTAGAGCCCCCCAACTTCGTTGAGCTTCAGATCACTCAGACAGATCCCGGCTTCGCTGGCAACACAGCTACAAACGCTACTAAGCCCGCTACACTGGAGACAGGCGCTGAGATCCGTGTTCCTCTGTTCATCGACAACGGTGAGATCATCCGTATTGACACCAGAACAGGCGAGTACATGGAAAGAGTTAAGTAATTCCATCTGATCATTTTTGAAAGGAATGATATATTATGACTATCGGCGAAAAGGTTTCCTATATCAAGGGTCTTGCAGACGGTCTTGCCCTTGACGAGTCCACAAAGGAAGGCAAGATCATTGCCGCTATGCTTGATGTTCTTTCCGACATCGCAGAAAACCTCAGAGAGGTTGACGATGAGCTGAACGATATCGCAGACGTTATGACTGATATGGAGGAAAGCGTAGCTGACCTCGAGGATATCGTTTATGACATTGACGATGATGACGATGATTACGATGATGAGTTCGAGGATGATCTTGACGAGATGTATGAGATCACATGCTCCTCTTGCGGTAACACTATCTGCGTTGATTATGAGCAGGCGGTTAGTTCCCTGAATTGCCCCAATTGTGGTCAGCGTATCAAGTGTGAGCCTGTTGACGAGGACGACGAAGACTAATTCCGTAATTCAATTAAGACGGACGGCGCCTTGCTGTCCGTCTTTTGTTTTCATTGAAAGGATCTGTTATGGGCGAGGAAAAAACGCAGAGCAGAAAGCTTCACATAGCGCTGATGGCGGCGATAGTCATTATCGGCGTTATTGCAATTACTATAATTGATCTTATCATACAGCCGCCTTATGTCGTTAAATCTGCTGTAAAGGTAACACTTTTTGCAGGAATGCCTGTTCTATATGCGCTGTTCGTGGATAAGGAACTGGGGCTGCGCAGCCTTTTTAGTCTCGGCGGCGGTGCCAAAGGCATTGTTGAGGCGATACTATGGGGTCTCGGCGTTTTCGGTGTGATAGTCGGCGCTTATCTTCTTATCGGACGCTTCTTTGATTTCTCGCAGATAACTGGAAATCTCGAAGAATCCATGGGCATTGATAAGGATAATTTCGTTGCGGTGGCGCTGTATATCTCCTTCTGCAATTCCTTTCTGGAGGAGTTCTTCTTCCGTGGCTTTGCCTGCCTGAAGCTGCAGAAATATGTTTCCCGCAGGGCGGCGTATATCTTCAGCTCGCTGACATTTGCGCTTTATCATGTGGCGATGATGTGGGTGGCATTCGAGCCTCCGCTAGTTGCAGTGGCTTTTATTGGACTCATTGCGGGCGGCTGCATATTCAACTTCTTCAATGAGCGCTACGGAAATCTTTACATATCCTGGCTCATCCACATGGGAGCCAATTTTGCGATCAACGGCATCGCCATGACGTTGTTCGGTATCATCTGATAAAATAAGGAGAACAAAATGAGCTGGAGAGACAACCTGATAAAAATAGAACCCTACGTTGCAGGCGAGCAGCCTAACAAGACGGATTTTATAAAGCTCAATGCCAATGAGAATCCCTACCCCCCTGCACCCGGTGTGCTGGAGGTGATTTCAAAGTTTGATGGCGGAGCTCTGAAAAAGTATCCCGATGCGGATGCAAAGCCGCTTGCTTCTGCGATCGCTGAGAGGGTCGGACTTGCCCGTGAGAATGTGTTTGTGGGCAACGGTTCGGATGATGTACTGGCACTGTGCTTCCGTGCATTCTTCAATTCCGATAAGCCTGTCATCTATCCCGATATCACATATTCGTTTTATCCCGTGTGGTGCGAGATGCTGCGCATTCCGTTCGAGACCATCCCTGTGGATGAGAGCTTCAACATCAATGCAGCGGACTACAAGCGCCCCAACGGCGGTGTTGTGATCGCAAACCCGAATGCTCCCACCAGTATCGCTAGAGGACTGGATTTCATCCGTGAGATCCTGGACGCAAATCAGGACAGCGTTGTTATCGTTGACGAGGCGTATGTGGACTTCGGCGGCGATAGCGCTATTCCGCTGCTTTCTGAGTATGAGAATCTCGTGGTAACACAGACCTTCTCAAAGAGCCGTTCCATGGCGGGCATGAGAATAGGCTGCGCCTTTGGTAACAAGGAGATAATCTCGGCACTGTATGCCGCAAAGGATAGCTACAATTCCTACCCCATGGACAGTGTTGCGATAGAAGCAGGAATCGCATCCGTAAAGGATGAGGAGTATTTCCGTGCTACGATCGCAAAGGTGATAGCTACCCGTGACAGGCTCACGAAGGAGCTGCGTGCAATGGGCTTCGAGCTGCCTGACAGCTGTGCGAACTTCGTATTTGCGGAGCATAAGGACTACCGTGCAAAGGATATCTGCGAGTATCTCAAGACCCGTGATATCTATGTGCGATACTTCTCCAAGGCGAGGATAGACAACCGCCTGCGTATCACCGTGGGCACAGATGAGGAGATAGATGCTCTTATCTCCGCTCTGAAGGACTATATCAAGTAAAATAAGAAGCGCTGCCGTTTTGTTGGCAGCGCTTTTTTCCATACGAACGCTTTGCGTTCGTGCGGCGCATGCTCCGCTTCAATTTTCCCTTATGGAAAATTGATGTTGCTTCGCAACACCGTTACGCATGCTGTGGGTTGCATTTTTGTTATAAGTCCTGTATATCAGCGGCGGTTAGATCGTTCTCTACATTATCCCGTGCGAGGTCGGTGTCGATAGCTGGGTAGATATCCTCGGGGATGGGGCGCTCGGTGTGCCATACCTTCTGAGCAGGCGGATTTGTTCCTGCGATTATGTGGTTCGCAGGCTGCTTTGTATGCTTCGCCTTGCCCTGAAGCTCAGGGACGGGCGGCACATCGTTTTTGGGATGTGTGTGCGTGTAATCGGGCCGTTTCATGCCTTGTTTCGCCATTTAGTATCACCTCGGCATTAGTATTAGCTAAGCAGCGGTGATTATGCCTGCGGACAAATCGGAATTTGACGAGCGAAGCTCGTCAAATTCAATGAGGAATTAGGAATGAGGAATGAGGAATTTCGGTGTCCCCT
>JAZSGG010000156.1:0-21113 GCA_045532595.1 Oscillospiraceae bacterium | reverse complement strand
CAGGTTTCATCTCAGGTAGCACATTCCTTGCTGAGGGTCTTCCTTTGAACACTCTCTATATCCACGAGTATATGGGTGTTAATCCTACTACTGGTGAGTCTCAGTGGAATAAGATGACAAAGAACGAGGATGGCACCGAGAAGTGGACTGCTACTTCTGACTATGGTAACCAGATCGCTTCAGACCAGGATTCGAAGAAGCTCTACGACTCTACTTTGGCTGATGTATTCGGTGGTTTCAATACTTCGTTCTATGCATATGGTTTCGATATCTCTATCGCATTTGATTATCAGCTTGGTGGTCACACTATCGATGGTTCATATGCTGGTTATATGACCAACTCAACAGCTGGTTCACTTGGTAAGAACTACCACTTGGATTTGTTGGATGCATGGAAGAACCCCGATTCAAAGCTTCCTGCTGATGTAAACAAGACTCTGCTTGACAGAACTGATCCTACATGGCCCAGCACTTGGTTTGCTCCCATCTGCACAGAGGGTGCAACAGGTGATGTTTACAGCGTAATGGCTAACTGGGGCGCAAATCACGGTGCATTCGTTTATGGACACATTGGCGAGGATCTGGTTACTCTTGCAAGCATGCTGAGAATCCCTGTATCCATGCACAATATCTCTGACGACCGTCTGTTCAGACCTCACGCATGGTCTGCGTTCGGTACAAAGGATCTTGAAAGTGCAGATTACAGAGCTTGCGCAGCATACGGAAGCCTGTATTGATAGGATAAATTCCAGCCGCTCCTGATGTTTGTCAGGAGCGGCTTATAATATATGATATCGGAATGAAATTCCGATATGACAGCGAAGCTGTCAGTTGCGAAGCAACGAACATGTATTTCAGGGTTCGCACAGCCGTCCAAATCTTTGATTTGGGAAACGGCGTGCGGTTCATATAATATGCTTTACAATACCAGATTCAAAATCAGGAGGTGAACAACACATGAATTATAATGATTATCAAAACTATATTTCGGCAGAGACCATGATGGGTCCGAACAGTGTGCGAGTTTTGCAAGAGCTGTTTGAACGTCATGCCGTGCAGTTTTCCGCAGATGACAGAGTTCTTGATCTTGGCTGCGGAACAGGACTTACCAGTCTTGTGATCGCAAAGGAAACAGGGGCAAGAGTATATGCAAATGATCTTTGGGTCAGTGCTGAGGATAATTCAAAGCGCTTTGAAGTGTGGGGTATCGGTGACAGGGTTACACCCGTGTGCGAAGATGCTATCGATCTGCATTTCGAGCCGAAGCAGTTCAACGCCTTATTCAGCATAGATTCTTATCACTATTTTGCAGGGGAGAACGGATTTTTTGAAAAGAAGATATTGCCGTTTCTGAACGATGGTGCAGTGGTGATGATCGGAATACCCGGAATCCGAAATGAATTTACTTCACGTTCCGAGGAGCTTCTTTCTGAATGGCTTGGCGATGAGGCTTATATGTTCAAAAGTTTCACGCAATGGAAGGATATTATCGGAAGTAATGACAGGATAGATACTATCGAAACATGGGAAATGGATTGTTTTGATAAAGCCTGGAATGAGTGGCTGGTAACAGAAAATGAATTTGCGGTCGGCGACAAAAAACACTTTGAAACGATCATCAAGCCATACACTTGTTTTGTTGGAATCTACATAAGACTGAAATAAGATAAATACAGCCCTGTGAATTATCTCACAGGGCTGTAGGTGTTTATGGAATTATTTCACGATCGTATCCAGCCACGCAATTGCTTCTGCCTCGGTCTTGAAGTGACCTTCCTGAATAGCTGCATGAGACTGCTTCTGATGGGTTTTTGCCTGAGCATCAGTAAAGATAGAGCTACCAACAACAAATGCCATTGCCTTGCAGTTGGAGGCCTCAAGAGCCTTGTGCAGATTTACAAGCTCAGCGCTGATATCGGGAGTAACAGGGGACATCTTGCTGATATCAGAAATGTAACCCCAGCCACTGAGCTTCCATGCGGCAGATGCTGATGAAAGCGTCTTGGTCAGCCATTTGATCTCGTCAAGTGTGGTGGAGCCAACTGCACCTGATTTAATGATCTTCTTGCCTGCGATAGTTTCAACTGTCTGTGCACCCATTTTTTGAATCATAATAACAACTCCTTCAGCAAATTTGTAGTGCTATGTGATGAATCAATTATAGCATATTTTTTAATAATATACAACAGTTTTTTGCATTCTTGGCGAAATTTGTTGATTTTGCACAAGTTTGGCTTGAAGTGAAGGATGGAAAAAAGAGGCTGTATCACGACCCTAGGTGGCGTCATACAGCCTCTCTCAAAATGAAGAGGTCACTTGATCTTAGTTATCTATGCTGAGAATATAAAACGCCGTAAATCAGTGGTTTTACTCAACCGATACAGTGAACTTCGACGTAAGCCGCCTGGCTTACCGTGCCGTGCTGCGCTAGAGACCAATTTCTTTGCGTTTAATATATCAGCTCTAACAAGAGTGACATAGATGCCCTTTTCAAGATCCCGATGCGTTCCTGTTTTCACTTGCCCTGCGCCTTTGCCTTATGTACGGGGCTTTGCACTAAGGTTGTGATAGCTGAAAATCAAAGTTGATTTTCGGCGCTTAATGTGATAACGATCACGCCCGTTTAGATGAGCGGGGCGAAAAGTCGGACTCATCTGTGCGGCTTCATTTTCAGCAACATTCCCGATAATGTGCGGAGCATTCAACTTTACAGATTTATCCGACTTTATTGTAACTTATTTTAATTAACTTGTCAAGGGCTTTGGCAAAAAATATGAAATATTTGGGGATTTGATTAGTTTTGCGGTCTCGTTATGGGGCAATATGACGAATTGACTATTACATAAAGTTGTGATAGAATTAAAATATACTTATTTGAAAGGATAACAGAAATGATACTATCGGATATTACATTAACAGAAATGCTGAAAACAGGGGAGCTTAAAATGTCGCCGCTGACCGAGGCTCAGATACAGCCTGCAAGCATAGATATACGTTTGGGTGATACTTTCAGTATCGTTGAGGATACATCCTCTGGTATCATTACGCTTGAAAGTGAGATCAGCTACAAAACGATAAAGACTGATACCTATCTGCTGCTGCCGGGACAGTTCGTTCTGGCTACGACTATGGAATATATCGAGCTTCCCGATGATCTTACAGCATTTGTGGAGGGCAGAAGCTCCCTCGGTCGCATGGGTCTTTTCATCCAGAATGCAGGTTGGGTAGACCCCGGTTTCAAGGGCGAGATAACACTGGAGCTGTTCAATGCGAACCGCTGCGCTATTGAGCTAAAAGCGGGCAGACGTGTTGGTCAGCTGGTGTTTGCAAAGATGGATCGAGAGGCGCAGAATCCCTATCGTGGCAAGTATCAGGGTCAGACGGGCGCTACAGGCTCCAGAGTGTTTATGGATAGTGATAAATAAGGAGGATATATGAAGAATTTTGATGACAGCTATCAGCTGCTTGACGAAATGAGAAATGACGAATATTTCCCTGAATTTCTTGTAGACAAGATCGAGTTGTTGATAAAAGAGGTTATCGCTTTACTCGAAAGCGGAGAGACCGATATTCCGACAGTGCAGGCGGCTCTGGACAAAATGACTCTGGCGATAAACGATCTCCAGGAGGAATTCGAGGAGAACGACAGTGAGATCGAAACCGTGGCTAGAGACAGCATCGGTGAAACGGTAGAATATGTTCTGAAATGGTTTGATATCAACATAGATATTGAAACTGCTATTGGCGAAAGAGACTGGTGACTGAATATCGATAACGGAGGAATTAAAAATGTACATTGATAAATATTGGGGCGACTATATCGGTGGCAGTGATGACAGCATGACCTTAATGGAATATTTTGCGGGCAAGCAGGGAGAGATCGCTCTTGGGGAAATATTCTCCGATATCGGGCTTGATAAGCTTGGTGGCAATTTCAGAGAGACGGATTCTCTTTCTGTAGAGATAGACGGCTTTGAAGCGGAGTTTCAATATGCCATCAGTGTTATTGCAGATCTTGCGGTGCTGCTGCTGGAGTGCAAGAAGAACGGCAGCGTCGATTTGGGCGAGCTTTGGGAAGAACTTGAGGGACAACTTACTCTTACTGCCACAGCGGATGAAAACGACATCATCAACTCTGCGCTGAAGGATTTTGCGGAATCGCCCATCTCCTACGACCTCGCCGAAATGATGGATGAGGATGAGCTTCAGGAAATGGCGGAGCTTTGCGAGGAGCTCAGATGTGAACTGTATGGATAAGACGACTCGCGCTATGAAAAAAAGTAACAAGGTTATGAATATCCTCTTGATCATCGCAGTAGTATTGCTCCTGTTGTTTTTGACGATATACATAAATCATCGAATTCATTTGAATAAAGAAGCAGAGTTTATGTCTCCGCTTGGACAACTCGTTGAGGTTGAGGGATATAATATGAGCGTTTATACTGAAGGCGAAGGGGATAAAACGCTTGTTTTTATGTCTGGTGGCGGAACCTGTTCTCCCATTCTTGATTTTAAATCCCTGTATTCGCTTTTAAGTGATGATTATAAAATTGCTGTAGTAGAAAAATTTGGATATGGTTTCAGTGATGTTGTTGATAAAAGCAGAGACATTGATTCAATTCTTGAAGATACTCGTTCGGCGCTTTCAGCGGCGGGAGTGGCAGCTCCGTATATTCTTTGCCCTCATTCCATGTCAGGATTGGAAGCATTATATTGGGCGCAGAAATATCCTGAGGAAGTAAGTGCAATTATCGGTCTTGATATGGCTGTGCCGCAATATTATGACAGTATGAGTATCAATATCCCTGTTATGAAATTATCTAGCTGGGCGGCAAGTATCGGTGTTACTCGTTTTATGCCGAACATTGCTGAAAGTGATGCAATAAAACACGGCACCTTATCCGATGAGGAAAAAGAAATTTACAGAGCTGTATTTTACAATCGTACAGCAACTGTAACAATGATCAACGAATGCGAAGCGGTCAAAGAAAATGCCGGGAAGGTCAGCGAAATGGGTGTTCCTCAATTGCCTGTATTGTTATTCCTGTCAGACGGATCAGGCGGAACGGGATTCGATAAGGAGACATGGCGTAAGATACCAAAAGAATACATCGCCGAAATAGCTGAAAGCAGGTACATTGAATTGGATTGTCCGCACTATATCCATGATTATGAATATGAAACGATTTGTGCTGAGATCGGTGCTTTTATAAATGAAATCATCAGCTGATTTTGTTTTAATATGAGAACAAGCGTGTGCTTTCTGCATGCGCTTGTTTTTGTGTCAGATATAATGTTTTGCTTACATATTTATGATCTGCGACAATATCTCGGCGAAGCAGTACAGAAACGACACCTTTTTGACCTCTGTGGCTGCGACGATGTCTGAGCGGAACACTGCCACGCCGTCCACAAGAACAAGGTATTCCCCTAAAAACTGTCCCTTTTTTACGGGTGCTTCTGCAGATTCTACGAAGGTGTATTCGTATTCCACATCTGCCGAGCGCCCCTTGCGGATGACACATTCGCTGCCGTTCATTGCAACTACGGGGGAAACACTGCTCTGCTGTCCTTTTTCGACGGGAATAGGGGGAAGCTGCGTCATATCCGTTACAGGAGTGAACTTTTCGAAATTCTCGAAGCCGTAATCCAGCAGCGCTTCCGCTTCGTTGAAGCGTGTATCGTCATCGGGGCAGCCGAGGACAACAGCAATAAGCCGCATATCTCCTCTTTCAGCGCAGACGGAAAGGCAGCAGCCTGCGTTGTCGGTGGTGCCTGTTTTTCCGCCGAGAATGCCGTCATACCAGCGTATCATCTTATTGGTGTTTACAAGCTGTGTATCACCGCCACGCAGATAATCAAGCCAGGTGAGAAACCAGCCGCGATAGACCTCGTGCTTCATAAGCTCGGCGGTGACTGTGGCGGTATCCCGTGCGGTGGTGTAGTGACCGCTTTGGTCGAAGCCGACACAGTTTGCGTAGTGGGTGGAGGTCATGCCAAGCTCCTTCGCACGCAGATTCATCCGCTTCACGAACTGTGCTTCGCTGCCTGCGGTGTGTTCGGCAAGAGCCACACAAGCATCGTTTGCAGAGGCTATGATGACCGCTTCAAGCAGCTCGGTGACAGTCATTTCCTCGCCGGGTGTCAGCCATATTATAGAGCCGTCGGTCTCCTGTACAGCGGAGGAGGCTTTAACGGTCTCCTCAAGGGTAAGCGAGCCTTCTGCAAGCATTTCTGCCCACAGCAGCAGGGACATCGTTTTGGTTACGGACGCCATAGGCAGCTTTTCGTCGGGGTTGGATGAGGTCAGCACCTGCATGGTGGAGGCTTCTATCAGGATAGACGCCTTTGCAGAACCTTCTGCCCTTGCAGGACAGAGTGGGAGCAGAAGAGTTATTGACAGGCATATTATAAAACATAGTAGCTTTTTCATGTATACCTCCTTTGTATCAGTATAATTTTATATCAGCTGCGGACAAAATATGCTTGATTTTGCAGCTGTACGGGGGTATAATTAGATAAAGTTCACTCAAAGGAGAAAAGCCATGCTTGATATTGAGATCCGTAACAGGTTGATAAACGCAGCACTGGAAGCAAGGAAAAACTCGTATGCGCCATATTCGGGATATTTTGTTGGAGCGGCTCTGCTCTGCAACGATGGCACGATTGTTACAGGCTGCAACGTGGAGAATGCTTCATACGGAGCAACTAACTGTGCTGAGCGCACGGCTGTTTTCAAAGCGGTAAGCGAGGGAAAGCAGCGCTTTGTAGCCATCGCAATTGCAGGTGGGAAGGACAGAGAGCAGGCGACGGATTATGCATATCCATGTGGTGTGTGCAGACAGGTGCTGAGGGAGTTCAGCGCTCCCGAGGAAATGACGGTCATCGTGTGCAAGAGTGAGAACGACTATGATGAAACAACGCTTGCTAAGCTGTTGCCGAATTCGTTCGGGCCTGAGAATCTGAACTGAGTTTTATAGGAGTGTAATTATGAACAATAAATTCTATACCGTGTGCGGATTGGTGGAGATAGACGGAAAGGTGCTTCTAGTTCGCCACACATACGGAGCGGCAAAGGACAGGATATTGCTTCCAGGTGGCTATGTTCAGGAGAACGAGCTTGCAACCACTGCCGCAGAGCGTGAGATATTAGAAGAAACAGGTGTAGAAGCAAAGGTCAGATCGTTGATCTCCATGCAGTTCAAATCCAATCAGTGGTGCGCAGTTTTTGTGATGGATCATATTTCGGGAGAGCCGAGATCGGATGGCTATGAGAATAATGAGGTGCTTCTGCTATCTCCCGAGGAAGCTGTGATGCGTGAGGATATCACCAATATGAGCAGAGAGATATTGAAAGCATATATCGGAAAGCGTGCAGAGCTTATGAAAAGTGATTACATCCCCGCATCTGCCGATAAGGACAGCTATGCGATATTTGGAGTGTAATGGGGTTGAGGATATTGTGGTAAAAAAACTGAGATACGGAAATACAAACACCTTTTTGATTTGTGGCACAAAAGGAAACATCCTCGTTGATACGGATTATGCAGGAACGTTGCCGTTGTTTTATAAGGAGATAAAGAAGCATATTATTGAAGTAAAAGATATCACTTATGTGCTGGCTACGCACTATCATCCCGATCATATAGGTCTGGTGAGCGAGCTTATGAAGCAGGGCGTGAAGCTGATCCTGATCGACACACAGCAGCAATTTGTTCATTTCTCGGATGAGATATTCCGCAGAGATAAGCGTCTGGATTATGCGCCGATAAAAGAGAAAGAAGCGATTCTCCTTAAATGTGAGGAAAGCAGAGTTTTTCTCCGTGATATCGGAATAGAGGGGGAGATTATATCAACGCCGAGTCACAGCGATGACAGCATATCTGTAATGCTGGATAACGGAGATTGCTTTGTAGGAGATCTGGAGCCTGTTGATTATCTTTACGGCTATGAAGACAATATAGCGCTTGAACGAGATTGGACGCTTGTTATGAGCTATTGTCCTAAGGTTGTTTATTATGCTCATGCAAATGAGAAGGTTTTTTCGTAACGTGACAACAAATCAAAATGATGGAGGTATATCAATGGATATTTTAGCTTTTAAAGCTGATATGCAGCAATCGGTTGGAGAATTTTTTGAAAAGTGTTTTTCTGCTGTTGGTATACCATATTCGCCAAAGGACAGACACGCTGATGTGGCTGATGTGGAACAGCATTATATGCAAAATGGCTGTTTTTGGTGCTTGTTTGATAATGAGATTCTGATAGGCACAGTCGCAGTGCGCATAATTGACATTGACAATAAAGTGATTGAGCTTAAGCGTATGTTTGTACTTCCTGAATACCAAGGCAAAGGATACGGGAGATTACTTTTAGAGTATGCCATAGATTATGCGAGGGAACAGAAATACAATAAAATATGTTTAGATACCCGAAAGCAGTTTTCTGCAGCGCATCACTTGTATCGAAGTACTGGTTTTCAGGAAACTGCAAAGTATAATGACAACGAACGGGCGGAACTATATTTTGAACTTGTATTATAAGGCGTAATGCGTAGATTGATATCGACCATCTCCCGAGAAATTTCTCGGGAGATTTTTTGTAAAACCCCTTGACAAATCCATAAAACGGGTGTATAATACAACCAAACATTTGAACAATTGTTCAAATGATGAATAAAATTAAGGAGGCAATCATGGAATACGAAAAGCATGAATGTGATCTTCTGCACGCTCATCCTGACGATATCGGAGATATAGCCGCTGCGATGCCCGATGAAGACGCTCTAATAGATCTTGCTGAACTGTTCAAGGTGTTCGGGGATTCCACTCGCATAAAGATACTTACAGCGCTCAGTGTCGGCGAGCTTTGTGTATGCGATCTTGCCACAGTAGTGGGAATGACGATGTCCGCTGTATCGCATCAGCTGAAGATACTGAAAACAGCAAAGCTTGTGGGAGTGCGCAGAGAGGGTAAGGCGGCGTTTTATTCCCTCGCTGACGACCATGTGATGACGATACTTCGTATGGGCCTTGAACATATCAACGAATAACGGAGGTTATCATGGATTTCTGGGACAGATTTGCAGGACTGTATGATATAGGTCAGTCCATTAACGGAAAGGTACGGCGCAGTATGATTAAGCAGGCTGCGGAGCTTATCCCCGATGGTGCAAGGGTGTTGGATACTGCCGCAGGCACTGGTGTTCTGACGATGGCTGCAGCGCCTAAGGCTGCGGAAGTCGTATGCACCGATCTTTCGCTTCCTATGCTGGATCAGGCTAGGGCAAAGGCGAAAAAGTGCGGCTTCACTAATATCAGCTTTGAGGCTCGCAATATATTTGAGCTTATTGATAAGGATGAGACCTACGATATCGTGATGGCGGGTAACGTGCTGCACCTGCTTGCCGATCCTCAGGCAGCGGTTCGGGAGCTTGCGAGAGTTACTAAGCGTGGCGGATTGCTGATACTTCCCACCTATACGAACATCAGGGATTCTGCAGCGATAAAGCTTTACAAGAAGCTTGGCTTCAGACAGGAGCAGAATTTCACTCCCACATCCTATCGTGCGATGCTGGAGGAGTGCAATGTGGGCAGAGTAAAGGCGAAGCTGATAGAGGGCATGATTCCTTGCTGCTTTGCAGTAATTAAGAAAGACTGAGAGGGTAGATAACATGAAAAAATCATTCAAGCTTATTGATCTGGAATGTGCAAACTGTGCTGCAAAAATGCAGGCGGCTATCGAGAAGTTGGAGGGCGTAAAGTCTGTCAGCGTGAACTTTATGGCACAGAAGCTGACTCTTGATGCAGATGACGAATGCTTTGATGAGATCCTGAAAAAGGCAGCGGATTGCATAAAGAAAGTTGAGCCTGACTGCAAGATAAAGATGTGAGGATGAAAGCATGACAGCTAAACAAAAGAAAATGCTGATAAGGATCATCATAGCTGCGGTGATCTTCATTGCAGGAATAGCAGCTACGGCTATGCTGCCCGAAAGCTTTGAGATGGTTTGGCTCGTACAGCTGTGCATTTTCGGAGCGGCTTATATCCTGCTGGGTTGGGATGTAATATGGAAGGCACTCAGAAATATAGTGCATGGTCAGGTGTTCGATGAAAATTTCCTCATGATGATCGCATCTGTCGGTGCTATGATAATAGGCGAATATATGGAAGGCGCAGCGGTAATGCTGTTTTATCGTGTGGGAGAGCTGTTCGAGTCTGTGGCTGTGGGAAAATCCCGCCGTTCGATTGCGGAGATGGTGGATATCAACCCCGAATATGCGAATCTGGAGCGTGACGGAGAGGTAGAGGAGGTCGACCCCGAGGATGTGCAGTGCGGCGATATTATCGTTATCCGTCCCGGAGAGCGCATTCCGCTGGATGGCGTTGTGGTATCGGGAAGTTCAGGTCTGAATACTGCAGCACTTACAGGCGAGAGCGCTCTGCGTGACGTGGCAGAGGGTGACGAGGTAATCAGCGGATGCCTAAATACAACCGGACTTCTTCGTGTAAGAGTAAGCAGACCATATTCCGATTCTACTGTTGCAAGGATATTGGACCTTGTGGAGAATTCCAGTGAAAACAAGGCGAAAACAGAGAATTTTATCACAAAATTTGCACGAGTATATACGCCTGTCGTAGTAATTGCGGCAGTCGTGCTTGCTGTGATTCCGCCGCTTGTGATGCTGCTTCTGGGCAATGCACCTGAATGGAGTGTATGGGTATACAGGGCGCTGACGTTCCTTGTTGTATCCTGTCCGTGTGCGCTTGTTATTTCGGTACCGCTTTCATATTTCGGCGGTATCGGCGGAGCTTCAAAGCATGGTATCATGGTGAAGGGAGCGAATTTCCTTGAAGCACTGAACAAGGCGCAGGTGTTCGTGTTTGATAAGACAGGAACTCTCACAAAGGGCAGCTTTGTGGTTACTGAAACGCATCCTGTTGGCATGACGGAGAGCAAATTGCTGAATATCTGTGCAGCTGCAGAGAAGTTCTCCACGCACCCTATTGCGGCATCTATAGTGAGAGCGGCAACGGATGCACCGAGCGCCGAAAATGCAGAGGAGCTTGCAGGCCTGGGCGTGCGGGCACAGGTTGACGGGCGAGAGGTATGCGTCGGCAACGAGCGACTTATGAAGCAGTGCGGTGCAGAGTGTGTTTCTCCCGAAAGCGCTGGCACAGCTGTTCACTGCGCAGTGGATGGCAGATATGCAGGATATCTTATCATATCCGATGAGATTAAGAGCGGTGCAGATTCGGCAGTGTCTGATCTGAAAAAGCTGTGCGGCGCAAAGACCGTAATGCTTACAGGCGACAGAAAGCTCACGGGCGAAACAGTGGCGGCGGCAATCGGTATTGATGAGGTACATACAGAGCTTCTTCCCGATGGTAAGGTATCGCTGGTCGAAGAGTTGTACAATTCAAAGCCTGCGGATGCTTCGCTGGTGTTTGTGGGAGACGGTATGAATGATGCTCCTGCTCTTGCAAGAGCGGATGTGGGAATTGCCATGGGTGGTCTCGGCTCGGATGCGGCGATCGAAGCGGCAGATATCGTGCTGATGAATGACAACATTGAAAAGCTCCCTGTGGCAGTGAAGATAGCAAGAAAAACTCACAACATCGTAATGCAGAATATCATTTTCGCTCTTTGCGTAAAGGTTCTCGTGCTGATACTTTCGGCACTGGGCTTTGCGAATATGTGGGCGGCGGTGTTTGCAGACGTTGGAGTATCGGTCATCGCTATACTCAATGCAATGAGAGCGATGAAAACATAAAAAATGATCCCATACAGCCTTCTGTATGGGATCTTTCTATTTTGTTGTGATGGATATTACTCCTGCATTTCACGAAGTGAATCATTCAGCTCCATGAGTGTGTCTGAAAGTGTTTCGATCGCATCTGAGATGCTTTCTTCAGCACTTTGCATGGCGCTTTCGATCAGTTCCTCCACATCGTCTGCCGACAGATGAGGATTGCCTGCCAGAGAGCTTTTTAGCGACTCACGAAGCTCTGCAAAATCGAATTGGTTCAGTGAATCCAAACCACTCTGAACGCCAGCTACCGAAGCCACTACATCCGCCATCGGATTTCCAATGCTTTGCTGATAAGCAGCGCTGTTCTGCTGAACGGCAGTATTCTGAGGTGTATTTGCCTGTGCATCGCTTTGCTGCTGACCATACATTGCCTGAAGATGCATTGTGCTGTAAGGCTTGTTGGTAGGCCATCCGTCATTGAACACGATGTTGTGTCTCTGCGGACGATACTGTTCATACGGATCGACAGTATCTGCAAGATCAGCGTATTCCGAAGCGTCCTTTGCTGTCAGCACTGTCATATATGCTCTCTGTGCTGCAAATTTCAGCTGGGTGTATTCGTTGTCGCCCGTACGGAACGGTATCTCGTACAGTTCCCAGCCATTCACTCTTTTCAGGGGCTTTATGAAATTGCGGTTGAGATTATAGGTGTAGCGGCTCTCGTGATCGTTGTTGTATATCACCTCGAAACGGCAGGTCTCATCGTTGTTGTCGTTTTCGCCGCCGTTGAGCCAGAATGTGAAGGTGTGCAGTGTGTTTTTGGGAAGCAGTAGCGTTTTTGATACTATCTCTGTCCAGCGCCAGCCCCAGTCGCCTATCATGTAGGCTTCGTTTATTATGCCGTCAGGACCTTGCATAAAAGAGCGGCTTCCGACGCTGTCACTGCATTCCTTGTTGAAGCTCCATTCCCTTGCGGAAAAGTAAAGCCTGTTTATCGGCTCGGATGTCTGTGCTGCAGGGGTATTTGTTGTGATATTGTTATCCATCTCGGTTTCCTCCGTAATCTGTGTTACTTCGGACACGATCAGACGAATATCGGAGTCGTTCACATATCGTGCCCGACCTTTTCTGACAAGCCCCCTTGCCCGTTTGGGGTAGGTGGTGCCTATCTCTTCTCCGTCCGCCGAATATATGCGGACTGTCTGTTTCGCCTGTGCATCGTTTTTTGTCATGGGTGTCCTCCCCTCGGTGCGAAACTGTTCTATTGTGCTGTTTTTTGTTATGGGTGCCGTCCCCGAATAAATTGTAGCACAAATCTCAATATTTGTCAACACGGGCGAAGGGCGCAGAGTTTCCCCTGCGCCCTTCTTGTCTGTGCAAAACTTATTGTGATCCACGTTCCGTCAGTATATCGGGAACGACATTGGCAAACATTCTTGCGGAAAGCCCGGGAAGCGGCTCTTCGCTTATGGTGTAGTCCGAAAAACAAGAGGGAATGATAACTCCTTCGTTCTTTTGTATGCGGATCGTATCGAACACCAACGAGGATGGATATTCTCCGTAAAATGTGTGGTGATTCCACCAGTACAGGCGTTCCAGTACCATGCTGCCTTCGGGGCGTGCTGAGCTGCCGTCGTTATTGAAGATATTGCGGATAACGTTGCGGAGCATTATGGCGTCGTTTTCCGAGAATCCTGTCTTTTCGGCAAGACCCGCACATACCGAGCCTTTCATTACATACAGTCCGTATCGGATATAGCTGCGGAAGCCCAGAGTATCAACGGCTTTTCCTTTTTTGGTAATGCTGTTTATGCATCTTGTGATGGAGTATTCTTCTATCTCCACTGGATCAACACTAAATGCGGGATGTATGGAAACGGGACCGTGTACTCCTATGCTGCCACGTCTGCCATAATTCGAGAATACCTGACCAAACGCCCGAACATCAAACCATTTTTTACAGGCATTATTAATAAACTTTCTTTTCGAAACAAGCGGTATGGCGGAGGCTCGTTTGTCCAGTGTGTCGGCATCGAACATAGGCGGACTTACATATATTTCGGTGTGATTTTCCATCAGCCTGTCTCTCAGCTTGCGCTTCAGGCAGACGTCGGTTATCATGCCATAGCCGTTGCTGTCGATGCGAGGTCTTCCACCGTTGAGCGGATCGCCGTTCGGATTGGCGTTGGTGACTGAGATGAGTCCCATAAAATCTATTTTATATTCAAGCTTTTTCATGCGTGTTCTCCGTTATAGCGATATAGTTTTTCTGCCGTGTCGGGATTGCGTTTCTGAACGGCACGGATGATATCCGATGGTATCGGAGTATCATCAAGGATACAACCCAGCAAGCGTTCGGTGGTCTGGCTGTATACTCCTTCGGGGCATATATATTTATTGCCGAATCGTCTGCCGAATGCGGTATCGGATATGGAACGCATAGTGAGGGAGAGTCCGTTCCATTTGCGCAAGCGTTGGCTGTATATCTCGTATGGCATACGGCGCAGAAATGTTACGGATATCCTGCCTTTGGTTGCGGCGGCAAGAGATATGACTGTTATATTGCCGGTAACATAGAAGTCTGTTGTTTGTCCGTTTATGGGAAGCTTTATTGCGGTGCCGAGATCATCCCAGGCAGCGAACGTTCTGATGCCTATGGTGACCCCGTATTCAGCTAATATCCGTTTGAGTACTGCATGTGCCTTGTAAGCCGCTTCCTTTCCTATGGAGAAGCCCCCTCTGACTGTGCCTTGTGCCAGATTTTCGCTTTCGGCTGAGATGAGCTTAGCGGTATCTGCAGCAGGGAGAATGTGCTTAGGATGCGAGTTTGCAAGCGCTGTGTATTCTCCTGTTAGGCAGCATAGGCCTGTGGTGGATACGTTCTCCCGCATGCGCTTTATATGGGATTCGATCAGTTCTTTGTCTTCCCACAGATGGATTCCGTCCACTGTAAAGCGGACGAATGTGGATGGATCGGCTTGCTTAGATAGCACATCTTCAAGAAGTGTTCCGCTTTCTATGTAGTTTCTTACTGCGCATAGCCGTGTTGTGGAATAGTTTGAATCCGCCCACTCGTTCAGCTGCCTGAGATAAGTAGAATGATGCGGCTCGGAGATACCTGCTGCCAGATACTTCAGCCTATCTGAAAGGCAATGCGGTGCTACCATATATGTGCGTACCATTGAGCTTTCGGTTGCGGGGATAACGGTCTGCAGCCTTTCGGATGAGACATCTACAAGCTTTCCGTTGATATCAAGCTTTATCTCAATATCCGTATACGCTGTCATATGGTAGATCGGTGTATCAATATCGCTGTGCAAAGATGCCAGATGCTCAAACCAGTGCATCGGTAAGCGCTCCTTCGGTGTTTAGTTTCTGGATAAGTGTGCATTCCTGTGGTAACGGGAATCGTATCACTCCGTTTTCCATGCGGCAACGGAAATAGGCAGCAGAATCAGGTGTGTCGCCGGAATATGTAAAGCTATGGAACATAAGCCCGATATCCTCGCAGGAATCGTCATAAAAGCCGTTGCCTGATTCGAATTCGCAGGCGTTAACGCTGCACGGACAATCAGCAGTACCCAGATAGATATTGCGCCTGCCGCCTCGTTCCAGCATACGCAGTGCCATGCGGTAGTGCTTGTGTTCATCGCTTTCGGTGAAGCTGCCACAGGTGTCTGATGGAACGAAATGCGCTTGTATATGGTAACGCACGTTTGTGAGATAGGTGTATATCGACATGTCGTAGCCGCGTCTGTTGTATTTTCGCCTCAGAACGGAACGGGACTCGGTGCGGATGGGTTCGAGAATGCGCACACGATCTATTATCCAGTTTATCTGTGGCTGCCAGTAGATGGCGGAGACTATTCCCTTCAACGCCTCGTATGTAGGGATTGGAAGTGTGCATTTTTCGCCGCTTGATCTCGTCAGCGGATCGGTGAACAGGGCGTAACGCCCGCTTGCTTCGATCTGTATGGAATTGTGATATTTCATGTTTGCCTCTCTGAACATTTGTTATTTTCAGTATAGCCTGAAATGCGTTTTGTCGCAATGTTCATATCGCCGAATCTATATTTCTGGATAAAAGCAGTCTGTTGTGTACAATGGCTGAAATCTGTTGGTTCTTCACATAAGAGGAAGATAAGATTTGCACACATTATATAAACTGGGCATAAAACGAGATATTTGCATTTCGTCGAAGTGTACAAGATTTGCGATATGTTTTTGTGACATGACAGTGTTCCGATGACTATCGCTCACCGTTCGTTGATGTCAGTATCCTGTATTTTTGAAAATTTGTACTGAGATGTAGAAAAAAGTCATGTGAAAATGCACAAACGTATTTTGGGATCAAAATGCGGACAAAAAGAAAAACTCCCGCAAAACTTGCAGGAGTTTTTTCGTTATGAAGATCAATATCCCTCGCCTTCGGAGAGAACATAGATATCTACCTGTACAGCGCCCCAGCGGCAGCTGTCATAGTAGTGATCGTATTTGTTTCCGAAGTAGAGATCTACAGCAACGGTACCGTCCATAAGTGCGATACCTGTATCGGCTGCAATTGCATAGCCGTAAGCTCTGCTGCCGTCCTGAGCAACGATATACAGTTCGCTGCCGTAGGGGATGACGTTGGGATTTACTGCAACTGTACCGATTTCAGCTTTTCTGCCGCTGGCGGTCTTGGCTGTGTAGCCTGCGTTATAAGCTGTTGCCTTGCCTGATACGATTCTTGTATACTCATCGGGGAGACCATTCACCAGTGTGAGCTTTGTGGGGTCATCCATCTTTGCATAAGGCTCTGCGAGAGCGGTTCCACGCTCAATGACCATGGTCACAGGCTCTTTGGTGATGTTATCGGAGCTGAGCTCCTGACCAATAAGCACGCCGTCAACATATTTTTCCTTAACGACGTAGGTTCTTACACCGTTTTCGCCCTGAGTTACGATCCTTTCATCGCCGATCACCATATTCGAGTTATCTATATATGTTGTCTCATAAGGGATCTCGGATGTGTTGGCACGCAGCTGATAATTAATACGGGTGATCTCAACGATCATGCCTTCGCTTGCAATTTCGTTCAGATCGCAGCTGATGATATCGTGCTCTGAAAGGGAGATCTTCGCTTTATCCAGCAGCTGCTGCACATTTTCGTCGATTGCAGGAACGGTGATTATCTTGCCGTCCACGCTGATGTTTACATCGAATGCACGCTGGATGGTGATGTAAGCTGTGTTTTCATCCTCCGTGCGGTAGGATATGCGGTCGTGTTCGCCTATTGTGTATTCGCCGTAGCTGAGTATTGCGCTCACGTTTGTTTCAGAGGTCATTAACTCTCTGGTCACGCCGTTGTCGGTGATGTATACACGGTCACGGAAATGAAGTGAACCGGTCATCATTGCAACGATCATGATAGTTGTCACGAACAGTACCGCCTTGATGAGCTTGCTCTGCTTTACGAGCCTGTTCATCCTGGTATTAACTATTTGTGGTTTCATCTTTCCTCCTGATGTTCTGTGGCAGCTCTTCGCCGCCGTTCCGGGCATTCTATATTTTGTACAGAGGTATACTCTGCCGCCCTTTTTATGTTCCGTCCGCTATTATACACTTTTGTTTCGTAAATGTCAACCGAAAACAAGGTGCTGTTTTTGTGACTGTTGCACAAAATAGCATTGTAACCATTTTGTAACCTTTTGAAAATCATGCCGTTGTCTGTAAATTACTGTAAAATAGAGCCGTTCTTTTTGTAAAATTAACTAAAATCAACGGTTGGAAAATTGTTGGCAAAGTTTACAAAACTCCGATTGCTGTGATCGCTGTCGTCGGCTAAATTGACCACAAAACTTCAGCGTGTTAAAACGATAAAAGCCGACAGATCAAGTTGTAATGCGGTCTGACGGCATCTCGTGTATCGGATGAAACGCATGTGAAAAATTAAAAACAAGAGTTTTACAAAAAAACGTGACAAACGGACAATTGTATGATATAATATAATTAATATATCATTATGAAAGGAAAACTGGCATGAATTATGAAAAGTCATGCGGTGCGATCGTTTACCGTAAGCATTACGGTAATACAGAGATCTTGTTGATTAAGCACATAAAGTCAGGCTACTGGTCATTCCCGAAGGGACACATGGAGGATGGCGAGACCGAGACTCAGACTGCCGTGCGTGAGATCAAGGAAGAGACGAATATCGACATTTCCATTGATGATTCTTCTTTCCGTGAGACTGTGGTGTTCAATCCTCGTCGTGATACCCGCAAGGAGGTTGTGTATTTCGTTGCCCGTGCCACGAGCTTTGAATGCGTACCTCAGGAGGAGGAGATCTCCGAGATTCGTTGGGTGGAGATAAGTCAGGCACCCTCACATCTCGCTTATGACAACGACAAGCTTATCGTCAACAAGGTACGAGCGTACCTCGCAATGTCTAAGATCTGATAATATATGTTTATCGGAATGAAATTCCGATAACAGCGAAGCTGTCAGTTGCGAAGCAACAAAACATATATTTCAAGGTTCGCTCAGCCGTCCAAATCTTCGATTTGGGCAACGGCGTGCGGTTATCATAACATTAAAACAAGGGAGCTTTTAGGCTCCCTTGTTTTGTTATTGATTGATATTATTATTTGTGTTGTTATTGTTGATGTTATTATAATAGTTGTAATATTGAAGCTGTTGCTGATACTGAAGCTGCTGCTGGCGGAGAAGCTCTGCCTGCTCCTGTTTTTTCAGCTTGCTTTCAAAAATAGCGTAGATGAAGGAGACAGTCAGCAGGATCACGCCAAAGAGAATAAACATCAGAGTTCTGCCTACAGGGCCGATACCTGCGAAATCCAGCAGGAACAGCTTTGCGCAGGCGAGCAGTGTGAGTGCAAGACCGAATCTTCTCAGCACTGCGTTTTTGCGGATGAATCCCACGATTATCCAGGCAATGGCGAGTGCGAGATACATGAAGCTTATCACGCAATTTGTGAACACCATGATCTCGTTTGCTCCGAGCGTGAAGGTGATGCAGAGCATTGCGTACAAGGAAACAACAAGTCCGATGGCTTTGGAGAATTTAGGCGCCAGCGAACGTATGTTAAGGGTAACGTCAAGTGCAGCCGCCATTGAAATCACATTCACTGCAAGAGATGCTACGAGGCATATTACATTGTCAGCGGGGGAGGAGATGCAGGAGCAAAGGTTTGTTATACCCAGACCGCATAAGCTTATCAGATAAAAGATTATAGCCGTCACAGGTGCGGCTTTTCCGAGGAATTTCAGCTTGCCTGTCACAAAGCCGAGTATCATCCACACAAGGGAGCCGAAGAGCATGACGAATGCCAGGGATTCGCCAAAGCCGCTCAGAAGACCTTCATCGGATAATCTTATGGCAATGTTGATGACCATGTAAAGTCCGAACAGCGCAGTGTTGCAGAGCGCAGAGATGGCGAACGTATTCACGCCTGTGCCACGAGCTTTTCGGATCGCCTGCACTGCCATGATAATGAGCCACAGAATGGTGTTCACGGCAAAGTGCAGTATGTAGATATCTTCTCCGATGCTGAAGATGGAGAAATTTAGGAAGATATATTCAGCAATGCTGCAGGTGATGATGCCCCAGGTCTTGACGAGCTTTATATTCTTTAAGAGACCTATTACCATCAAAGCTGCGGCAAAGAAATGGAATACTATATAAATAAGGTCTTTTGGGAATACACACAGGATCGAAACGCAGATATACAGGATTGCAGTGTTGAGGAGAAGACCGATCAGCTTGCAGCTGTCAAATGTGGTTTTGGCAACGCCGACTACAGCAAAATAAGCACATCCGACAAACAGTGCAAGGAAGCCGAATGCTGTTATGTTTTCTGCAATTATCAAAAGGATAAAGGATACCAGTGCAAGAAGAACATTTGCAGTGATGAATTCCAGTATATCATATGTGTGGAGCATCCCCTTATTTTTAAAGGAGCAGATCACGGAATTAACGATATACAGCATCGCGGCAATAACGATATATACTGTGGTAAGGAGGGCAGAGAACAATCCGTCATAAAGATCGTTCAGATTGATACCGATCGATATTGCGAGGAAGAAATTGCATATCAGCAGCGAATATGGGGCAATGTACCATTTTTTATAATTGCAGATGATGATCGCTGCGATTTGCAGAAGTATCAGATATACGAGGGATGCAAACAACGGTCCGCTTGCCATAAATGACGCAAAACAGGGTAGCACACTGCTGACAACAGCCACTGTCATTATGGTCTGCGATTTATAGCGAAGCGATAGCAGTACAGATCCTGTGGCGATTACTGCGCCGATAAGCAGCGATGCCCATTCGTTAAGAGATTCATATGCATAATACCCGATCAGTATTGAGATAGCCAGTTCGGCTATTCCGCCGAGGGTGAGGGCACGGGCAAATATCACAGAGCTTTTTCTGTAAAAGACTTCACCGAGTGCGGTCATGGCAAGACCCAGCGCAAAAATGATCACTGTGCGTATGGCGGGGGAGAGGAATTCTTCCGATACGGCAGAAAAAGCGATGACGCCGATGATAATGAAGATAACGCCGATCTTACTCAGCAGGTTTATGCCTATGAAGGATTCTCGTTTGCTGACCTGCGGAGTGGGATAATTCGGGTATATCGGCTGGCCGTACTGATTGGTGTATAAAGGCGGTGCAGTATATCCGCCCTGTTGTACAGGCGGAGTGTAATATACAGGCTGCTGTGCGGGATTAAATTGCTGCGCACCTGCCTGTAGATTTGGGATAGGCTGCTGCGGAATCGTTTGTTGCTGATTGAAAGCAGCCTGCTGCGTAGGAGCTCCGCACGGTTGAGCAGCATTTGGCTGCTGAGGATAGAATGTTTGCTGTCCTTGTATGCCCTGTGGCTGGGGTGCCTGCTGTGGGGGGGCAGGCTGCGCCTGTGGTGGCATACCTGCTGAGGTGGGAGTCTGCGGTGATGCGACAAATTCAGGGTTTGTACTTGAGCCATGCATATTTTCGTTCATATTCATTTATCCCATCCTTTCAATATGTTAATATGTTAAATCGATTTTTACCTTATTATATACTATAATTGTGAAAATTACAAGTGCAAACAATAAAAAACAAAAGGACTGCCGAAGCAGTCCTTTTAATGAGGTTTTGTCAGATTACTCTACAACGTAGCTCTTGATCTCGTCGAGGAAAGCACCGCAGTTGTCGCTGTGGATGTTCAGTGTCAGTTCCTTGGAGAGGTCCAGGCTGAAGATGCCCATGATGGACTTGGCGTCCACGATATAACGACCGCTGGAAAGGTCAATATCCATGTTGTACTTGGTCACGGTATCCACGAAATTGCGGACATCCTGAATCGAGGA